>JAWSVH010000007.1:0-39156 GCA_033852015.1 Desulfobacula sp.
TTGATGTGGTTGATCTGGCAAAAAGTGCCGGGGCCACCTTTGTTGCACGATCAACTGTTTTCCATGCCAATGAGTGCAAAGATATTATTAAAAAAGGCATTTCTCACAAAGGATTTTCAGTTGTTGAGATCCTCACCCAGTGCCCAACCTACTATGGCAGAAAAAACAAAGAAGGAGATGCCATACAGATGATGGAAGGTTTTAAAACCAATACAACCAAGATCGATTCGAAAAAATACAAAGATAACCCCAATTTAATTCAGCGAGGTATCTTTGTTGAGAATACAGATGTTCCTGAATATTGTGAGGCCTACGATCAAATCATAAAGACAGCCATGAAAGGAAAAGAATAATGGAACGCTCAAGATTGGTTTTTTCAGGTTCAGGCGGACAAGGCGTTATCACCGCTGCAATTATCCTTGCCAAGGCTGCAGCGATTTTTGAAAATAAACATGCCATACAATCCCAAAGTTATGGCGCGGCAGCAAGGGGCGGGAATACCCGAAGTGATGTTATTATTGATGATACACAAATTTTTTTCCCTAAAGTCACCCAACCCAATATACTGGTCAGTCTGACCCAGGAAAGTTACAATAATTTTTCTCCCATTATCCGACCCGGCGGCCTGCTTTTGGTGGACTCAAAATATGTTACCATTGAAAAAAAAGTGGCTGCAAAACATATTGCCCTTCCCATATTTAACACCGTACAAAAAGAAATTGGCAACGCCATTGTATTCAATATCTGTATGTTAGGAACACTGATCGGTATTTCAGGACTGATCCGACCAGAATCCATCATAAAAGTCCTAGAAACAACCATTCCTGAAGACTTTATGGAGATGAATAAAAAAGCGCTGGCGATAGGAGTTGCCATGGGAGAAAAACACCGATATTGACCTGTTTCCCCCACAACACTGCTCTTTTACAATATACTTTTTGCCCAATATTTAATCATCTTTTGGATCCTGAGGCAAAGGACTTTTGACTGGAAAAAGGTCTTCAAGATTCAAATCCTTAATCTTTTTTAGACAATCTTCCAAGGCCATCTGTTCAGTATCACCGGCACCCTGGTGTTCTGGTTTTGCCACGATATTAACCAGATTCGGCACAGCAATAAAATCCCCTGCCAGATTACCCTGTATTTTCTGATGGATATCTACATAAATCATTCTTCCATTTCTGATCAGGTTAAAACGAGTTACCTTTGTTAAAATATCATTTTGTTGAAGATCCATGGGAATTCTCTCCTTTATTGTCATTTATTTTTGAAATCTACAATCAATATTCACATTTGAAAAGAGTTATTTTATACTGAATTTTGAAATCATAGACAAGGGTGTGATACAATACATGAAACTTGGTTCAAATCAATTATATATTGACTATTAATAGCCAACAGTTCATTATACGAAACTTTAAAATAGATGCTGGAAAAAAGACAAAAGACCATGGCTAATATAAAAAAAGAATCTGCTTCTCTTGTTGCAGACTGGAAAACCCTTCGCAGGATTTTCATCCGCCCCGAAGATGATAACAGTAAAAAAGTACTGGTTAAATACATGGAGCAAATTCTATTTGGACTTCATGATTTCCTGAACAAACATGTGGGCGTCACCGAAGAAATCAGTCTGATAAAGCTTGCTGAAGAATATACAGACTCCCGAATCAATAAGAACCCTCAAAAAAAATTAGCCCATGTCATTAAAGATATCATTGATGAAATTGCACCCCGCGCGGTCAATGTGGCATCCCCTTATTTTATCGGTCATATGACCTCGGCCATTCCTTTTTTCATGGTGCATCTAAAAGCCATAACAGCAGCATTAAACCAGAACGTAATTAAAATCGAAACCTCAAAGGTTCTTTCTGTTTTAGAAAAACAAATCCTAGCCAAAATGCATCGAATGATTTTTAATTTTGATGACCCATTCTACCTTGAACATGTACAAAATGCAGAAACCAGCTTAGGCGTTTTCACCACAGGTGGGACAACTGCAAATCTAACCGCTTTGTGGGTAGCCAGAAATAAATTATTTGAACCCAAGGATAATTTCAAAAGCATTGAAACTGATGGTTTCTATCAGGCGATGAAAGTACATAATCTTGAACGTGTCGTCGTGCTTATCTCAAAAAGAGGTCACTTTTCCTTTAAAAAGGCTGGTGGAGTGCTTGGGTTTGGAAATCATAATGTGATCCCTATCGATGTAGATGAAAACCGAAGTATCGACCTTCTTAAACTCAAAAACAAAATCCAGGAACTTAAAGCAGATAAAAAGACGAGAATTGCAGCCATTATTGGTATCGCTGGTGCCACAGAAACAGGGATTATTGATCCACTTCCCCAGATGGCAGATATTTGTGAATTACACAATATCCATTTCCATGTCGATGCAGCCTGGGGTGGTCCAGTTCTTTTGTCAGAAAAATACTGTCACCTTCTAAACGGTATTGAAAGAGCGGATTCGGTTACCATTGACTGTCATAAACAATTTTATATGCCCATGACATCAGGAATGGTCTATTTTAAAGATCCTAAAGCCCTTGATCAAATTGTGTACCATGCCCGTTATGTTAACCGCCTAGGTAGCGTTGACCTTGGCATAAAAACCCTTGAAGGCTCAAGAGAAGCCAATTCCCTAATCCTTGACAGCGCCCTTAAAATTATGGGTTCCAGGGGCTATGCCCTGATGATAGAATATGGAATCGAAACAGCTAAAACATTTTCTGAAATGATTGAAAAAAGGGCCCTTTTTCAATTGATAACAAAACCGCAACTCAATATTATTACCTATCGACTCATTCCTGAGAATATACAAAAACAGCTTAAAACAGCAGACAAGAAAGAACGTCAGCGCCTGGATAGTGTTCTGGACGATATCAACACTAAAATTCAAAGAACCCAAAGAGAAGCTGGCAAAAGTTTTGTATCAAGAACCCGTCTAAAAACAACTTTTACAGACTCTCACGATACCGTTGTGCTCAGGTGTGTCATTATGAATCCCATGACGAATGTAACGATTTTAAACGAAATTCTTGATGAGCAAGAAGCCATTCTTAAAAGTAATTAAACGATCAGCAAATCACGTAAAGAAGTGTAGCACCATCATTAATAATCAATACCCGGCTGTGGCTCTATCCCTTTTGTATATGCATGTTTAATTTCTCGTACTTCACTTACCGTATCAGCCCGCTCAATTATTTCAGGATGAGCATCTCTGCCCGTGAGTATCAAATGCAAATCCGATGGTTTTTTATCCAAAAATTTAACCCCGTCCCATTCACCAGAATACAAATCTCCTTTCATGAACTGGATAATACACACCCGCATCCGGTGCCCGGTGGCTCGCAATGCCATCCCCATAGCACTGGTAGTTTTACCCTTTCCGTTCCCGGTAATCACCACCACAAGCCCCTGCTTTCTTTTGGGTTCAAGTTTTTTTATATCCATAATTATACCTCTTTGTAAAATAATGGATATCTGCATGTGTCGACTTTTATAATTATAATGGGCCTCATAATTAAATACAACTATTTGATCTTATATAAATAATAATTATAATATTTGGTATAAGAATTGCATTTTTGACATAATAGAACCGATAATAATATATAAGACCAGATATCATATGGATAAAACCTGAACAGAATCTGGAAAAATAGAAAGGACGACTCATGACAACAAAAGAAAAACCATTTGAAGCATCAAAAAGTTTTGGATTAGGTGTTCTTCTCAAGTTAACCAAGAAAAATTCCAGCGGAATAGAAATTTTCAGTAATGGGGAAAAATTTACCTCTAATGTGACTCTTGGAAAACTTACAGATGCAGTTAATGCAACAATTAAATCCCATAATATCACGCTAAAGATTAAATAAGAACAAAGAATAGATCATATCACACCTCCAGGACAAACACGCTTTTCTCTCCCTTTGGAGTTGTCGCCGAAAGATACTGATCTCCATTTTACAACCATTTTTTCCCAGTTCAAGTCACTTTTATACATGGCTTTTTAACGCCCCTTTTAGATTTATCTTCTGTTGTATGGTCAGCTGCAAGTTACAGATTCTGGAAGGTTAGACAACAGCTCCCACCACAATCTGAATGATTTAAGCTGGTCTGCTTGGGATTCTTCCTGACATTGGAACAATAAAAAATGAAATGCCTCATCAAATTCAAAAAATGAAAACAATAATTTTTCTCGAGCCAAAACGGTTTGAAGCTCAACAGGGTCTGAGGTTTTATTCATGGTACTTCTTAATGCTGCGTCACTCATACCTCTTTTAATAAAAGTCAATGCATTAAAGATGGTCATATTTACTTCCCCCTTTGTATTCTTTCTTTAAATTGGTTGCAAAAGAAGTGCCACTGGGCAAATACTCAAACACCTAGATAAAACGCCCTTAAAACAAAAAAAATAATGAAATAAAATACATTTTTGTTTTTTATTTTACAATTTTGTAATTAATCCAAGTGGCAAGTTTGAAGGACACGCTCTCTTTGACCTGGCCAAATTCTGATTTCATCTTGGAAAACCCGTTTGTTTTATCATACTATTTTTTACCATCCCAATCATTGAGTATAACTTATGTCACCTTATTGACTTTAAGAGCCTTTTTTAGGTATGCTTTATTATCAAAATATTTAACGACTTCCAAATCAGGGATTTAACTACAATTGATTTCATTCTAAGGAAGAACATATGGCATCACTATTTGAAGCAGGTTCAATCGGCACACTAACATTAAAAAACAGAATAATCCGATCTGCGACATGGGAAGGGATGTGTGAAAAAAACGGTTGTCCCACCCCAAAATTAACAAATCTGTACTGCAATCTGGTTAAAGGCGGAATTGGCTTAATTATATCAGGCTATTCCTATGTTCGCCCGGACGGGAAACAAAACCCTGGAAAGATAGGTATCTACACAGATGATTTTAAGCAAGAGTTCAAACAATTAACAAAGGCGGTCCATGACTTAGGCGGCAAAATCGCCATTCAATTGGTCCATGCAGGAGCCCTGGCACGCCCCAATGAAACAGGTCTTCCAACGGTCGCGCCTTCTTCTTGGCCGGATACCCCCCCCAAAAAAGGTCCCTATGCCCTTTCGATATTAGAAATAGAAGATATCACGGACTGTTTTGCCCGGGCCGCCAGAAGGGCAAAAGAGTGGGGATTTGATGCCATTCAGATTCATGGGGCTCATGGATATCTGATCAGTCAGTTTTTATCTCCCCAAACAAATCAGAGGACAGATGCATACGGGGGAAATCTTGAGAACAGAAGCCGATTTTTATTTGATGTTTACGAAAAAATACGGGCCCAAGTCGGCAACGCCTTTCCTGTTTTTATTAAAATGAATGCCCAGGACCATATAGAAAATGGTTTGCAAAAAGAAGAAGGCATACAAGTAGCCAAACGATTATCCGATTATGGCATCGATGCCATAGAAGTATCTTCTGGATCACCTACAGCAGGGAAAAAAGGCCCGGCCAGAGAAAAAATCAATTCAATAAAAAAAGAAGCCTACAACCTTAAACTTGCCAAATCAATAAAAAAGCAAGTGTCTTGCCCGGTTATCAGTGTTGGAGGAATAAGGTCACTGTCCGTTGCTCAAAAGATTATTAAAGAAGACGGTATTGATTTTATTTCTATTGCCAGACCGTTGATCAAAGAACCGGATCTTGCAAATAAATGGGAAAGTAAAACCACCGACGTTGCCGAATGTATCTCCTGCAACAACTGCTTTATTCCAGGCATGTCAAAAGGAGGCATTGCCTGTGCTATTAAAAAAAAGAAATAAGGATTAAATGAAAAAAAATATTGGTTTTATTGTCTTTCTCATTCTAATCTTATTCCATCTGCCCTGCCAAGCTGTGGACAAAGAAAAAAAACGGCTTGTACGAGTGGGTGTTTTCTCTTTAGAACCCATCAATTTTATAGACAGAAATAACAATGCAAAAGGACTTTACCCAGGTCTGATCAAGGAAATTGCAGCTCTTGAAAACTGGAAAATAGAATATATCCAGGGCAGTTGGGCCCAAGGTCTTGAAAATTTGCAAACCGGTAAAATAGACCTGATGACCACCATTGCCTTCTCACCAGAACGAACAAAGACAATGGAGTTTAGCAAAGAGCCGGTGATAGATATCTGGGGTCAAATATTTACAATCCCAAATGGCCAAATCCAAACAGTTTTAAATTTAAAAGACCAAAAAGTGGCCATCATGAAACGTGATATCAATGGCCATAATTTTATCACCACAGCAAAAAATTTTGGTATAAAATGCAAAATCATAGAATTTGACTCTCATGATGAAGTTTTCGCTGCTATAAGAGATGGCAACGTCGTTGCAGGTGTTGCGCCTCAACATTTCGGCCTGAGGCATACAAAAGAATACAATCTTGTGGGAACATCTATCCAGTTTTCCCCATTTTCCGTTTTCTTTGCCACCCAAAAAGGACAAAACCTACACCTCCTAAAAACAATTGATTTTTGGCTGGAAAAATGGAAAAAAGACAAATCTTCGATATACTATCAACAGCTTTCTCTATGGATGAACCCGAATTTCGAGCGGAGGATAATTCCCAAATGGCTATTGGTCTCTCTTTTTACAACAGCTGGATTATTAATACTGCTTTTTTTCTTTAACCGAATGCTCAAATCCCAAGTTATTAAAAAAACAAAAGAATTAAAAACCAGTGAAAAACACTATAGAGAACTGGTGGAAAATGCCAGTACTGTAATTCTACGCTGGGATACAAATGGCAAAATTATTTTTATCAACCAATTTGGCCTGGACCTGTTCGGTCATTCTAAAAACAATGTTATTGGACAAGATCTTCTGGATATTATCTCCCCGTTAAGAGCATACTCCCGGAAAGCACTATTCAAAATGGTGGAAAACATCTGTATCACACCGGAAAAATATACACTTAATGAAACTGAACATTTAATTGACAAAAAAGAAAAACTCCATCTCCAATGGAGTAACAAACCCATCACCGACAATGATGGCAATTTAAAAGAAATTCTCAGTGTGGGAACCAATATCAGTCAGAGGAAATATTTAGAAAAACATCTGATGGATGCCCAGAAAATGGAGGCGATTGGAACTTTAGCCGGTGGGGTTGCCCATGATTTTAACAATATCCTCACCGTAATCATGGGAAATACTGAGCTGGCATACGCAAATCAACATGATGCAGAAAAAATAACCGGTAATTTGGACAAAGTCTTAAGTGCCGTGCATCGTGCAAAGGAACTAACTGGCCAAATATTAGCTTTCAGCCGGGAATCCGATCTTGAAAAAACTCCGGTAAACCTATCTGATATCACCAAAGAAACCTTGAGTATGATTCGCTCCACGCTTCCTTCAACCATCAAAATAAATTCTCAAATCGTTTGTAAAAAAACAATTTTAGCCAACGCCACCCAGATTCATCAGGTAATATTAAACCTGTGCACCAATGCGTTTCATGCCATGGAAAATACCGGAGGTACACTAACGGTTTCAATCCAGGAGAGGCCGCTTAATAAAAACACTTTATACCCTGATGGCATGGATATGAAAGCGGACACCTACCTTGTTTTACAGATCGCCGATACCGGCGCTGGTATCTCTTCGGACATCATTCCAAAAATTTTTGAGCCTTACTATACAACAAAAAAACAAGGCAAGGGCACAGGAATGGGCCTGGCTGTTGCACACAGCATCATTCGAGATCATAATGGACACATAAGAGTTGACAGCACACTAGGCAAAGGCACATACTTTGATGTTTATCTTCCTGTCGCACAGGGTATGAATATAGAAAAAGCCGAGATAACAAGGGAAAAAGCCAAAGGTGGAAATGAAAATATCTTGATTGTAGATGATGAAAAGCCAATTGTTGATGCACTTTCCACCATTGTATCTAATGTCGGCTATTCTCCAACTAAATTCACGGACAGTACCAATGCACTGAAACAGGTTATAAAAAACCCCGGTCTTTATGATCTGGTTATCACCGATATGACAATGCCTGAAATGACCGGCCTGCAATTATCCCAAAAAATTCTTCAAATCTGCCCCAACATGCCTATTATTATCTGTACCGGTTATACCGGCTTGCTTACCAGAGAAAAAGCCCTTGCACTGGGAGCCGCTGAATATCTTCAAAAACCCGTACTAAAAAATGATTTGCTTACCACCATTCGTACGGTTCTTGATAAAGCGTCTTTAACATAACTTTTCATCATAAAAGAGAGCAATAATTTATTCGGGATATCCAGTGATATCTCGAATGTGAGCATATAGCGGTTTTAATGCACAATACATTTTTGAATAGACCCTTGAATATAATTCTTTGTAAATCTTAACGTGAGTCTTATCCGGTTCAAAAATCTTTTTAACATGAACCATATTTTCCACGGCCACATTAATATTTGAATACCATTCTAAACCCTTGGCAACGATTATTGCGGCACCAAGACCTGATGTTTCATGGGTTTGCCCCTTTACCATGGGAAGGTTTAAAATATCGGCTGCAATCTTACAGATCTCATCACTTTGAGATGCTCCACCGGAAACAGTGGCTTTCAACATTTTTACCCGGGTTTTTTTTTGAATTTTTTCTATCCCTTCCCACAAAGCAAATCCCAACCCTTCAATCACCGCCCGATAAATATGATCTTTGGTATGCACATCGCCAAATCCAATCATCGCCCCTTTGGCTTCAGGCTGATCCAAACCGCCACCCCAATAAGGCTGGACCACAAGCCCCATAGCACCTGGCCTTGTTCTTTCAAGACACTGGTTCAAGACCTCTTCGGTTGGAACCCCCATTTCTTTGGCCATCTGCACTTCATTATAGGCAAATTCATTTTTGAACCAAGTAATCATCCAAAAGCCTCTAAAAATTTCAATTTCAGGATTATAGCACCCTGGAACAGGTGCGGGATAAGATGGCAGATAATTAATGGGTTCAATATATTTTTTTGACAATGTCTGTACCGTTGCAATGGTGCCAAAACTCAAACTTGCCATGGAGGAGGAAATCACTCCAGCACCCAAGGTTTCACACCCTTTATCAGACCCGCAGGCAAACACAGGAATACCTTTTTGAATACCCGTTTGTTCTTCTGCCTGTAAGGTTACCTGCCCCAGAACATCACCCGCAGGAACCAGGGCAGGGAGTTTTTCCCTCTCCACGGGGAATAATCGCCTGGCAAGACGAAATCGCCCGGCCCAACGCTGATTTTTATATTCAAAGGGGACGTGTCCAATCTGGGACGCAACAGAGTCAGAAAAATTCCCTGTAAATCGATAATTTAAAAATCCAGACAATTGAAGATACTTATATGTCTTGGCCCACAACCCTGGTTGATTCTGCATAATCCAGTTACACTTGCCCTGGATTTGAATATCTTCAATTTTCTGCCTGACCCCAAGAAGACTGAGGCCCACCCTGGCCAACCCGGTCTGTCCCCATACAGGCAAGGCTTGCCTCTGATCCATCCAAACAATGGCCGGACGCAAAACACGACCGTTTTTATCCAGATTCACCATCGTATTTCTCTGGGTGGTGATCCCAACCCCCTGTACCGCTGCAAAATGTTCCGGAACAGATTGTTTTAATTTCTGGCAAGCTGCAGCCAAAGAGTCCCAGTAAAGTTCAGGATCCTGTTCCGCCCAACCTGGATACGGCCGGGAACAAGGTATATATTCAACCTGTATTTTTGAAAGCAGACTGCCGTGTGGCGAAAAAATCATTGCACGAAGACTCTGAGTACCGCAATCTATGGTAAGAATTGTTTTATTATTCAAATTAAGAGCCTTTTCAAGTAAATAGAATTTATATCGTGTCAACTAAGCAAAAAAATGTCAAGCCACCGAACACAATGATAGTAATTCATAATTATTCATGATACATATCTGAAATAAACTCTCATTTATTACAAACAAATATAATTGAACAAACCAAATGAAAATTTTATTCCGATTCTTCAATCGCTTAATTACACCAACCCAGCTTACCTTAAGCGACGGGGTTAAATACTGGCAGGAAAAACTCCTGCTCAACCTTCTTTTTGTTTTTGTTGTATTAGGATTAGTTACATATCTGCCGAGTGTTGCACTTGCCATAAAAGAAGAATTATGGCTTGTCGTCTTCATTGACACTTTTTTATATTTCCTTGTTCTTCTTCTCTTTTTAAATCGCGATATCTCTTTTATTATTCGTGCAGTTAGCCTTTTAATCGTCTGCTATACGCTCGGAATAGTTCTAATTGTAGTCGTTGGACCTTTTGGTGCCGGCCCAGTTTGGCTATTTTTCTTCCCGATACTTACTGGCATTTTGTTAAGCAAAAAGATGGCTTTTGGATCTCTTCTGATTAATGCCCTGACATTAATCAGCATTGGAATGATAATTCATCTGCACCTAATCGGTTCTATTGGTCCATTCAATTTTGCTCCCTGGTACATAGTGTCAGGTAATCCTATAGAAAAGTGGATCGTTATTTGCCTTAACTTTATGCTCTTAAATATCATCGCCACTCTATCGATCACTGCTATATTAAAAGGGCTTCAGGAATCAATGATCGACCTTAGCACCTCGGAAAAAAAATACCGACAGATATTTGAAAATATCCAAGATGTATATTTTGAAACCCGCTTCGATGGGACCATAGTTGAGGTCAGTCCTTCCATAGAAAAAGTTTCTCTATATAAAACCGAAGAGTTAAAAGGCAAATCATTATTAAATTTTTATAATGACCTGGACCAGCGAGAAAAAGCCATTCTTGAACTTTCAAAAACCGGTACTCTAAAAGATCATGAAATACATTTTAAAGATAAAGATGAAAACGTTATTATTTGTTCCATCAATGCCCGTTTATTAACTGGTGAAGACAATACGCCCATCGGATCCATTGGTATTTTACGGGATCTTTCCCTTCAAAAAGCCATGGAAAAAGAAAAAAAAGGATTGGAAGAACAATTAAATCGGGCTCAAAAAATGGAAGCACTTGGCCTTTTAGCAGGTGGCGTTGCTCATGACTTAAATAATATTCTATCCGGCATCGTCACGTACCCTGAACTTTTATCCATGGACCTTGACAAAGATGACCCCATGAAAAAAGGTTTGGATATTATTCAATCTTCCGGCCAAAGGGCCGCCCAAATCGTCCAGGATCTCTTAACACTTTCCAGACGCGGAGTCATTAGTCGGGAAACACTGAACTTAAATGACCTGATCTTAAATTTTATGCGCACCCCGGAATATAAAAAAATCTTATCTTTCCACCCCAATATCCATATTGAAAAACAAATCACAGCGAATATTCCTTTTTTAAAAGGCTCTTCCATCCACCTGCAAAAAACACTGATGAATCTTATAATCAATGCTGCAGAGTCTCAATTAGGGGAGGGACAAATTATTATCCGCACCCTGAACAGACACTTAGACAAGCCTATAAAAGGATATGACCAAGTAGAAATCGGGGATTATATCGTACTGAGTGTAGAAGACAAAGGAACTGGAATCAGCCCTGAAGATTTAAAACGCATATTTGAACCGTTTTTCACTAAAAAAGTTATGGGAAGAAGTGGAACCGGCCTTGGAATGGCTGTTGTCTGGGGAACCGTTCAAGATCATGAAGGATATATTGATATAATTTCAGAATTCAATAAAGGTACAATCTTTGATTTATATTTTCCCATTTGTACCAACGAAGTAATAATGCCAAGCAAACCTTTTGTGTTAAACGACTTGATGGGCAATGGCGAAAGAATCTTAATTGTAGATGATATGCCTAATCAAAGACAGATTGCCAGCCTTGCCCTTGAGAGATTAGGATACCAGACAACTGTTATGGAAAGCGGTGAAGCTGCAATAAAATATTTAAAAAAACAGGATGCTCAATTAATTCTTTTAGACATGATTATGGAACCGGGAATAAACGGTTTGGAAACTTACAGGAAAATCTTAGAATTTAAACCCCATCAAAAAGCATTGATTGCCAGCGGATATTCCCAGACACATCAGGTCAATGATACACTGGAACTTGGGGCAAGCGGTTACCTGAAAAAACCATATACCATTGAAAAAATAGGCGCTGCTGTAAAAAGTGCACTATCTGAAAATATTGATTCTGATACTATCCCCCATGTTTCAAAGTGATTTTTTCGAACATAACAACAATACCTGCACAAATTCCATACACAATATCAATATTCGCATTACTATCTGCCGATGAATCAAAAAACAAATTCAACTCTGAAGCCATACCATCTTCGGGTTTCCAATAGCAAATCAATATCGGGACTTTGGGTAAAGGATGCAGCACCAATGATATATCAGATTCATAATGATTCTCCACTTTTTTACCATTAAAAATTCCGATTAAATCCTCAAACAAAAGAGGATAAGTGTCTGCTATCTTCTTGAATGCTTTTTCCGATCGCTGAACAAATAGACCATCTTTTTGACGTCCGCCGTTAAGCTCTCTAAAAGGCACCCATTTTTGAGTCAAAGGGATTCCTTTACACTCAAGTATATATTCCAGGACCGGACCTGCAATCCAGGGATTAATATGAATATCAGAAAACATTTGTCCTGACACATCAATAGAAAAAAGTTTTCCTAAAATCCGAATGGTGAGTTTCCCATTCTCAAAATGTCCTCCGACACGGGAAGCCGCCTCTTTTAGATCACATGATTGAATTTTATTTTTCAAATCAGCCATCAAGATATCGCGAAACTCTTCATTGGTCATTTTTTTCTTCTGTTTTCCCTTATGCTGTTCTAGCACATCATCACTTAAAAACGGACACAAATCCAAGGTTCTTTCACCAAGGAAAACTTTAGAGGCAAAAGCCAAACACGTTGTTTCATTACATTTTTTACAATTGGATTTATCAAGAAGTTTAAACACTTCCATGGCATTGGCAAATGAAGACATATTAATTCCTTGTCATTAAATTTTAGCCTATTATTTCAAAATTTAAGAAAAAACTTAGAACAAAAATTGGGTTAAAACATCACCAAAATGGGGGTTTTTATCATAATAATCTCAAATTAATTCATGACGAGCAGCCCAGACAACAGCCTGAGTCCTCTGATTAACACCCAATTTATTAAAGATGTGAACCACATGACTTTTCACTGTATGGGGACTGATATTTAATATGTTAGAAATTTCACGATTGGTCAACCCTTGTGCCATCATGGATAAAACCTGCACCTCTCTTCGAGTCAACGCTTCAGGCAAATCATTATTGGCTGCATTAATCACATCGTCATTGACCACAGGTGTTGAATGTTCTGGTAACTTTTTTTCAAAATCTTGTGATGTGTCCACATCTAAGGTTACCGAAGAGACACGAATGCCGTTGGCATCAAAAACTGGATATGTCACCTGCTCGTTAAGCGGTCTTCCAATGTATGGACATGCAGAGGGGTTTACCCGCTGCTTAGAGAGCATGGCAGCGAATGTCATACAACTTGGAAATCCACACTTGGCACAATTGGTTTTTGGTAAGAGTTTTAGGACATCAGGCACCGCTATTTTTTTAAATACTTTTAATTTTGGGACAATCTGATCCTTTTTTTCAAGGATATCATTTAAAAATTCAACCAATAGTTCCCTAAATTTTTTGGCACTTTCTCTATCTTCAAACGGCGTTGCAATGCAACGTTTTGAATAGACGACGCAATATATATCATTAAAAACAAACCGAACCAAATCTGGGTTCTTGTGAAGTTCCGCTTTATCGGCCACAGCATTGATATACGGGAACAAAGAAGAAATATTATTTTCAAACTCAAACATGGCCATGACAGAGGACCGTTTTACAGATCCAGGTCTGTTCATGGGGCCATCCATATAGGTGTACAGACTGTGAAACCCGATGCGTTGCATAAAAAATTTAATACCATACATCTTTTTTTAACACAACCAATCAGACCATTGTTAACGTTATGGTCAATACAGTCTTTTAAAAATACAGTGAAATCACACAGCATATCCTGCGTGTTATAAAAGGGGCTTTACAAAAAGAGGCTTGATCTTATATTATTCCAGAATCATACAACCTAAAAAAATGTGGAGTAAACCATTGAAACAAATAATTGTATTGGCAACGACCAATAAAGGGAAAACCAGAGAAATCAAAAAACTTTTAGAAGGGTCAGACATTGAGATTAAAAATCTTGATGATTTTGGTCCCATCCCTGAAGTTGTGGAAGATGGCCAGACATTTGATGACAATGCCTATAAAAAGGCCTCTTTTACAGCCAAAGTTCTTGGATATCCCGCCATGGCCGATGATTCAGGGCTTTGCGTTGATGCTCTCGAAGGCGAACCAGGGGTATATTCTGCCAGATACGCCGGAGAAAATGCCTCGGATGAAGACAATGTTAAAAAAGTATTAGACAACTTAACAGACAAAAAAAATAGAGATGCCTCTTTTAAATGTGTCATTTCCATTGCTGTCCCCACAGGCGCAGCCCTTACTTATGAAGGAGAATGTAAAGGCGTCTTAACCACTCAACCAGAAGGAGAGAATGGATTTGGGTATGACCCGCTTTTTTACTCTCCTGAATTCAAAAAGACCTTTGCCCAGCTCACCATAGAAGAAAAAGGCCAGGTCAGCCATAGGGGGCGCGCCTTAAAACAGGTGGCCCGGGAAATGGATAAAATTATTGACTGGCTGGACATCAACATGCCTGAATTCCAACGAGTGGAATGCAAAGGGAAATAGTTATGTCTTTTCCGAATATTCTAAAAAGAACGCTTGACGATATTATTGTCGGGTCATGGTAAAACAAAAAAAAATTATTCTGGTCAATCCGACCTGCCTTGATGAACGAATTTCAGGAGAAGACGCAAGCGTCGTACCCATTGGTCTATTTTATATTGCGGCACAACTTTTAGAAAACGACTTTGATACCACCATCTTAAATCTGGCAAATATCAAAGAGACATCCCCTTTAGATCATTTCACTTCAATTATTAAAGATGAAAAACCAGATGTCGTTGGATTTTCGGTTACCAACCCAAATCGGTGGAATGCCATAGATTGTGCAAAAATAGCCAGAAAAATTCTTCCCAACAGCCACATTGTCTTTGGCGGACCTGCCCCGACATTTATTACAGACCACATGTTTGAAGTCTGCCCTGAGCTTGATTATATCGTCACCGGAGAAGGAGAAATCACTTTCCTTGAACTGCTACTCTCTTTGGAGAATACGAGCAACATCGAAGATATACAGGGTTTGGTATTTAGAAAAAAAGAGGGCCTTTTTAAAACACCATTTCGAAATTCTATCGAAGACCTTGATACTCTGACACACCCATCCAAATTTTTTACATACCAGCACCTGGCTATGTCCCGGGGATGTCCGGGAAAATGCACTTTTTGCGGATCACCCAAGTTCTGGAGCGACAAAAAAGTAAGGTTTCATTCCCCCCTGTGGTTTGCCAATGAAATTGAATTTCTTGTCAAAAAAGGGGTTACCCATTTTTATATTTCAGATGACACCTTTACCATGGATAAGAACAGGGTGCTGGAATTTTGCCAATTAGTAATTGAAAAAAAACTATCCATCACCTGGAATGCAATCTCACGGGTGGATTATATCGATGATCAGATGCTTCTTGCCATGCGAAAAGCCGGCTGTATTCAACTGAGTTTCGGAGTAGAATCCGGCTCAAAAGCTATCCGAAAAACCCTTGGCAAGCCCATGGACCCTGAAAAGATTCAAAAGGCATTTACCCTGACAACATCTTACGGTATTCTGCCCCGGGCATATTTTATTTATGGCTCTCCCGGAGAAACAAAAGAGACCATCCAACAAAGTGTTGAACTTTTAAAGGCTATAAAACCATTAAGCGCCATATTCTATATGTTGGTTATTTTCCCCGGAACCCATCTATATTATACGGCAACCCAAAAATACCATATTACAGATGAGATATGGCATCAAAGGATCGAAGACCTGCCCTGGTTTGAGGTCGACAAAGATCTTAATTTCAGCATAGTTAAATCGTTTGGTGAACAATTGAGAACTCAATTTTATAGCCACCTTGAAACCTTTGCAAAAAGCATCTATCTTATAGATCTTAAAGAGTTGTACCCTTTTCATGCAGATTTTCTTTCCCGGCTTGCCATGACCTTTTCCCATGGAGAATATGCTGACAACCCTAAAATAAAAAACCCGGATGATACTGCAAAATTTTTACATAAAAAAGCATTATCATACGAACAAAACACCCGGTCTGTGCTCGGCCTTGCCATGCTGCACCAGAAAGATCAAAAATTTGATGCTGCTATTTTACTACTTAAAAAAGGGCTGAATCTATGGCCTGAAAATCAGAATTTAAATACCTGTATGGGAGTATGCCTTATGAACCTCAAAAGGTTCAAATCCGCAATACCATATTTTGAAAAGTTCAAAACCTCCACAGGGATAGATCATTACTTAAAAATTTGCCAACAACACTCAGCAGGGAAATAACATGAACGATAAAACAAACTACCGACTTGAAAATATCCAAAAAAAAGAGATGACCCTTCGCTCGATTCGCCAGGAAATTCTATCCAGCGAATCCCAAAAAGCCCTGGACCTGATTCTTGATTCTCCTGCCCCGGCATCACTCATACAATCCTTTCCTGATCAGGACCTGTATTATCTGCTGCATAAAATCGGGGGTGATGATTTTATTCCCGTATTATCCATGGCCAAATCTGACCAATGGGAATACATTTTAGACGTAGAAGTATGGAACGATGATCGCTTAGACATACAGGGAATGACAAAAACCTTCGACCTCCTGTTCCAGGCAGATCCCCAACGGCTGTTAAGATGGGCCATCACTCAAAAACCTGATTATCTTGAATTCTACCTACTCAAAAATATGGATATCTTCGTCAGAGAACATGATGATATCCCTCCAGAAGACTTTGACGACTATATTACCCTTGATGACAAGTTCTACTTTAGGTTTCCCGACAAACCCCAAATAGATGAAGACGATATGCCAATACCAGAAGATAACCAACCTGCATGGGAACTTATCGAAAAAATGATGGCGGCCCTTGCCCAAATGGATCTTTCAGTCTTTCACGGACTGATGCTTGAAACCTGTGCTCTACTTCCTATAGAAACAGAAGAAGAACAATTTAGGCTAAAAAACCTTCGTCTGGCAGAAAAAGGATTTTTACCCACCCATGAAGCCATTGGTATCTATCAGCCCACACGCCTCTCTTCCATTCGAAAACGCCCGGAAAATCTTGAAGAAAACCCAGTCGCCTTTGACCCGGAGATTCCTTTACCACCGCAATTTTTCTCAGGATTTTTCAAAGGAGATAACCTGTTTGTCCATGCTCTTGAATTATTTGACTCCCATGCCACCCTTGCGCTTGAAACTGAACTTGCAGCCCTGATTAATAAAGTTATTTCTGCAGATAAAATCAAACTTAAAACCAAAGAAGATCTTGAAAAATCCATTGTTAAAACATGTGATTACCTGAATCTAGGCCTTGAAATAATATTAAAAAACCCACGAACACCTCAACTTGCAAAAACTGCAATCAACGACTATTTTCTTGAAGATATTTTCCGCACCGGATCACGAGTGGCTATCAAGCTGACAACTCAGGCGATCAACTGGTTCAAAAAAAGTTTCATGAACAAAAGCAACCTACCTCTAAGCTTTTTGGGAGAAACTTTTCTAGGCATGATCGGAGGTCTTTTTCTTGATCGACCGCTCTATTTTGATAATTATGCCAGCGGCAAAGGATTATATCGACATTTTAAGTCCATCGAAGATATCACATCCGCCCAAAATCAACTGGACCAAATCATTGCCATCGATGGTTTTATTGGTTCATTAAATCCGGACATACGATCTTTTAAAGAAGGCGTACTTACCTACAAAACTCTAATGTTGACCCTCTGGGCCAAAAACCGATTAAACCTTGCGCCAACACTCGAACCCATCGATAAAGAAATTTTTAAAGACTTTTTCACAGCCTTATTTTCAAAAACAGGCTCAGACACCACCAGCAAAATCCAACAAAATGATTTTATCTTCTGGGCTGCTGAAGCAACAAATACAAAAGACACCAATATCCCAAAACCATTAAAAGCCTGTTTTGCTGATCTAATCAAAGAACTTGAAGAAGACTACAGTCAGGTAGAACCAAAAAATATTGATCCCAGGTTCATCCCTCATTTTTTACTAAAATAAATAAAAACAAAGGAGATAAACCTGACACCATTCTTCTAATGAAAATTACGGCGGGTAATTACACAAAAAAATCAATGAGGCAAGGTCATCATTCATAATCGAATTATTTTATCCCGATAACAGCAATATGATCCCTGGGTAGATATTTTCGCTTCACTTTCGAAAAACCAGCCTCTCTCATCCATAATTCATATTCCTTTGCTGAATAGATCAATCCGTTTCCTGTTGCCAACGTCAGAAAGTAGGGAGAACCTGCCGCCGCAGTTAAGGGACCACATTTATAATCATGCTCCATAATATCAAAAACGATGGTCATCCCGCCTTTACAAATTGCTTCACAGGACTTTTTAAGTAATAATCTATTCTGCTCTTCAGACCAGATATCCAAAAAATGAGAAAACAAGATACAATCACAATCACCTGGAAAATCATCCGTAAAACAATCGCCTTCCAGCACACCAATCTTTGTGTTCATCTGGTGATCCTCTATATTTTTTCTTGCAATGGCACACACTGAAGACAAATCCATAACAATTCCCTGAGCACCGGGGTTGGATTCAATAATTCTGATCAGATTGGCCGCATTCCCTCCACCAATATCAACCATTTTCTTAACTTTGGTAAAGTCAACATATCTAGCAAGTAATTCATTGGCCTGCGCCGAAATCTGTTGCATCGCCACCTGGAAGACATCCTCAAGTTCAGGATAATGCGTCAAACGTTGGTATAGCGTAGATTCCTCACCTTTAAACTCTAATAAGCCTACATTTTTGTTCTCAACAATTGAGTCATAAAAATAAAACATGGGTTTATAAACGATGTAGTGATACCATTCAACAATGGGAATGACTGACTGTGGTTTATCCTTAATTAAAAACTTTTGGGTAAATAAAGTATTTTTATAATAACTCTTGTCGCCACCACGTAAATTCTTTTTTTTAATCAACCCAAGAGCTGTCAGAGTCGTTAGTAGAATGCGAGCCGGCTTATATTCTAATTTTAACTGGTCCTGAATCAAATGCTGTGTAGGCCTATTATGTTGAGAAATAAGTGTAAAAAGATCCAATCGAACAGCTGAACTCAATGTTTGAAAATAGATAGGCCCAAAAAGTAAATGGTAAAAATCTTTGAACTGATTTCTGGCCGCGATCTTCTCAAAAAACACACGAATAAATAAAAGTTCAACTTTTGCGTATAATTTAAACATCAGCTTTTTCATAGATATCCTTAAATAATAGGTTATGGCATTTATCAAACACGTAAAACGCATAGAAATAACACTAAAATTTTTCTTTATCCGACCTTATCGGGACTTGATCATTCTGAATATTACTTTTACTAATTTTTTTATTATTACACGGTTATTATTCGTAAATTCGCTAAGAGATTACACTTCTTGATTTGAATCATATAAGATAGAAACTTGCTTTTTGTCAACAATGGTATGAAAAATTATTCAAGAGTCAAAATATGCCCCCTAACCAGACACTTTTAATTAACCCTGTCGGGCTCATTGAGCAGCCATAACAATTTTATGGGTGATACTTAGCGGGTCCAGATGTTCATCAGAAAGGCCCGCTTCATCCACAGCTCTTGGCATTCCGTATACCACACATGTTTGAGCTGTTTGCGTCACACACACACACCCTGGCTTTTTCATTTTAGCAACCCCATTTTTGCCGTCTTCCCCCATACCCGTTAAGATGATAGCAAGGATGTTACCATTGTATGATTTAGCAATGGACTCAAAAAGAATATCTGCGGATGGACGAACACCATTCACTGCCGGTTTCTGATTTAAATAGATCTGACGCCTGCCATGCGAATCCGGTGTTGATACTGTCATATGCTGACCACCCGGTGCCAAATATACTTTAGAAGGTTGAATTTCATCACCATGACTGGCCTGAAAAATATTGAGTTCTGATTTTTCATTCAAACTTTTAGCAAAATATTGGGTCATCTCCTTGGGAATGTGCTGAACCAATAGGATAGGAACCTTAAGGTTACCCGGCAATATAGAAAAAATCTGACTTAATATTTCAGGGCCACCAGTAGAAGAAGCAATAACAATGATATCAATTTTACCTGTGGGGACTTTTAGAACAACAGGTTTCTTTTTTCGGGCCTTCTCTTTTTTGGGTGACATAAAGAACTTGTTTTTGTATTCTGTCGCGGGCTTGGCAGAAAATCTTTTTCGACTTCTTAAAAGCCCTGTTATCGTTAGCAGATGGAGACGAAATTCTTTATACCGTCGGCAATGAATCTGATCGGGCATTTCAGCACATTCATAAACCCCCATTTCAAGAGCTGTAACCAACATATCAGAGTCATGATTGTTTGGATCATAGGTAACAATAATATTATAATCGGGATTTATTTTCCTGATGGTATCAATCATCTGGATTCCACCCATATCAGAACTGAGATGCAATAAGATCAAGCCTGGATCGACATTATTGACCTTTGCGATAAGCATCGCTTTGGACCGGGCAATTTGAGGAGCGTTAAGGCCTTTAATTGAACTGCATAACTCTTTACAAAGATGAACAGACTCCGGATCATCATGCGCAATGATCACATTGAGCTTATCAGCCGTATTCTGATGAGATTCTATAGTATACCTGCCTGCTTCAATTTAAGTTCTACTATAGCTGAGTTAAAAGGTTTTATAATATAAGCCTGAACTCCCAGGCGCATGGTCTGCAGAATAATCTCTTTTGCTGTAACCGTTGTGGCCATAATAAACGGGACACTTTGAAAGTGTTTGTGCTCTCTTACATTCCTGAGCAGTTCCAGTCCGGACATTTTCGGCATTTCCATATCTGATATAACCAGATCAAAGGGAATCGTATTTGTTTTTTGAAAACCGGCTTCTAAGGTATCCCATGCCTGCTGCCCATCCACAGCCTGGGTAATATCTGAAAGTCCCAAACCAACAAGGATATTATACATTGCCGAACGGATGGAGGCCTTATCATCAACTATCAGTATTTTCATAACCTGCTTTAACAAGAGCTCCTTTCTGTTACTGTTTTGAGTTCAATAAGCGAACCCAGTTTTTCATGATCTAATACCTGTATCATCATTTCGTCGACAAACAATTTACCAAGGACCAGCTCAGAACACGCAGCATCTCTGGACAAACGCTCATCGGTTTGAATCGTATCAATGATTTGTGACGCAAGAATGCCAACTTTCGAGGAGAGATGTTTGGGAAAGATGGCAAAAACCTGATCTCCCGACAAATCACACGGGATTGCCGGCAAAAATTCTTCCAAAGAATAAAGCAACACAGCCTGACGGTTATACTCTATATATTTTAAGGTGTCGGTAAAATGAATATCTGCTGGGTTAATAGGTTCAAGACGTGCAACCCGTTTTAACTCCAATGCAAAATATTCTTTATTTGCATTACAAAAGATGATTAGATCTTTTACTTTCCCTTTTTTCTCAGTTTCTTTTTTCTCTATCTTCTTTTGTTTTAACTGGGCATTTTTAATGGAGTCAAATTTTAAAGCTGAAACAGCAGCAATTCCTGGAACATCAAGGATCATAATCACATCACCATCNNCATAGGTTGAATCCCATTCATTCTCCCGACGATCAATATTCTGAATCCTTTTATCAGATATTGCATCTGGCAACTCTTTTTGACGACGATCTGAAAGCGCTTTCCTTTTTTCTTCAAGTTTTTCATTTGCACCGGGTGGATGGATATAGGCTTTTAACCCCAAAACATTTCGAAGTCTTAATATAGGAATCAAATTATCTCTGAGCCTTAACACTTCATAGCCTGCAATATTACCCACCTGCTCATGAATTTTTCCAGGTTCCAAATAAATAGCTTCCTTTATATTGGCCTGGGGAATAGCAAATTTATCATCACCTGAACTGACAATTAAAGAGGGAACAATTGCAAGAGTTAATGGAATAATCAGATGGACCGTCGTGCCTTCTCCTTGAATAGAATCGATCTCAATCAAGCCTCTCAAACGTGCAATATTGGTTTTAACAACATCCATCCCGACTCCACGACCAGAGATGTCTGTAATTTCCGGAGAGGTTGAAAAACCAGGCAAAAAAATCAAATCTACTTTTTGTTTATCTGTTAACTGATCGATCTGCTCCTCTGCAACAAGTCCTTTTTCAAAAGCTTTGGACAACACCAACTGAGGATCAATCCCTGCCCCATCATCGGAAATAATGATATGTACATGTCCACCTTGATGAAAAGCCTTGATCCGAATAGTTCCCGTTTCAAGCTTACCACTCCTGAGTCTTTCTTCTGGGGTTTCAATACCATGATCAATGGAATTTCTAATCAGATGGGTTACAGGGTTAGCCAGCTTTTCCAACACACTTCTATCCACTTCAACCTCTGAACCCTCAAGAACAAAATCCACTTTTTTAGACATTCGACGGGCGATATCCCGAACAACCCGTTTATATTTACCCAAAAGATCAATTATCGGTTGCATTCGCATCCGCATGATTGCCTCCTGGATATCCGTGGTAACCATATCTAAGTTCTGCATCATATGATTGGCACGGGTGTTTTCTTTAGCAGCCGTTTCCATGAAAGAGCGCAACTGATTTCTTGAAAGCACAAGTTCCCCTGCCCGATTCATTAATTTTGAAATCAGATCCACATTGATTCGCAAAGTTTGTGCACTTTGAGAAGGGGCAATATTAGACTGAAGTGGTGCTGCGGTCTCAGAATTTTCATACGGTGCGATAAACGTTGTTGGTTCTTTTGCCCCAATCAATCTATCCTTTTTGTTGGGAACAAGTTTAGCACCCGCACTTTTTAGTAGAATGTCTTCACAATCTGTAAACTGTTTATCAACCAGAACCATCTGACTTATATGAATTTCAAGGACCTGAGATAAAAGAGGTAAATCAAGGATGGTACTGATCACACAATAAAAACCATCCTCTTTATTAATCGAATCCTTAAGGCTGGAAAATAAGATATCACCAATACTCTTTATATCTTCAAGCATTGCATTTACATCTTTTTCCTTAAGATTCAAATCAGTTTCAAATCGAGTATAAACCGCATAAATAAATTTTTGACTCTCCAGGGCATTTTCAAGTCGACTTTTATCTACCAGAAAAGATTTATCCTTAAAAAAGAGACTTCCCCCAATCGGAGTTACCTGCTCAACACCTATCTCCTTTTGAATCTTTTTAGTTTTTGAAGTCTTTTTAGGCTTTTTACTTTTTTTTGAAGGTGTTTTTTTCTCTTTTGCTTTGGAATCTTTATTTAGCAGTATCTGTTCCAATGCTGCTTTTTCTTTTTCATGATCGCTTGATTGATCCGTTCCGATCAGATCTGCCATAAGCTTCATCTTATCAAAACCAGAAAGAAGCGCGTCCACAATATTAGAGGTAATAATCAAATTCTTTTCTCTAACCTGCATCAACACATTTTCCATAACATGGCTTAAATCAGAAAGGGCTGTAAAATCAATAAACCCGGCCCCTCCCTTTATACTATGAATGGACCTAAATGCATGATTGATCAGATCATCATCAACATTGGCACCTTTTTCTTCCATTGCCAGAAGGTCCGGTTCCAGGCTGGCAAGATCATCTTTTATCTCTGCAACAAATTCTGATGACATTGCATCCAGTGAAATATGTCCATCACCACTCATGAGGCTCCTTGGGCCAACTGCTGGCCAGATAGAGTTTTAGACAATATTTTTTGGGCATCTAATATCATTAAAATATCTTCAGAAAAATCAACAATTTTTTCCATATACTCTTGAATACCAGGTTCTATATTGGCCGGGATATCTTCTGAAGATATCTTGTCTGTACTGATAACATCCCCGATTCGATCCACTATAAACCCGACCTCTTTATGCTTAAAAAGAATAATATGACTATCCTTGCCAAACGTTCTTTTTTTCAGTCCTAGCAAAACACCAATATCAAAGACAACCAGTATCTGCCCTCTCAGATTAATCAGACCTAAAACAAATTCCGGGGACTGGGCAACCGGTGTAATCTTTATGTAAGGAACAATCTCTCGAATATCCATTATGTTTATACCCACCAGATTATCATCTAGTTTAAAGGTAACATACCGAGAAGTATTACTGGTGTTTGAAAGCTCCATAAATCAGATCCTGAATTTTTTAGTCAAGGTTTTGAGTTTAGCGGCTTCCCGGGCCAACAGTTCAGTCTGATCTTTTTGTAATGTAGCCCCTTCCAAAATACTATTTACCACCTGTGAAAGCTGTTCTGAATTCTCTGATACTATTTTTGTGCGCTTTGAAGAAAGCGTAACTTCTTTTGCGATATCGTTAACCGCCATGGCTGTCTGATCAAGGTTGGCTGAAACTCCCGCTTCAATTTTTGCCACATGATTAATACTCTGTTCCACTTCCTGAGCTTTATCAGCTGCAAGATGAATATTATTAGCCACTGCATCCGCCGATTCAGCAGACTCAGCAACATTTCGGGTCACTTCATTTGTCGTCGCCGTCTGTTCTTCAACAGAAGATGCTATCGCCCCCATAATCATATCCACTTCGGTGATCACTTTTGTTATTGCTTCAATGGCCTCAATCGCCTGATCCGTATTCTCCTGCATACCTTCTATTTTTTTTCGAATATCCAAAGTAGCGCCTGCCGTTTGTTTTGCTAACGCCTTGACCTCATTTGCAACGACAGCGAATCCTCTACCAGCTTCTCCAGCGCCAGCCGCTTCAATTGCTGCATTAAGTGCCAATAGATTTGTTTTACCAGCAATTCCGTTTATCAAATCAATAACATCACCAATCTGTGCCGCGGCTCTACCCAATTTATTAACAACTTCATAGGTCTTTGATGTCTCTTTTGAAGCACCGCTTGTGATCGCAGCACACCTGGAGGCACTTTTTGTAATTTCACTTT
This sequence comes from Desulfobacula sp., assembly GCA_033852015.1. Taxonomy (GTDB): domain Bacteria; phylum Desulfobacterota; class Desulfobacteria; order Desulfobacterales; family Desulfobacteraceae; genus Desulfobacula. Next base: position 25,142 of record JAWSVH010000007.1, read on the forward strand.
GACTGGCGTACATCTGTTCCATGGCAGTTGCCACAGTGGTCACAGAAACTGACATTTGCTCTGCTGCTGCTGCAACAGAACCAATATTCGACGAAACCCTTGAAATATTGCCATTGGAAGTTTTAATTTCAGAAGAAACTTTAACAGAGTTCATGTTAACTTCATTAATCTGTGAACTCACCTCTTCTGAAGCCTGGGCAATGGTGGTTATATATTCTGATATTTCCGATGCTGCAATTGATGATCGGGCTGCCATATCATTCCCTTGACTGGCATGGGAATCAATCTGGTTTGAAATCTTACGAACCTTTTTGGAAAAATTGGCCACGGCATCACTGGTAGCACGAATCTCTTTCCAGGTAATATTCAGCCTGACAACCATTCGAGAAAAAATAATCCATACCATAAAAACAACCAACACCACACCCAAAACACCGACAATGACACTGATATCACGTGCTTTAATCATTGATTTTAAGCCCTCTGAGTTATCCACCCAGACAGCGATTCCGCCAATGACCGGTTTTGAACTATCATGACATTCATAACACGCTGTCTCATTGAGACTTGGCATTAATGACCCATAATATAATTTGTCCTGAACTCTTTTATTAATTAGAGGACCACTTTGCCCTGTTTTAAGCATTTTCTTGTTTTGAACGATATTACCAGAGTGACCAAGAAATTTATCAAATGACTGGCCGATCGTCTCCGGGTTTGTGGCAAAGCTGATATTCGATTGATCATCATAGACAAACACCTCTATGGTCGGCAAAACTTCATGAAGGCGTTTGAACTGTTCTTGAACACCCTCATTGTCTCCTATGGAAAGTGCATAGGTCATTCCCCCCACAATGGACGCAGTAATCTCTTCACACCTTTGCTTCAAATTCTTATCATACATTTGTTTCTGGGAAAAATATCCAATACAAATCACCACTACAAGAATGAATAAAATCACAATAGATATTGCTGTGGCTGATCTGATCCAACCATGCTTTTTATAATAGCTGACCAAGTCCATCTATCCCCCATAAAAGATTGTAAAACCAAGATGCTTAATATATAAAACCTGACATGAACTTGACTTTGAATAACAATCTTTGCATCAACGCCCTGTCTTCAAAACCGGGAATAATTGTCTGGTATGCTAAAATACCAAACATTATTCAATCAATTTGCCGTAAAAGTACGTACCATAATTTCAGACCAATGGTAAACGAAATCTTTCAAAAAAATGATTTTGTTCCTGCCTTTCTGAGCCCAGAAGAAATTGCGACCATAAATAGCTTTAAAGCATTGAAAAAACAGCTTGAGTGGTTCAGTGGCAGATACCTTATAAAAGAGCTGCTTCAGCACGTTTTTTTTGAAGGAACACCCCTTCATGAGATCTCACTTTCCTACCTTGAGCAAGGCGCTCCTGTGGTTGAAAAAAAAACAGATATTCCAATTTCGCTATCCCACAGCAATGATTTCACCGCTGTGGCATGTTCAACAGATCAAACCCAAATTATTGGTCTTGATATTGAGAAAATTGCTAAAAAACCTGATGCCAATTTTTTAAAAACAGCCTTTACGCAAAATGAAATTTCACACCTTGTGGATGATGCCGCCCATATTTTTAAAAACTGGACCATCAAAGAAGCCTATCTGAAATATATCAAAAAAGGATTTAACGAGAGTCTAAAAAAAGTAGAGGTGATTGACGACACGATTTTCCACCATGGCAAAAAAATGGATCTGGATGTAACATCAGAATTCATAGATAACTATGTCATCTCTTTAGTCTCCAATATTTAACCAAGTATCTTCTCTTGCTTTGGGCAAATCACCCGCTTGATTTAAATCAATTACAAGATATAAAAATGCGTCTATGATATAATTACTTGTAATTATAATAATTAAAAAGACATCAAGCCAAATGTATCTTGTCAAAATAAAAAAAGATATTTTTCTTCTGTTTTTCATAATATTACTGATCCTCCTAATCCCGTTGGGAATCAGGCTATATGATCAATCATTAAAACCAGACAATTTAGCCTCCAACACAAAAGAATTCACCCTGACCGGGAGTGCCAAAGAAGGATGGATATTGGGTGAAGTCAAGGCATATGATATCCTTTTCTTTTTTAAAAAAAACAAAGAGAAAACCAAACCGATCATAAGAGTTTCTATGGGTGATCAGGTGACATTAAAACTAAGAAGTTCTGATGTTTCCCATGGTTTTTCTTTAAAAGCTTTTGGGATATATGTTCCAAAAGGGATTGACCCGGGTCAAACAGTTTATGTTAAATTCAATGCAGACAGGACAGGAACTTTCCTATTCTCATGCACTGTTTTTTGCGGAGATATCCACCACAACATGCATGGATCAATTATCGTAACAGAATAATATGATTAAAATGACACAAAAAAAGATAATCTTCTTATTACTTTTAAGTTTTGAGATTGCGGTTATTATCCCATTGGCAATTGCCATAGTTCCCCATCAAAAAACAATTCATCATATTGCTATAACAGCACAAAGATTCAAATATTTCCCATCAAAAATAACTGTTAATAAGTCAGATACTATTGTTTTAAGCTTCTCATCAAAAGATGTCACCCATGGCTTTTATTTAGACGGATACCCCATTGAACTCATGGCACGCAAAGGCACCACCTTTAAGAAAAACACATTCAATCCAGATATCACGAATCCTTCCGGACATTCTTTAGAAGAACTTGATAGAAATTGGGACCAGATCTCATCTGTAAAATTTACGGCCTCAAAATCCGGCAAGTTTGTTTTCAGATGTACTAAAATATGTGGAAATCTCCATCCTTTTATGACCGGAGAATTGGTTGTAAGGCCCAACACCACATATCACTTTGCTGTCTCATTCTCTATCTGGATTATGTTTTTGATATTGATTTTAATTTTTACTAAAGATAAAACAACCCCAAAAAAATCATCACGAACCAACCTCCTTGAAAAATTACCCTGGCTTAAAAAATTGATTAAACATAGAGGCTTTCAATTTGCTTTTATCCTTCCAAACTTTATCGTGTTTTATCTTTTTATTCTCTCTAGCCTCGGTGGAAGCCCTGTCGGCAATAGAAACATTGCAATTGTCTTTGTCTGGATTCTATGGTGGTTTGTACTAAAAACTATTTTAGTCCCTTTTGGAGGGAGAATTTGGTGCTTTGTCTGCCCACTACCGGCACCAGCAGAATGGCTTAGCAGAAAAAGGATTATTTTGGTTAAGTATCTCCCTAAAAAGTTCAGAGGCCTGCATCACCGCTTTACAGGGCTTGAACTGGACTGGCCCAAAAAACTACAAAATATCTGGCTGCAAAATATTTTATTTTTAATAATGATTTCATTTGGAATGATTCTGATTACCCGCCCCATTGCAACCGCCGTTCTCTTCTTAGTTATTTTAACCATTACCTTCATATTTTCTCTGATCTACCGTCAAAGAGTATTCTGCCGATATTTGTGTCCTGTTGGAGGGTTTTTAGGAACGTATTCTATGGCCGCAATGACCGAAGTTCGTTCTATCGATAAAAACATTTGCAAAAAACATAAAAATAAGTCCTGTTTATCCGGTGGCAAAAAAGGATGGGCCTGTCCCTGGAACCAGTACATTGGAGATATGAATCGAAACAATGACTGCGGAATTTGTACAGAATGCATTAAAAGCTGCCCTAAAGATAATATTGGGATATTCACCCGGCCATTTGGTTCTGATAAAAACATTAAAGGGTACGATGAAATGTTTAATGTTATCATCATGCTGGTTGTAGCAATGATATTCAGCGCTGTAATGCTGGGCCCATGGGGGGCTATCAAAGATGCTGCAAATGTGACAGAACATGGAGATATTAAAGCTTTTGGAATTTTTTTCCTCACGATTTGGAGCCTGGCACTGATTGTCTTTCCCGGTCTTTTTGTTCTTAGCGTAAAAATCTCCAATTACGTCGCAAAAAAACCTGTTTCAGATAAAAAATTGACATTTAAACTAACCTATATCCTAATTCCTATTGGGATGTTTGCCTGGATCGCCTTTAGTCTACCTGCAATCATGGTTAATTATGGCTATATCGTTTCTATACTCTCAGATCCACTGGGGTTAGGCTGGAATCTTTTTAACCTGGCGAACATACATTTTAAACCATTTATTCCACAATGGATTCCACTGATTCAAGGTATCGTCCTGCTTATGGGCCTTTATTTGGGATTGAGCAGAGGAAATGATTCAATAAAACAACTAATTCCAGATAAACCCACACGATTCCGTGCAATGTTGTTCCCATCTCTATATGCTATTTTCTGTATTAATATATTATTGAAAATATTTATGGGATAAAATAAAAAGTTAGGCGTGAGAAACTTTTTTATTGACAACAAACAAAGCGATGGCCATAATGATTTTAAAGTGAAACAGATATTAACCTTTTGATTTCGGTATTTAAATATACTGGGATTGATTAGCAGAACAAGAAAAGATTACTTTACATTAACAATTATTTTGCCTCTCAAAAAGATCCAGCCAACGGATACGGAATTCGCTGGCTGGATCTTTTCATTTTATCCTTTTTATCAGTGATCAAAAATATATCCCACAGACCGTCGACTTATAAAGTATTCTGGCTTTTTAGGATTTACTTCAAAATATTTCCTAAATCGAACAATAAAATTGTCCACCGTCCGGGTGGAAATCTCTTCTGAATATCCCCAGCCGGCTGATAAAAGCATTTGCCTAGAAAGCGGTTTCCCACTATTGGCAATAAACAGCTTAAGTAAAATAATTTCCTGATCTGTAAGAACGATTTCTCCAGCCGCACATTGGGCTTTAAAGGAAATAAAATCTATCCGGTTTTCACCAAACGTGTAAGAATCACCTTCAAACATCTCATAGCTTTGTTTCTGTTCATGTTTATGGTTCTCATACCAGGTTGTTTTTGTGACCAGTCGCTCAACCCGCAACAAAAACTCATCCAAATCAAAGGGTTTTGCCAGATAGTCGTCTACACCGTATCGAAGCCCTTTAACCTTATCTTTGGTATCTCCTCTGGCCGAAAGGATAAGAACTGGTATTTTTTCATCTGTTTGTCGAATGGTTTTTAATATAGAAAAACCATCAATCATCGGTAACATGACATCCAAGATAATCAGATCCGGGTTCCAGGTTCGCCACTGCTCAAGTCCATCAATTCCATCTGCCGCAATCTTTACCTGATAGCCTTGAAGGGAAAGATTCAAGCGAATTCCATCCGCAATATGGGCTTCATCCTCTATGACCAGGATACGCTTTTTTTCAACCGCTTCCATAAATTTTTCTCCCTGACGTTGCCAATACTTGCCCATGGAATCGTGATAACAAATGTCGTCCCATTACCTTTACCTCTGCTATTAGCCGATACCCGCCAGCCATGAATATTCGCAATACTTGATACCAGATAAAGCCCAAGGCCAGATCCTGAGACATCATTTTTCTGTTCCCTACCTGATTGATAAAATTTCCTGAAAATTTTCTTAATTTCTTTTTTATCCACACCAATACCATTATCACTAAATTCTATTATAATCTTTTTTGAATACGTTTTAAACTTTATATGCAACTTAGGGACATCTGATTCATTATATTTAATGGCATTTGAAATAATATTCATTAAAAGCATCTCAAATAAAAACAGATTCACAGGATATACAAGGGAAATATTTGACTGATTTTGAATATCAATATCAAGGTCTCTGAAAAGCGATGCATTTTTTTTGCAAAAATTTTCCACAAGTTGTACCAGACTGTCACGGGTAACTTCTGAACCAAAATTTTGGCTCTCAATCCGGGCAAGATTAAGGATACTGTTAATATTCTCGGTAAGCCGGTTAACATCTTCTAACATGCTTTCACTATACTTTTTAATATCTTCCGGCTCCAGTGAATGGCGAATAAAGGTTTCAAGATAAATTCTCAAAGAAGTTACAGGTGTTTTAAGCTCATGGGTGAAATTATAAATAAAGTTATGCTGAAGTCGAAACAGATTCACCGTTTTTTGATAATAAATAAACGCCAGAAGAATACCGATTAGGATCACGGCAATCAAGGCACTTAAAACCAGTATCGTCATCCCTGTCTTTGATGGAAAGATCAATTGAGGATCGATATGAAATTTTAAAATAATCACCTCAAGAGCAGAGGTAATTTCCATGTACCAGTTCACAGTAAGCACAAGGGAGGTAGCCAAAGCAAAAAGGGAACATGTAAAAATAAATACCGGGTGAAGGTACCATCTCGAAGGGTTTAAGATTTGCATGTTTACTCGTCTTCTACGGACACAGGAAAAATCATGGTAAAAACAACACCATTACCGACAGAGGTATCACACTCAATGCTACCTTTAAGTGTTTGCGTAACCAAATTAAACAGAATAGACATCCCCAATCCTGTTCCACCTTTCGTTCGCTTGGTGGTATAAAATGGATCAAAAACTTTTTCCTTTTGTTCCAAAGTCATTCCGCTACCATTATCCTTATAGATAAATTGAATATGATCATTCTTCCGGGTGATTTCTATTTGGATAATCCCCTCTTTTATATCTTCGAATCCATGGAGCAAAGAATTCATAATCAAATTATTTAATATTTGTGAAAATACACCCGGATAAGAATTTAACTCAATATGGTCGTCACAATTAATCTTAATTTCATGGCCTGTTTTCTTGTACCGGGGTCTAAGGCTAAGCAAAATTTCATCAATATATTTTTTTAGATTAAATTTTCGCCGGGTTTCACTGGATTGGTCAACTGCCACCTGTTTAAAACTGGAAATCAATTCGGCGGCACGCTTCATATTGATTAAAATTGAATTTGAAACTTCTTCTACCACCTGAAGAAAACTTTCCAGTTCACTTCTTTTGAGTTCTCCAGAATTATATATCTTTCTTATTTCAACTATTTTTGTATCTAAAAAAGAAGCTGCTGTCACCCCTACTCCCACTGGCGTATTAATCTCGTGAGCAACACCCGCCACAAGTTCTCCCAAAGCCGCCATTTTTTCAGACTGCACCAGTTTATCCTGAGCCTGTTCAATGGTTTGAAGAGAAGCTGTTAACTCTTTATTTGCGCGTTCAAGATCTGTTTGATACTGGTGTTTTTCTTTTATGAATTCTACCCTTTCAAAGGCCTTGTTCACCGCATGATATAATACGTTCATATCCTGAATGGGTTTAATAATATAATCCCATGCACCCAATCTGAGTGCTTCCACAGTATCTGAAATATTCCCGGCCCCGGAAACAATGATGATGGGAATTTTTGAATTTTTTTCGACAACTTTAGCGAGGACTTCTAACCCGTCCATCTCTGGCATTCTAAGGTCACATAATACCAGATCTGGACACTCCGTCTCAAAACGTTCCAGGCCGATTTTACCATTCTCCGCATCAATAACTTGAAAGCCAAAATCTTCCAACAACCCGATAACACTATCCCGGACATACACTTCATCATCAATGACCAGAATTCTTTTTTCGATATTACTCTCCATAACTACTTAGTTTTTTTATCCTTATATTGGTCTTTTAACGTTTGACACAAAACCTTTAAATCACTGGCAGGTTTAATCAAAATATTTTCAGATGTAATACCCAATTCTCTCACGGCTCTTGGAGGCTGATAATCTGCAGACCCAGTATGTACTACAAATTTTATATCAGGAAGGATTTTCCTAGCTTCAATCATGAAAGTATTCCCATCTATTCCGGGAAGACGAATATCAACAACGGCATCATCTATGTGGTTATCAGCTAACAATTGGAGCGCACTCTCTCCACTGGATGCCTGAAAAACAATATATCCCTCATCTTCCATATATGCAGCTATACTTTGTCTGATGCTTTCTTCGTCATCAAGGATCAAAAAATGTTTCGGACTGGCCGCCACCTTATCCTCCCTTATCAAAAACCAAAATTATATTTTTACTTTTTTAAAAGCTGCTGGATCTGGTTTGAAAGTTCTTCAACTGTAACAGGTTTCATCACAAAACTTTTTATACCAGCTTTTTTTATCTTCATTTCACTAATTGCACCTGTATAGCCTGAACAAAGGATAACAGGAAGATCTTTCTTAATGGCCAACATATCCTGTGCCAACTCAAATCCGGTTTTACCCGGCATGGTCTGATCCGTCACCACCAAATCTATCATATCAAAGTTTTCTTTAAAAAATTCAAATGCTGCCAGGCTGGAAACAAATGGTTTTACTTTATATCCAAGAGATTCAAACCCTTCTTTGCACATCGCAACAATATCACTATCATCATCGACCACCAAAAGTGTTTCCCCGGAAGCTGGCTCATGGATAGGAAGTACCGTATCTAAACTTGACTTATTCTTATCAGCATTCACTACCGGTAAAAGAACCGTAAAGGTCGTACCGATATGAAGCTGAGTTTTTACTCTAATATCTCCCTTACAGGATTTTACAATACTGTAGGCTGTGGCCAACCCAAGTCCAGTTCCTTTACCTTCTTCTTTCGTTGTAAAATACGGATCAAATATCCGCTCAGCCACATCTTCAGCCATACCGCAGCCAGTGTCAGATACTTCTAAAGCAAGATAGACACCTTCTCCATTTAACAGATTTGGATACCCCGCCGTGTCTGACAATGTCAGATTCACTTCTTTTAATCCAACTGTCAGTATTCCACCGTTCTCTTCCATTGCATGATAGGCATTGGTGCAAAGGTTCAGGATCACTTGATGAATCTGAGTAGGATCAGCTTCTACCATACCACAATTTCGGTCAATCTTATCTTCAATTCTAATCGTTGTCGGAATCGAACCTTTAAGCAGTTTTAATACTTCTTTTGAGACTGGATGGAGGGTAACCCAACGTTTAGTATCCTCGCCTTGACGATTAAAGGATAAAACTTGATTTACCAGATCTGCCGCTCTCAATGCTGCTTTTTGTATTTTTTCACTTCTGCGGTATTCATTGGTACCGGGCTCTGAAGATCGCATAATCATATCTGCATATCCTAAGACCGGACTTAAAATATTGTTCAAGTCATGGGCAATTCCGCCTGCCAGCGTACCAATGGCCTCCATTTTCTGGGCTTTTCTCAACTGACTTTCAAGACTTTGCCATCGCTGTTCTGCTCTTTTCTTTTCAGTAACATCCAACAAAGAGACCACCACCCGGTCTGATCCGGGAATAATACCAATACTGACATAAACAAATTTGTTGCCCTTATTATTATCAATAAATCGAATTTCATACTGCATGGGAGTATGATCTTGAGTCACTGACTTAACCTTAGCTTCAATATAATTGCGCATAAGATCAACATCGTCAGTTTGAACAAAATCATACCACTTTTTTTTCCCAATAATTTCTTTTGCTTCTATCCCGGCAAACTCGCAAAATTTTGAATTCACCATAGATATAGTATCATCCGATTCTACAATAATCGCCGCTGTGCCGGTATATTCGAAGATGGTCTTGTAACGTTGCTCGCTTTCCCGGAGTTCACGTGTTCTTTGATCAACCAACTCTTCTAATTGTTCTTGATATTGTTTATTCTCTTTTTTTAATTGACTCTCTTTGAGGCATTTCTGAATGGAATGGTACAAAATACTCATATCTTCAATAGGTTTCAAGATATAATCCCATGCACCCAGATGAAGTGCTTCCACTACCGCTGCAATATTTCCGGTTCCAGATGCAACGACCAAAGGGATATCAGCAGATTTTTTTTTGATTTCTTTTAAAACCTGGAGACCATCCATTTCCGGCATCCGAAGATCCAGAACAACTAAATCCGGTTTCTCACTGGCAAATATCTCCAACCCCTGACAACCATTCTCTGCTTCGACAACATTAAACCCATAATCTTCAAGGTATGTCCTGATACTTTGCCGAATATAGAACTCATCATCAATCGTCAAAATTTTAAATTTGCTATTATCTTCTAAATTGAATGCCCCATTACCATTAAACATAGTTTTTTTTACATTTCCCAAATATCAGGTTTTGCCTAATTTCATACATTTTAGAACATTATTCTTGGAACGGTTTATATGTCAAGCACTAACTTGGGACAAACATATGAAAAACAAAAAAAAACGTCAAAATTTCACAGTATCCTATAAACTTTAGTCCTCTTAAAAAAGTTAATTTTTCTATGAAACCAACAAAGAATCATTTTTTACTAACCGCACTGTTAAAAAATCATTCTACATTAGACAAATTCCTAGTAAAAAGCTATCGAATAGATATCAACTATTGTATATCAATTGTAAAAATGTTTGAATAAAAAAAATTTATGCCTAAAGAGGTGACTTTGTGTTTGATATTCTGATAAAAGACAATGAATTTATTAAAGAAAATTTCTCTGGCCGCAATTTAGAAACGCAAATAAAAAGTCAATTTCTTTTCAAACTATATATTTTTGGGATATTCTTACTTGTTTTTTTATCAATGGCCTATGCCTTTGTTTCTCCTGAAAAATTATATTTTATCCTAACAGGACTTTATTCTATAATTCTGATTGTAGCTATCAGCATTCTCCCGCTCCGATTCGGACATTATAATCTCTCAATATCAATTATTACAGTGTTATTTCTCTGCTCAAACTTTGTCCGTAATGTGTTTCCTGGTTTTTTAGAACCGAGCTCATTATCTTTAACAGGTTCTACAGCAAGATTAATGCTACTCATTCTCTTTGTTATTCTTTTTAGCAATAATCTTCGGCTGATAATCTTAACTTTTGTATCCAGTTTTAGCCTATTGCTTTATTACTCGGATTTGAAATTTCAAACCTTAGTACATAGCGAATTAAAAATATGTTTGGGTTTAATCAGCGGGTCTTTTCTAATTGCTTCTTTTACCCGGCTTATCAATTCAAAAACCATCCGTAAACTTAAAAAATATCAAGAATCTTTAAAACAAAATGAGATAAAGTTCCGTAATCTTGTGGAATCATCCAGTGACTGGATCTGGGAAGTGAATGCAGACGGTGCCTATACCTATACCAGTCCGACAGTCAAAGAGATATTAGGCTATGAATCAGAAGAAATATTAGGCAAACGCCCCTTCAATTTTGTCCCGCCAAAAGAAACACTCCAATATTCTGATGTCTTAAAAGATAAAATAGAAAAAGCCATCCCAATCAAAGCTTTGGAAAACATCAACCTGCATAAAAATGGTCATCAAATTATTATTGAAACAAGTGGGGTCCCGGTATTTAATTCAACCGGAGAGTATATCGGTTATAGAGGTATTGGTCGAGATGTCACAGAACGGAAAAAAATCGTAAAAGAGTTGAAGACCGCAAGGGTTAAGGCTGAAGAGGCTTTACAGGTCAAATCTGATTTCTTGTCCAATATGTCACATGAAATCCGAACGCCAATGAATTCAGTCCTCGGTTTTATTGACTTGTCCTTAAAAGACAAAACATTATTAGAACCTGCACAAAATTATCTGACAATCGCAAAAACTGCTGCAAATAACCTCTTGGCACTGTTAGATGAGATCCTTGATATCAACAAACTGGATAGTGGAAAATTGATATTTGAAAACCATCCATTCAGCCTGTTTAGATTGATCGGGGGAGTTCAGTCAATCACGGACAAAAAAGCCTGGGAAAAAGGAATCCAATTGTCCTATGAGATTCAGCCCTCCCTGTCAGAATCATTTATAGGTGATTCTTTTAGGCTCAGACAAATCATGACTCATCTCATCGATAATGCAATCAAATTCACTCAAAAAGGTAGCATTTTTGTTCGGATAATGTCTGCTGAAAAAAAAGATCAACTTCATTTTTCAATTAAAGATACAGGAATTGGTATCCCGGCTGACTGGTTAAATAAAATTTTCGAGCCATTCACCCAGGTTGATTCGTCTATGACACGCGAGTTCAGTGGTGCTGGACTGGGATTGGCCATCTCAAAGAAACTCATTGAAATGATGGGAGGAAAGATCTGGGTACAGAGTAGAAAAGGTCAAGGGAGTGACTTTCATTTTACCATCAATTTGCCATCAACGGATAAACTTCCGGAAAATAACAACTCATATACGATTACGGACAAATCTACTTTTTCAAAATTCCGGAAGGGTTTCAGGATACTGCTTGTTGAAGATAATAAAATGAATGTCGCCTTGAGTTTAATTCGCTTAAAAGACCAAGGACATAAAACCAAGGTCGCCTGGAATGGTTATGAAGCAATTGAGGCTATTTCAAAAGAGAAGATCGATATTATCCTGATGGATTTGCATATGCCAAAGATGGATGGAATAGAAGCTACAAAACGGATTCGAAAGTTGGAAACTATTACAGGAAAGCGCATTCCCATTATCGTCATGACAGCCGATGAAATAAAAGAATCAAACGATAAATATTTCAAAATAGGAATTGATGCTTTTGTGAACAAACCTATTGATTTTAACAAACTTTTTGAAGTGCTGGAGAATTTTGTCCCAAAAGGAATCGGTAAGGTTAGCTCTGATAGCCTCGATATGGTCTCCCAATCAAAAGCCGCTCATTATAAATGGGAAACGCCTGAAAAAAAGGAGGTGTCTCAACTGAAAATTCTTTTCAAAAATATGCTCATGGCTTTTGATCAGTTTAATCCATACGATTTAAAACCATTTTTGTCCGAACTCATAAATTATGTTCCACCAAACCAGTTAGATCCTATTATAGGATATTTAAAACGCTTCGACTTTGAAAACGCTAAAAGGGCAACCGTTAAGTTGGCGAAAAACCTAAAAATAGATTATGGGGGATGAAATGGAAAATGATTTATGGAAAGTGCTGATTGTGGATGATGACCCAAATAATTTAGAACTGCTCGGAAATATTCTGAAGAGCCATTATCAGCTATCTTTTGCTACAGATGGTCATAATGCCTTGGTCGTGGCGAATAAAGTCAAACCGGATATTATTTTACTTGATATCATGATGCCGGGAATTGATGGTTATGAGACATGCAGGCGCTTGAAAGGCAACACTAAAACTTCAAAAATTCCTGTTATTTTCATCACCGCCAAAAAAGAGATCAAAGATGAAGAGTACGGGTTTGAAGTTGGAGGGGTGGATTTTCTTACCAAACCGGTTTCTGAATCCATTGTTATTGCAAGGGTGCGCACACATATCGAAATTCATAACCAGAAGAAAGTGCTCGAAAAAATGGTCCAGAAAAGAACCCGGCAATTAAGTCAGACCTTTGAAAAATTAGAAAACTACTCACTTGACACTATCCATAGATTAACCCGGGCATCTGAATATAAAGATGAAGATACCGGCGCACATATTAAGCGTATGAGCCAATATGCAGCAACGATAGCCCGACATATAGGATTTAATGACTATGAGATTAAAGCTATTCTTCATGCAGCCCCCATGCATGATATCGGTAAAATTGGTATCCCAGACCGTATCTTGTTAAAACCTGGCAAATTAGATGCTGACGAATGGGAAATCATGAAACAACACACCACCTTTGGTAAAAAAATTTTAGAAGGATCTGATGCTGAATATTTAAAGCTAGGAGAAATAATCACTCAGACCCATCATGAAAAATGGGATGGAAGCGGATACCCGAAGGGCATGAAAAATAAAGAAATCCCGATAGAAGGACGGATTATCGCTATCGCAGATGTTTTTGATGCTTTGACTTCAAAACGACCCTATAAAGGCCCCTTCTCTGTTGAAAAATCTTTCACTATTATAGAGGAAGGACGCAACAAACATTTTGATCCAGCGGTTGTAGATGCTTTCTTTGCTGTTCAAGAAGAACTTCTTATCATTAAGGAAAAATACAAAGACAATGATATGAGCCTATTTTTAAAATTGTGCCACACCTGATCTATCATTAGGATAGGGACGGAGTCGGAGTCCAGCATACGATCCAGAACCCAGTATACGACATAGATAAGAAGAGAATGAAACGGGTGTAAAACCGCTGAAAATAAAAAATCCCGATAAGTTTCCTTATCGGGATTTTTTGTATTGGGTTGGCTCCCC
>JAWSVH010000215.1:0-3925 GCA_033852015.1 Desulfobacula sp.
TCGCCCTGTTTATTCTTGTTTTACCTCAGTTGCCCATGACGGTTGGAAATGCGGTTATTGCCAATGCTGATCTTTCACAGCAGTATTTTGGTAAAAACTCAAAGAAAGTCTCTTATAAAGGCCTGTGTATCAGTATGGGTTTAGGGTGTATCTTAAGTTTTTTCTTTGGGGGCATGCCCCTGTGTCATGGTGCAGGCGGGTTGGCTGCCCATTATCGATTTGGTGCAAGGACAGCAGGTTCCAATCTTATGATCGGTCTGTTGTTTCTTGTCCTGGTTCTTTTTCTGGGCTCGGGTATTATGGCGGTAATTTATCTTCTGCCCATGGCGGTTTTAGGTGTTTTGTTGGTCTTTGCCGGTAGCCAGCTGGCATTAACGATTCAGGACATTTCAGAGCGAAGAGATCTGTTTGTAGTGATGATGATTTTAGGCATCACCTTGGTCACTAATTTAGGGATAGGTGTGGTCTTTGGGTTTGGCCTGGCTTATCTGTTTAAAATAAAAAATCTTAATATATAGAATAATTTCAAACAGATAATTTTCCCTGATTAGGTAAAAACAGCATACTGGTTTTTACCGTTTGCCTTTGCCTGGTACAAAGCGGTGTCTGCTTTTTTCATGATGGTTTCATGATCCGTTTCGACAATCGGTTCACTGGCAATGCCAAGGCTTATGGTAACCACATCCTGATTTTTTGAGTGTTCGTGTTTTACCCTTAACTTTTCAACATTTGAAATCATTTGGCTGGCGATATGGACAGCACCTTGTTCATCGGTATCCGGTAGGACAATAATAAACTCTTCACCTCCAAAGCGGGCACAAAAATCCACGGGACGTTTCAGAGTTGTTTGAATCGTGTGGGCCACCTGGATTAAAACTTCATCGCCTTTGGCATGGCCATAAAAGTCATTATAATTTTTAAAGTTATCAATATCAGCCATGATAAAAGAAATGGGTGTTTTTAAACGTTTAGCCTGTTTTATTTCGATCAAGACCCGGTCATTAAAATAGCGGCGGTTGGGAATATTGGTCAAAGCATCAAAAATAGCCTGATGATGTATCGTTTTATATGCATTGATTAATTTAAGCCCGGAAATTAATATGATTAAAAAACCAAGAATTCCTATTATTAAGTGCCGCAGGATAATCGGCATTATCTTTGCTTTTTGAGGGTTAAAAATTTTAATACTGATACCACCAATGATATCATTGGTTTTATATCCTTTTTCGCTGTGGCATTGAAGACAGGATTTTTCAGCCCTTAGCCCCTTCATATACATGTAATAGCGATGTTTATCGTTTGAAACCATCTGGCCCTGCTCAATGACGTTTCCTTTTGAAAATTTTGTCAAAGCAGCTTTTTCCCAGTCATCCGGCCCATTTTCCGGTCGCAGGGGGTTTAATCCTGATACATGAAATTGAACGCCTAATTTTTCACTGGTTAGATCCGACAGTTGACGCGTCATGAAAGCAGGGTTGATTTTGGTTAAAAGAATGCCACCACATGCTAGATCGCGTTGTGGATCTTTTAAATATGGATTGGGTTTTATAGTGTCTGTAACTTTTACATATACTCCATTGTGAGAAGAGTTCCATCGTCTGGTTACAACCATTTGGTTAAAAAGGGTTTTTGCAGTCCTAAGGGTTAAAGCCTCTTGGTTTGAATTTATGGATTGAACATTCCAGAAGAACGAAATACAGAGAATAATAACCCACGTAAGAAGAACAACAATCAATTTAACTTTCATTAAACATCCTTATATTTACATCATAAATTTTAAATGTATCAAACCTGAATTTTAATGTCAAAAAAGGATACTTCCTCCCCTTCATCGTATTTATAAGCTTTCATCATTGGAAACAACCTTGTATTAATGATGAGAGACACATCAAATTTAATCCAAAGAAAGCAACAATTTGTTGGTTAGTGAATAATTTTTATCAATTCTTCTTTTGAAGAATATAAAAAAAAGGATGAATCGGGTGCATGGGAAAAATTTTTGCGATTCTCTTGGTCTTGAGTCTCGTTGGACGCACAGATAACAATTTGCTTGGCTTTTTTTATTGTAATTTTAAGGTTGGGATCTAAAGGAATATCCATATCAGGGTGAATCATAACACACGTGTTGAGGCTTTGCTCTTGAAAAAGGAACAGACCATCGATAAGGTTCTGGAGAAGTATAATTTTATCTTTATTTTCACCTAAAACCAATGTTGGACTCAAGCTGCCTGGCAAAATGGTTGTTTTTGTTATTTGAGGGGTCTCTTTATAAGGATGGATAAAAACAGATTGAAGTTGTTTCTTTTTAATAAGGGGAACCACAATACCAGAAGGTAAAAATAATTTTTCATTTGATCCAATTGCGGTTTTCCCTCCCCAGTTTTGAGCGGGACGTTCCTGACCAAATTTATTCCAGCCAATTATTTGTTGTTTTACAAAGCTATTTTTAAGTCCATGGATAAATAAAAAAGCCTGGGGGCCTTCATTATTTTTTCCCCAAAGATGCCGGTGTGATCGGGTGACAAAAGCCTGGGCTTTTTTTATCCATAGCGTTTGGTCAAATGTTGGGGCATGTATCATAATTTAAACCCTGTAAGTGTAAGCAAAATCAATGTTGTAGCAACGCTCTTTTTATAGAGTTAAATGATTTCTTTGTATATAAAAAAGGCATAAAACCCAATGAGAAGAATTCCTGCCCAGCGGGGCAGCCTTCCTAAAAAAGCGGTGAGAAGAAAGTGACCAGCAGATGCCCCGATGATTATAAAAACAGCTATTTCAAAGCTCGGTGGTAT
This sequence comes from Desulfobacula sp., assembly GCA_033852015.1. Taxonomy (GTDB): domain Bacteria; phylum Desulfobacterota; class Desulfobacteria; order Desulfobacterales; family Desulfobacteraceae; genus Desulfobacula. The sequence goes on from JAWSVH010000215.1 coordinate 2,793, forward strand.
GGTGATGGGAGAAAAGATGGCAAACAGCCCAATACAAAGAGGAACACAGATATGGCAGTCGCCAATTTGGGAGGAGTAGGCAATTTCAGACCGGTTTGTGGCTGCATAGTATATGGCTAAAAAGGCATTGGGAAGTACCATTAATATGCCGCTGAAAAGTCCAAGGTGATCTTGCAAAAATTTGCCCTGGGGGTCTTTAGAAACCCATACAAGAAGGCTGTCAATACTGGAAAAAATGCCCCAGGCACATAGACTGATAACGATTAAATCCAGAATGATTTTCTTTTTAATTTTTGTGTTTGTCCGGGTGTTATTTTTTAATACATCAAACAGATGGTATAATTGCCAGAAGACAAAGATACCGACCAGAAGCATGCCGTCAAAAGAATTAATAACACCGTCTTTGGATACAAAAAGAATGCAGACACTAAAAAAAATTAAAGCGATGATGCTCAGCAGTAACGACAGATGATTTATTTTTTCATGATGCCCGGGAGATTTTTTTTCTTCAAATAAATTAAGGCCCCATAAAAGGCAGGGAAAAGCCAGAACAAGGGTTAAGTTGGTGACATTGTTTACAAGGCAGTTTTCTAAGACAACCGTGCCGAGGGTTCCACCTTTAAGAATAAGGAAAGCAAAGCATAGATTTGGAAACCCACTGAAATACGGCATGACAAGTGTGCCAACAAGGGTGCCTTGAAACCCATTTTTTTCAACGGCGTTCAATCTGTTGACCATTATAAGAGAACAGGCCAGAAAACAAAATAGCAGTTGCCACCATCCAGGTGTAAATAAAAGATCGATGCCTTTTAAAGCTAAATCTACCCCTTTAATGTTATCTGTGAAAATTCCTGCGTGTGTATTTAAAGTATTCAAGATGTCTGCCCCTGTCTCCATTAAAATGTTTTAAATAGATGATTGTTCGTTGGAAATCAAGGATTTATCATTTAACAAGCGCCGGTCTGAGTGATTGATAAGTTCGATGGTACCTGATTTTTTTTCAATAATTGAAAAAAAGGTTTGACATAAAGAACTTTATCATGCATTATCTGCCGGTCTTCTCGAGAGACGGTTTGAGTTTCTCCGGGAAGTTTTTTTTTGAACAAGTTACATTTGATCTTTGAAAATTAGTC
>JAWSVH010000216.1:0-2551 GCA_033852015.1 Desulfobacula sp.
TTCTCAGTTCCATGTTTTCGCCGGCATTCAGACCAGAGCCTGAACCGCAGCAAAAGGTTTGTTCACGAATGGTATTGGGTGGCATTTCATAGAAGTTGTCAACGACATTTTCTATGATATATCGAGGTTCATCCATAAGTCCCATACCTCTGGCAGTATTACATGAATCATGGAAGGTCATAACCCGATTCGCATTACGGCTCTTATCGAGTTCAAGTTTTCCATGTTTGATCAGATCTGCAGTAAACTCTGTAATATGAATCATTTTTGTAGAAGCGGCATTTTCAAATACGGTACCTGTGATCGGGCTTTTCGGTACTTCCAAAAAGTCGGCAGGGCCGTTCATGGTGTCCATGTATTGGTTGATAACTCGCCACATGTGGCCACATTCACCACCGATAATCCATTTAACGCCCAGGCGTTTGGCTTCGGCATACATTTTGGCATTCAACCGTTTCATGGTCTCATGGGAAGTAAAGAAACCAAAGTTTCCACCCTCAGATGCGTATGTACTCCAAGTGACATCTAGTCCGTATCTATCTTTAAGATATTGAAACAGGATCAGATATCCCTGACAGGTATATGTGCCAGGATCGGCAAAAACATCTCCAGAAGGAGTGATAAACAAAATATCCGCCCCTTTTTTCTGGAATTGCGGGGTGCAGTTTACACCGGTGACATCTTCAATATCTTCCACAAAAAATTCAAGCATATCTTTAAAGGCATGGGGCTGGATACCCAGATGGTTTCCAGTCTTAAAACAATTGGATACCGGAGTTGCAATCCAGTCAATATTCAGGCCTAAAAGATTGAAGATTTCCCTTGCCATGATGGTAATCTCTGCGGTGTCAATTCCGTAGGGACAGAAAACTGAACAGCGACGGCATTCGGTGCACTGGAAAAAGTAATACCACCACTCTTTTAGCACCGCCATAGTCATGGGTCGAGAACCGCCCAATGTCTTGCCACCAGGGATTTTGCTTAGAATTTTTCCGGCAGTGGTAAAATCATTTCTGTATACAGATCTTAAAAGTTCAGCTCTTAGAACCGGCATGTTTTTAGGGTCGCCGGTACCCAGAAAGAAATGGCATTTGTCTGCGCATGCACCGCAGCGAACACAAATATCCATGAAAACTTTGAAGGTCCTAAATTTTTCCAGGCGTTCTTTTAGTCCGTTAAAGACAATCTCCTGCCAATTGTCCGGCAGTTTCCAGTCTTCTTCAAGCGGATTCCAGGGGCGGGCATTGGGAAGACCCAATGTTTCTACACTTTCTGCCTTTGCTGCATAGCAGTACATTCCCGGTCTGATCTGGACATTTTGCGTCGTATCCATCCAGTTGCTTGGCCCTTTATCTGATCCTGGGCTATAGTCTATTTTATCTAATAGTTCATCGGATTTTAATTCGTCAGACATCTATTACTCCTTCTTATCCACTGGCAGGCCAGCTTCAATCATTTTGTCTCTGAAGTGGTCTTCATATTCTTCATAGGTATGCGTTTTCACATCATAGTTCCAGGGGTTAATATGTCTTTTCATGCGTGTATTGTTTGCCATATTTCTTGTGGGGCTTAAGAAAATGCCACCCATGTGCATGAGCTTGCTTATAGGGAAATATGCAAAAAGGATACTCACTAAAAAGAGATGGCCATAAAAAAGTCCGCCGACATCTTTTGGAATGGCATCTGCTAAGCTAAAAGTAGCCAGACCCATGGTGAGTGTTTTAATCCCAATAATATCTACTTTTGTAAAATATCTCATGGCAATACCGGATGCTGCGATCCCGATGATCAGGAACAAGGGAAAGTAATCAGCCGCCTGTGAAATATAGGTCACTTTGGCATCAAAAATTCTTCGGGAGAGCAAAAATAAAGTTGCTGCAAGTAAAACAACACCGGATAAAAATAAGCCAGGAAGTCCAACTTGAGCAATCCCGTCCAGTTTTTCAAGAAATTGGATGCACGATGGCACTGGGGATGTGAAAAATCTAAAATGCCTTAACAGTACAACCAGAAAGGCATAGTGAAATGCAAGGGCCCCTAACCATAGGAATATTTCCCAGGAATAGGAGAGCCGGTTGGAAGCATTTCTGTTAAAAGCTGCTTTAGTGTTTCTAAATAGAGACCTGAAAAGAGTTACTTCAAGTATCATACGCACGAACACGCCTACTGACGTATCAGGGTTGTCAATGGAGTTGTTTTTTATCCATGGCAATGATTTTTGCTGACCACAGGTTGTCGGAACCCTGAAGGGAACAGCAGAAGATGCCCATCCTAAAACCTTGAATACAAACCCGGCAAGGAAGGCAATGATTGCTGCATATGGAAAAACAATTCCAAAGAACCACTGAAGCCCTGCTCCCTCAACTCCTGTGTATGCCACTAAAAAAAGTAGAAATACAGACGCTAAGGGGATCAAGTACTTTTGATTCATATTATAACCACCTCATTATTGTATGTATGGAAAAAGTTATTGCCATACATGTTAATATTGTTTAGAGCCGACAAGGTCTTCTTCTGTCAGCTCAGCTACTAAACCTGCCCTTTCAAAAGC
>JAWSVH010000217.1:0-12281 GCA_033852015.1 Desulfobacula sp.
TAAAGGTTATTATGAATCTTGCAGCAAAAGATAAAAAGCACATTATCCATCCGTGGTCGGATTTAGGAAGTGATGCCCAGTCTATGATTATTGAATCCGGTAAAGGGGTTCATGTTTTTGATAATGAGGGCAATCAATATCTTGATGCGATCTCAGGTATGTGGTGTGTGAATTTGGGGTATGGAAATAAAGAAATGGCAAAAGCCATTTCAGACCAGTGTGTTAAACTGGCTTACTATACACCATTTGGAGCCATGACAAGCCCACCTTCCATCCAATTGGCACATGAACTTAGCCAATTAACCCCCGGTGATTTGAACTGTTTCCAATTTACAAACGGCGGTTCAACTGCTGTTGAATCAGCTATCCGGTTTGCCCATTATTATTTTAATTGTCTTGATCAACCTGAAAAGAAACAGATTATTTATCGTGAGAATGCCTACCATGGTAGTACCTATTTAACGGCTTCTTTGAATGGTAAAAAATGCGACAGAAGCTATTTTGATTATATCACCGATATTGTTCACGCCATCTCGGATCCGAATCCATATAAAAAACCTGCCCAAATGAGCATAGAGGATTTTTGTGATCAAAAGGTCAGCGAATTACGGGATAAAATTTTAGAGGTAGGCCCGGATAAGGTGGCGTGTTTTATTGCTGAACCGGTCATGGGTTCCGGTGGTGTTATTGTCCCGCCTCCTGGATATCATAAAAAGACATTGGATGTATGCCGTGAGTTCGGAGTGCTTTATATTTCCGATGAGGTGGTGACGGCTTTTGGAAGGCTGGGGTATTATTTTGCCTCTGAAGACGTTTTCGGAATCGTTCCGGATATTATTACCGTGGCAAAAGGAATTACATCCGGTTATCAACCATTGGGTGCGGCAATCATTTCAGAAAAGCTGGTTGATCAGATCAGCGGAGCATCTGCAAGTGACAATTCCTATTATACCAATGGATTTACCTATTCGGGGCATCCGGTGACGTGTGCGGCTGCCTTAAAATATCTTGAGATCATGAAACGGGATAATTTAAATGAACATGTCCGGCAGGTGGGTTCATATTTCATGAAACGCCTGGAAACCTTGAAGGAACTTCCTATTGTTGGTGATGTGCGAGGAATTAATTTAATGGCGTGTGTTGAATGCGTGGTTTCAGATAATGAGGATGAGAATATCGCTGTTGCTCAACGAGTGGATGAATTTTGTCAGGAAAAAGGGCTGATTGTCAGGCCGTATGAAAACTTATGTATATTATCCCCTCCGTTAATTATTGATAAAGCAGGTGCAGATCAAATTGTAGATATTTTAAGAGAGAGCATTATCTCCACTATGAACGAAATCGGATGAATGAAAGATAAATAAGGAGAACGCCTGATGGAAAAGATAAGCCAAGAAAAGATAAAGATGAACACCCGTCTTTTAATAAATGGAGAAATAGTTTCAGGAGAAGCCCAAAATAGGACGCTTGTGAATCCTGAAAATAATGAAATTATTGTAGAGGTTCCTTGTGCGTCAATTCGTCAGGTTGATGCGGCGATTGATGCGGCAAATAAGGCATTCCCGGCATGGAAACAAAAATCTTTTGCTGACAGGGCAGGTCTCTTATTCAAATTTGCCGATCGAATTGATCAAAAAGCCCAGCAGTTGGCTAAATTAGAATCGCTGAACTGCGGAAAACCTTTTCAACTCATGCTGGATGATGAGATGCCGGTTATTTCCGATCATTTCCGGTTCTTTGCAGGCGCTTCCCGCTGTATGTCCGGCAGTGCCTCTGGTGAATATCTTGAAGGTTTTACCAGTATGATCAGAAGAGATCCTGTGGGTGTGGTTGGACAAATTGCTCCCTGGAATTATCCGTTGATGATGGGTGCCTGGAAAATTGCCCCCGCTTTAGCTGCTGGAAATACGGTTGTATTTAAGCCATCCGAGTATACTCCTTTGTCAATTCTTGCGTTAGTGAAAGATATCAAAGAGATTTTTCCTCCCGGTGTTTTAAATATTGTCACCGGTGAAGGAAGTATTGTCGGAAAACACATCGCAGATCATGACAAAGTTCGAATGGTTTCGGTGACAGGTTCAGTAGAAACCGGAAAACAAGTTTTACAATCTGCCACCTCGAATGTAAAGCGCACCCATTTAGAATTGGGGGGAAAAGCTCCGGTCATTGCTTTTGATGATTGTGATATTGATGATTTGGTCGAAAATATTATGATGTATGGATATTACAATGCAGGTCAGGATTGCACTGCTGCCTGTCGGTTGTATGTTCAGGAAAATATTTACCACCAGGTTGTTGAAAAGTTAACTACTGCGGTGAAAAGTATCAATGTCGATGACATAGGGCCGTTAATATCTATGAATCAACGGGAAATTGTCAGCGGTTTTGTAGAACGGGCGAAAAAAGTTCCCCATTTAAAAATTGCTGCTGGCGGGAATGCGATTGATCGCGGGTGTTATTATGAACCTACCCTGATCGTCGATGCCCTTCAGAATGATGAGGTGGTTCAAGAAGAAATTTTCGGGCCGGTGGTTTCCGTAACTCAATTTAAGGATACCGACCAGGTGATTGAATGGGCCAATGATTGTAAATATGGTCTGGCATCATCGATCTGGACAAAGGATATTCAAAAAGCGCATAGGGTATCTTCCATGCTACAGTATGGTGTCACCTGGATTAATACATATTTTATGTATGCATCTGAGATGCCGCATGGTGGATTTAAAATGTCAGGATATGGCAAAGACCTCTCCATGTATAGCCTGGAAGATTATACGGTTGTTCGGCATATTATGGTGAAAATTTAGATCTGAAATTTTACCTCCGACCTGATACCGATATAACGTATTGTCCCGGTATCAGGTCGAACTAAATAAAGGCAAGACAAAAATCAAGTTTTGAAACATCGGGGTAAAATAAATTGACATTAAAACAGCAACTTGTACAGATAAGTCAGGAAGCAAAAAATCTTGGGGCAACGGATTGTGCAATTATTGCATCCAAAGAAATCCAGGCAAAAGATAATTTAGCAGCACTGTGCAACGGGGAGTATACATGTCCAAATTATGGTCTTGCAGCAAGTTGCCCCCCCCACGTAGAAGGCCCAGTTGAATTTAAAAAGTGGCAGACCCAGAGCAAATATTCCATTACTATAAAAATAGAATTACCCACATCAGTCATGTTTTCCGATGAGCGTAAGGGAGTAATGCAACTGCTTCATCAAATTGTAGCAGCGGTAGAGCAAAAAGCCATAGAAATAGGCTTTAAAGAATCAAAAGGATTTGCGGGTGGATCATGTAAAGCTCTGTTTTGTGACAACCAAGAACACTGCTGCGTAGTCGCTGAAAACAAACCCTGCCGCCATATAGAGTCTGCTCGCCCATCAATGTCAGGTTTTGGTATCGATGTCTCTTTATTGATGAAGTCTTCAGGATGGTCAGCACTAAAAGCCAAAAAATCAAACATATCTGATAAAGATGATACAAGTTGGGTAGCGGGTTTAGTAATGCTCGCTTGAGATTTAAGATTCCCGAAACCTCCAGGATACAAAAAATATTTAATGCTTGACTTCTAATCAACAGCCTTCTATTATGTATAAATTGCACTATATTGTTTTAGTGCATACGTTTCCCTCCCAAGGTGTATATTCCCGACAATAAAAGCGGTGTTACCCCCGAAGTTAGAAACTTATATTTTTTTATTTTTTTTTAGGAGATTGCCAACATGGCGAACGGTACTGTAAAATGGTTTAACGACTCAAAAGGTTTTGGATTTATTGAACAACAAGACGGTGGAAAAGATGTGTTTGTACATCATTCAGCCATTAATTCAACTGGGTTTAAATCCCTCAATGAAGGGGATAGTGTTACATTCGACATTGAAGACGGCCAAAAAGGCCCCGCTGCAGCAAATGTAACCGTGGTTTAGTAAACCGTTTTATTTGCTTCAAAAGAAAGTCATCTTGATGGCTTGAAAAATAAAAGACCCTGAACAAAATATCGTTCAGGGTCTTTCTGTTTCTATGAAAAGCACTCATCATTTTCGCAGAGACTGATGTGGATAAAAAACACTAAAAGCCAAACAGAGAATTTTATATCTATGAAAATGTGTAAAGAATGCGCTGAATGTTGTAAAAATTATCCCTTAATAAGATTATCTAAAAATGAGATCAATTCATTAGAACTCTTTACAGGATTGCATTTTGGTATACCCACAAACTCAAAAGGTGTCGTATATGAAGGATATCTTTTACAGTTTAAAGAAAATGGAGACTGTTTTTTCTTAAATGAGAATAATGGCAGTTATTCTTGTGATGTGTATGAAGTGCGGCCAGAAATTTGTAAAAAATATCCTTCAAACCTCAGACAGCAAGAAGTCTGCGTCTTAAACAGGGAAAAAGTATTTTCCAAAATTTAAACAAAAATTATTAATAGGTATTAAAGGTCTGTTCAATAGTCTTTACTCCAATCATATTGATCAGCCTGTTAGGTGCTATAAATGCCGGACTCTGGAAGTCCGTTTAACTGGACACCCGGCACGGAGTGGAAATGATTTTATGTTTTATACTAGTAGATTTATTTGCTGAATTGTTTTTGTCTCTCCATTTTCCATGAGGGCAATGCCGGTCCGGGCGATCTCGCCCAGTGTCTGATCTTCCTTTCCCTTTATTGTGAACTCTGAATTCACTGAACCAAGGTGGATGGCTCCGATACCCGTATCGGCCAGTTTTTTTAAGATATCATCCTGCGAGTCGTCTTTCATCCAGACTAAAAGATCATTGTATATGGGATCATTTTCATCAATCCAGTTATTGTTATCTGAATCATAAAAGGAAAGCTCATTGAACCCATAGCCCGTGGAAGGGCCAAATAGTTCCGTGCCATTGTTGATTTTTCCGTCTTTATTCAGATCCAGAGCAAGAAACCCAGAGCCCTCTTTCAGGGTTGAAATCTGTTCGGGTTTACCGTCACTGTTTAAATCAAAAGATATTTTTTCATCCGTGAGTTCAGCAAAGTTGCCATCAAAATTGATAACCAGGGGATCAATAAGTACAGTCTGGGTCGTCTTAATTTCATTTTTGCGGTACATTTGCATATCAAGGTTAAAGTCGATGCTCCGACCATCTTTGGTTTGTATTGACCCCTGTGCCTGAACACCTAAGCTTTCCACTTCCCGTGTGAATGTTTTGCGAAGCCCGCTGGAACCTGATCTTGGTGCGTCTTCCGGTAACAAGGCAAGGGCTTTGCCTCTGAGCAAAGAGGCCATCTCCCGATAAACCTTAATCTTATTTTTAGTAAAAGCATTACCGTTCATTATCTCATCGGCCAGATCTGCTTGCAAAAACTCAGGGGCTGGGGTTATTTTGTTTTGAACTTCCAAGGGAACCATTTTCTGTTCAAAAGTACTTACCAAAGAATCAATGGTATCTGCAGCCCAGTCAAGTATCGAAGAAACAAAAAAGTTTTTCCCAAAGTCATCCTCATCTTCTATGCCAGTCTGTTTTTTGGTTGTTATTTCTTCAGGTGTAAGAGATCCTGTCTCACGCTGGAATCTTTCTCCTCCACCAGAATTGGTATGATTATAATATGCAGCGGCGGTTGTCATCCGGGATTCTTTTGTCTTTGTTTCAACCGTTCTAAGTGTCAAGTCATTTTCGTCAAGGGTATAAATAGTATCCCTATGAATACGTTCATATGATGAAGTTGAATGATACATCATATTCGATTCAGCAATCTTCATTGTACTTCTCCATGTATGTTATGAAGCATTTAAAAGAATCTGCGACCACAAATAATAAATATACATATCGACCATTACTCACAAAGAATTGAGCTATTTCTTATAATAGATTCTGGACAAATTGCCAAATACGATATAATTTTATTCATTCATGACGCAATTAATTAAAGCTTAATAAAGTAGGAAAAAACACAGATGCAGATTGGCCGGGCCACTTCTATAAAAAGCCCCCTATCTCTTTGTGGGTCAGGTGTTAACTTTTTTGCCGTGGGAAAATCAATTTAAATCAGGCAATTAATTTCTCTTAATTTTATTACTATGTGTTTTTTCTATAGATACAACCGGAATAAACTCTTTAGGTATTTTGTAAGAATCCAGTTGTTTTAAGCAAAATCTTTTAAGGCTTAAAATATCCAGTTTTCCCTGTGCAGCCAATACGACCTGGGCCACAGGTATCTGACCATAAACCGGATGCGGTTCTGCAAATACTTTTACTTCTTTAATTTGATCATGCCCTAAAATAACATGTTCTACTTCTTCTGGAAATATTTTCATCCCTGTAAAATTAATCACATTTTTGCTTCTACCGGAAATAAACAGATAGGACTCTTTTATATACCCGATATCCCCTGTATGAAACCAGGACTCTCTTTTTTTCCATGGAGAGACATAGGCATGATACATCCCTTTTCCTTTGAGCCAAATCTGACCCTGCCCTTTTTCATCCGGCTCTTTTATTTTCAAATCATATAGCGGTAAAAGCTTTCCCACCGAACAAATATATTCATCATCATATCTATCATTAATAAATGGAAGTCCGACCTCGATAATCCCATATGCCTGGCTCAGATGAAACCCAAATTTTTCATAGAATTTAATGTCCGTATCCTTATTGAGGGAAACCGCCGTTACAACGGCCATGCGAACTTTGGACAGTGAGGATTTGGGGATACTACTGTGGGTGGCAAGCAAATTATAATGAAAAGGAGAGGCATATAAAAATGTCGGTTGTGTCTCTTTAAAAGAGTCAATCATCCCTGTGGGGAAATTATCCTGGGATAACATGATATGTGCACCTTTTCTTAAAAAAAGAAGAATGGTAACCACAAAATGAAAACTCATGGACAAAAACCAGCCGATAATATCATCCGAAGAAATATTCAGCCGTGCATCTGCGGCATGGGTTCGGTCAATAATTGCCTGGTGAGTTAATAAAACGCCCTTACTGGCTCCGGTTGTACCCGAAGAAAAACGGATAAAGGCAGGACCTTCCACTGCCATATAGCTTTCAGAATATTCAATGGTTTTATCCACTTGATAAACATTAAGCTTATCCAGTAATTTTTGCGATACTATCAAATGATTGCCAAGGTTTTTTTCTGATACAATATATTTTACTTTTATACGTGAATATAAAGATTCTAACTCGTGAGAAGATAAGGAAGGAGAGATGGGTACAACTACCGCCCCGGTATCTAAAATAGCCAGGGCCATAATAACATACTCTATTGAATCTTCACAAAAAAGACCCACACGATCATGGCTGCCAAACCCTATTTCTGACAAGATCTTTTTATGATTTTCAACCTGCAAAAAAAGATCGCCATATTTAATCACATCTTTTTTTGTTCTGCTGACCGCCAAGCGATCATGCTCTCCTGGGCATTCAGCTCTAATAACATCAACAATATTAATTCGTGATTTGTTTTGAGTGGTCATAAAATAATTTTAACCTTTTTTAAGATACCTTAAAGCATTTAACGATGCCTGTTCTCCTGTAGCCATGCATACCCCCATAACTCGAGCCGATGCCTGTATATTAACACGCACCTGAATACTTTTTCCGGCCAGAAAAAGGTTGTCGAAACGATCATCTTTCAACGCAGATGCCGGTATACAAAAAGGCTTTCCTTTTTGGGGATACGCATATTGTGTGCCTTTATCAATATCCCATTTTTCTTGGGGCCAATAACTTTGAACGACACATTCTGTATCTTCGGTTTGAATGATGTTCTCCATGGGATGATTTTTATCACAGGATCTTGAATGTATTTTCCCAGAAGATTCAATAAATTCCAATTGCGACAGTTCTTTTATCTTTGCTTTTAGTTGTTGAAAAATAAATTCACACGCTTCTATATCCTGATCATATTTTACAGAAAATTTCAAAACGTGATACTTTGTCAAAAAGTTATACGTTATCGTGACAAACTTCAAATAATCATCCAGTTTCTTTTCTTCAACAATTTTACGAGCAGTATAGGGAACGAGCACAGATAGATCTTTTTGAGATTCTCCTTTTAATAACATGCAATATCCTCCCAACTGATCATCTTCGTTAAAAATGATATCTTGTGGTTGAGTTTCATGCGCCGGCAAAGCTGTTCCTGTCGCATTGATAAAAACAGGGGCGATAAGCATTTCCTCTTTTTGGGAGTTGCAAATTTTTACCCCTTCTATTTTACGATTTTCTTGAACCATCTGAGAACATTGTGTTGCTAAAAAAAGAGTGACGTTCTCCTTTTTTAATTGTTTATTAAAATAATCCCATAAATCCTTTTGATCAAATGCTAGAACCTGAACTTTGCCCATTTTAACTCGGCACTTTTCTCCATAACAATCATATAAATGATCAAAAACCTGTGAACATATACCCTGTGAGTCGATACCGGGATTAGCGATTTGAAATGGCAAAGAATCATCATCTTTAAAAAGGCCACAAAGATAGGTATGGAAGCAATCTTGTGCAGTTCCTCCGAGATAATTTTCTTTTTCAATCAGAGCCACATGCATCCCGTTGTTAACAGCAGTTAAAGCTGCACTAAGACCTGCGATACCCGCTCCAATAATTATGACATCAAAGTTCTTCACAATTCATCCGGTTTAGATTGATTTAATCCGGAAATTATCTTCTCTTTTAAATACTGGCCCTCTTTTTCACTCAGTGTGTTATCAAAACTGGATACGATCATATTTAATTTATTATTAAATCGAGTAAAGAAAATACCCACGCCTGGTTTAATGGGAACAATGGGAACATGAAATAAATTAACCACCGCATGACCGTTAACCTGCTCTAAACCAAACCCCTGATTACCAACATAAGAAAAGGAAAAAGAGCAGGGATTCTTTTTCATCCTCCATTTCATAAAAATAGAAAGAACATTCAGTGGAACAATGCGCATAAGAGAGGATGCATTTTCAAAATGGTATAATATTTTATTTCTTGTCTGGTCAATAAACTGTTTTTTTAACAATGGGATATATTCTGAAATTTCTAATCCGGTCTTCACTTTAAAAAGCATAAAAGAGAGATGATTAAAGAAATATTTTTCACTGGCAAATTTTGTTTCCCGCATATCCACATTGATGGGGATCAACAGATTCTGGGAAGATTCTTTTTCTTCTAACAAACCATTAAACCCTTTTGCAGCACAGCTTAAAAAAAAGATGCCATTCATCAGATACCCGGCATTTTTTAATGCATTTTCTTCTATTGCACCCGTTTGATCCCCTGAAAAAGTGGTATGGTAAAAACGATGTTGAATATCGGGTTTGCTTACCTGGGGTAAAGATGCCACCTGGGTTGAAGGAGAATAAATTGATCTTAAAAATCGGTTAATGTGCTGGCCCGACAAAAATCGACCTTTCCAGGCATGAAGTTGCGAGTCCTGGGATGGAAAATTATATGATCTGCCAGGATCGGATTCATCTAAAACATAATCAAGTAATGCTTCTGCACCCCTGGCATCAAAAACCCTATGGTCAAACCGCATAATCAGATATGTATGTTCATCACAATGAATCAAGTCAAAGGCAAGAAGTGTCTTTTCATCTTTAAAAGGGGTTTTCGAACAGACCTGGATGGTCGCATCCAGCGCTTGTTTGTTTTTGGATGCCAGATCAAAAAATCGGATATCTTCACCATCAAAAGCTTGGGGCAGACAAACCCAGTAAGGTGCCAGGTGATGCCAGGCACGCCTGATTTTCCCTTTATAAAACGAACTGTTAGATACTTTTTTTTCTAACGTCTTTGCCAAATCGGCCTTAGACAGATACCCGTTTAGAACCAGTACCAGCTGAGAATGATTTCCAATGCATGTATGATTTTTATTCAGCCGGTCTAATGCTGCCATTACCCAATCAATTCCGGATAAATAATAACGGCGGGATATCGATTTGGAAAAAATCATTTCTCGTTGATGATCGTATGGATGCTTTGCGCTAAAGAATCAATTTTCATCATGCTGTCCTGAGAAACACCCGAATCCATGAGTTGGACTTTAAATTCTTTTTCGATGAATATAAATAATTCAACCAGGCCCAGCGAATCCACACCCAGTTCATGCAGCAGCATATCTGATTTAATATTGGAAGGTTCTTCCCCCACAGTCAAAGAAATCTGATCAATTAACTTTTCTATAATTTGAGTAATAGTCATAAAGTTTTAGTACCTTTTTACTTTTCTTTTATGCTGCAACAGGCAGTTCATTTAAAATAAGTGAAATCTTTGAAATAATCTTCTCGTCTTTAACAATTTTACCTTGAAGGACAATTTGATCTTCTTTTTCAGTCGCACGGATAAAAAAGGAGGTAAGCGTATCAACAAGAATCGGTTCTACAAATTTTGCCTTTTTAATCTGCAATAATTGATAGGCCTTTTTTTGATATAGCTCGTACATACTTATCATTACTTTGATCATCACCACTCCCGGTAAAACCGGGTTCCCGGGAAAATGCCCTTCAAACCCGATAAAATTTTTATCAAACTTAATTTGAACACTCAAACTTCCATCTTGATATTCAAGCTTATCTTGTATCAAATCAATGATTTGTTCATTAAATAAGCTCATTTTTTAATATCCTTTGTTTCGATCTCTATCGTATAGCCATGTTTATAATTTTTAAAAAAAATTTTAAAAGGAATTTCTTTATCATTCACTTTTTTATAATCATAATAATCAACAGACCATACCTGACGTTGGTTTTTCAATAATGTTTTTTTTGTCAGTTTCAAAGGATTGCCGCCAAAAAGATACTCATAATCGACATCACCTTCTTGCTTAAAAAAACGAACGCCATGCTTTTCAAGCCACAATGATTTTTTATCTACATTAATTTTTCTGCCAAAATAAACCAGTGCAATATCACGGTTTATCATCTGTGCCATTTTGTCCATATTTTGCGGACCAAATTGAGGCAGAACATACTTTGAAACCAGTTCACCTTTTTCTCTTCTCAGTTTAAAAAGCGTCAGTCCCATGGGATCAAGAGCTGCCACGGAGAAGCTATTGGTTTTCTCATCCAGTGCCGTCAGCCCAAGTGCCGTCATCGATCGGCCTGAAAATCCAAAGGTAATTGAACTGATAATCTGGGGTTTTTCAAGCACCTTATTATTGTACATATTGATCTGGCTGTATGCTGATGCCGGATCTAAATCATTTAATTCTGGAAGATGATGTTTCGGTATTGTGGCACTGCATCCGGTCAATATAATAAGAAAAACAATGGAAAAAATTTTCATTTAAATACCTTTTGAAATGCCGGTATACAAAAAACCGCACTTAAATATGCGGCACTCACTCCGCTGACAAGTGTGACACCAATGGAAAACATCACTGGATGGGATGCAAACAAAAGGGCACCTGCACCCATGACTGTTGTAATCATGGAAAAACTTGCTGCGATAATCACCGAATGCCGCTGTTTTTCGGATTCGGCACTAGAAATAAACACACCATAGTCCAGGCTTAACCCCAAAATGATAATTAACGTAATAAGGACAATGGCTGTCACATCCATTGAAAAAACAGTTAAAACAAGAAACACAAATGAAATGGAGGTGACAACAGGAAGCAGGGCAAGAAAAATCATCTTGGGCTTTCGTAGGAAAAATATAATAAGCCCCACTATCCAGACAGATGCAAGGATTGATATCTTTTTCATATCCAGAATCAATTGTTCTCCAATAATGGATGAAAGTTCCCGTCTTGATACAATATAAGAATCCGGATAATTTTTTAAAACAGACTCAACTCTTTCAATATTTTCCTGGGTATCATTAAAAAATGACAATAGATTATAGGTGTCTGCCTGTTTTATAAAATTGGGTTCAAACATCTTAAACCCTTCCGGTGTGCTGTCATCCGGTTTAAGAGTCTCGGATTTCAACAGAAGGAAAAACGGATCAAAAAATTGTTTTTGAAATCCATACAATGCTGATGCTTGTGAAAATCCGGTTTTGAGTTCCAAAATTTTCTCGTTTGTCCAGAATGCTTTCCAATCTTCCAAGTTCTGTTTCTGCTGCTTTTGGGAAGGTAAAAGCAATGCCAGAGAGTTAAATCCATCAACTTTGGCCTTAAGCCCGCCTGCGATATCTTCATAATCATGCCATGCCGTTTCAAGCTGTTTACCGCTGGTAACAATAACCCCCGGTCTTTTTTTGCCCCCCCAGGTGTCATGGAATCTATTCTCTGCATCAAAAACACTTTGGTCACTGCCATCAAATTTTGAGATATCTGTGGCCTGTGTAAAATTGGAGT
>JAWSVH010000218.1:0-1822 GCA_033852015.1 Desulfobacula sp.
TATGCTGTTTCAAAGGAAAGGCTCAATGATTATCACGTCGTTGCAGCGGACCGCAAGCGGCAAGCCGCCTATCCCCTCGGCTACGCTCGGCGGCCCCTGAACTCCATCGTTGTGCGTCTATCGTTCCTTCATCCGTAAATCATACTAAATCTATATCACTACAAAGGAAAACTTAAACATGCCAAAAAATGAAAACAAAGCTATCAAATCTGCATCAATAGTCACTTTAATTCGTGCATTAGGATTTTATCACAAGGATGCTCAAAATCCTGACTATATGGCAATCCTTTTTCTCTCTCGAAAATTCAAATTTCTTCTTTGGCTTTTACGAATGATCCAAAAAGTTAGCTCAGGCTTCTTAGAAAATTCTGCTCCAGGTTCTTATTGGTATTTTCAAGCAAGAACCAAACATATCGATGCACTTCTTACTGATTCAATTAACTCTGGAATTGAGCAATTTGTAATCCTTGGATCTGGCTATGATTCAAGGCCTTATAGGTTTAGAGAAGAGTTAAAAGGAATTCAAACTTTTGAGGTTGATTTTCCAGGGACCCTTTCAGTAAAAAAACAAAAATTAGTTCAGCTATACAATACGTTACCCGAACATATCACATACGTACCAATTGATTTCAACTCACAATCGATAAAAGATGTTTTATTCAAAAATGGCTATGATCCAAAAAAGAAAACGTTTTTCATTTGGGAAGGCGTTAGCTATTACCTCCCTCAAGAATCTGTTGATGCAGTTTTAAAATTTGTAGCACAAAATTCACCATCAAATAGTTTAATTGCGTTTGATTATGCACTTAGTTCGTTTATCGAAGGTGACTATAGAACCTATGGTTCCGAAAAATTAGCAAAGAGCTGGGAAAATGTGGGAGAACCGGGTCTCTCTGGAATCAAAGATGGCGGAACGGATAGTTTCCTAACCGAAAGAGGGTTAAGTGTCATTTCCGATCTTGGTCCTGAAAAACTTGAACACATATATGCAACTGGACCGGATGGCCAACAATTAGGTCAAGTCTGGGGTTGCATGCGAATAGCATATGCGTCAGTGATTGGGTAGACGCACAACAAATCGTTGCAGCGGACCGCAAGCGGCGAGCCGCTTCTCCCCTCGGCTTCGCTCGGCGGCCCCTGAACTCCAACGTTCGGTGTCAAAAGATCATAACTCAAAAAAACAAAGGTTACATGTGGGCCAAATCCTGTTTAATCTAAAATATGCGAAAGCATTCGATTTTTTTGGCCTTCTAAAATATGGCATTTTCAAAATCAAAAATATTTGTAACAGATTAAACCCTAGCAAAATCAGCAGTGCCTATTTCAAATTAAGTACAGAAATTCTCAAGATGTACAAAAACCTGGCCCATTACACAATCACCGAGCAAGGCACCACTTTGGCAAACACCACGTGTGTACAAAAAATCAAAATCACACTCTTATCTGCCATCGCTAAAATGTTAAAAAACTTCAAAATTTTGCAACCGAACNNTCCAACGCTATGTCTCAGTATGTATTTTCAAAAGGGAAAAGGTATTCCGGCTCAAGGAATTGCAAAATTTAAACAAAATATTGGCAACTGTGCCCTTGCTAAAGAAGGCATCTCTGAAATCAAAGGTTAAAATACATTTATTGCCTTCTCTGAAATCTGTCCAGGCTGTTGCCAGCTTAAAGTTTTGCGGTAAATTTTCCAAATTCAGATTCAGGCTTCTTCAAAAATCCGGGTTTAAAAGCATTTATTCAACAATAGAAATTTTGTACAAAAGCAGTTTTAAAGGAAAGGCTTCGTCAACCGTTTTGGGTTCTCTGAGTCTTGAAACAT
>JAWSVH010000048.1:0-10626 GCA_033852015.1 Desulfobacula sp.
TATTATAATTATGCAAACAATCGCTCAACGACTTGTTAGACAGTTACGATAGGTATTGGCATATGATGATTCGGAATGTACAAAAAACAGACTTGACCACACTTATAAGTATGGAGAAGGATGTATTTGGTGATCGAGGGCTAAATGCAGTAACGATGAGGCAGCAATTCGATTTATTCTCTGAGATATCATTTGTAGCTGAGAAAGAGACCGAGATCACTGGCTTTGTATTTTGTGGTGTGTCGATTGAAAATAGATATGGCTGGATTCTTGATCTTGCTGTTCTGAAAAAATTCCGGCGAAGAGGTATCGCTACCGAGCTATTGGAGAAATGCATTAAAACACTTGGACGATTTTGCAAAACAAAAATCATACTTACTGTCGAGCCAGACAATACAACTCGGGTTTTATACGAGGGGATAGGCTTTAAAGCAGTCGAATTAGACTCGCACTATTTCGGCGAGAACTCTCCGAGACTGATCATGGAATTGAATGTCGAGAAAAACACATGACACTACAAGACGCATCAAACATTTCTGACATTATAATCGCTCTATTTACTATTGTAGTAGTCTGGTATGCGGCTTTACAAATTCGTCATACTAAAAACTCCCTGAAAGCCCAACTAATAAATAATTTAGAAAGTGAGTTTAAAGATCTCTATGGGACGTATCATAAGCTGCTGCCAGGGCGTATTTGGTCTAACGACCATAAAGGTCCTGAAACGGATGAAGAGCTGAATTTGATAGAGTTGTACTTAGAATTTTTTGAAAAGATCAAACTTCTAATTGACGAAAAAGCGATCGACATTGGCACTATAGATAAAATGTTTGCATTTAGGTTCTTTCTGATAATAAACAACATCCATGCGCAGAATAAAGTAATATATAGAGACGCACCTTATTTTCTCGCTCTATTCGCCTTGCATGAAGAGTGGAGCAAGTACCGCAAACTCAAGGACCGAGAAATCTTGCTGGAAGAAACAGGGTTAAAGAAAGCAAAACCGCAAGTTTATGCTAATTGCGTTGAAAGTTTTTATAAGTAGGACACGCTTAACCAACAACTTCAGGTGACGCAAAAAAGCGACGCACCTGAATTGAGACCTTACGATTCAACTTTATTTTTTGATAAGTTTCGTATGAGACAATTTCCGATAGTGTTCTTTTTAAGATAATAACAAGGGGAATACCTGTTAATAAATGGTTCGATTTACAAAATGGCCGAATTAGAATCAAAAGATATAACACACCAAAAATTTTTCCCGAACAATAACATTCTTCATTCTTCTATAAAAACAGATGGTTATTAGGTTTTCCTAAGGGAAACTCTTAGGAAAAAATATCCCTATACTATTACTTTTTTTCCTGAGAGATTTAGTACCCAAAAATAGAGTAAATGCTGATAAATAGTACTCTCCATACTATGTAAAATTGGTATACTTATTGCAGATTAACTATGAAAATCTTTAATAAAAGGAGACCCTTTATGAAATTATCACTACTTTTTAGAAAAATCTGTATATGTGCATTATTTATTATAATAAGTCCTTTAGCTGCTAATTCAGCAATTGTTAATTTTTCAGGTCAATTAGACGCAATTGAATTTAATACTGGCGCCGGAGTCTACTCTAGTACCATTCTTGGCACAACTTTTTACGGTTCTATTGATGATATAACTTTCAGCGGTGAGATTTCAGATGGAATAATTATTACATCCTTTGGTTCCAACATCGCAGCAGGAGGAATAGAGGTCTCAAATAATTTTATTCTGGATGCAGGTTCCGCTGAGCTTCTTAATGTTTTGGCTGGTTATTCAATGTTTAGTGTTGGTGATATACTTGACGGTATCAATATCGAGGGAGATGTCTCCACTTCAGGTGATGGGCGGATAGAGATCGGACTGTCTTATCTGTTTAAATCTGATACATTTAATGATGAAAATCTGAACAACTATCCGTTTAATCCTGATGATCTTCTATTTTCATTGTTTTTCATATACGAAGAAGACCTTTATGGTGATGATGTTTATTCAGCAGTCGGAGAATTAAATGCTGTCCCTTTGCCGGCATCTATTTGGCTATTTTGTTCTGGCTTTGTAAGCTTGGCCGGTTTTGTCAAACGCAAAAAGATGCAAACAGCCAATAAAAATTAAAAACTTCTGCCAGCATCAGGTTATCTCCCCCAGAAAATAGAAAACAAAGTTAGACTTTTTTTGGTCTGATTCTTGCTTTTACTTTCATTATCAAACTTTAAGGAGGAAATATGGCAATTTTTACAGGCAACAGCACAGCCGCTTTATTCAAAAGCATTCATATTTCTGCTGTTGAAAATGACGTGGGTGACGGATTTTTTGATGAGCATTTACAAGAGCAAATGACAAGTCTCTCTGAGTCAGATATGGGCCAAAGAAACCAGTCATATGACAAATATTCTGATGATTTGGCTGTTATCAAGGAAAAGGGCCTGATCTCATATATCATGGAACTTCGCGAAAAGAAAATCAGGGAAGAAATCCTGACATCCATGGGACTTACCGAGGAAGATCTTGCAAAAATGCCTCCGGAACAGAGAGCCACCATTGAAAAGCTTATAGCCGAAGAAACCCAGAAACGCCTTACGGCAGAGTCATTGTTACAGGATGGTGATGGCAAAAACACAAAAAATAATCAAATAGCTGACAAATCTCAACTAGAAGAGATTATGTTCGGGATGAATTCGGTTTTGCCTTTAAAAATGGAAGAAGTAAAAGAGCGGTAAAATTTACCCTAAATGGAACAACTTTCCTCATTAGATCAGAAGACACCTTCCCTAATTATTGTTAATAATTTAACCCTGTTGCTGGAGCAGCAAGAAGCTGCCAATAATGCTTTTACAACGGAGCGCGATAAGCTTTGACTTAAAAAAAATAACGTTGGTTCTTCGGCCAGGCGAAGCAGCATCGCCTGGCCAAAGTTCCGGGGCAATCTATAGACCTACTGTATTAAGCATATCCAGTATATTTGTCCAGCCTCCTTCATGATCATTTCTGGTTTCTTCATCTCTAAATTTAACATGCGTTAGCAATATCAGAGTCTGATTCTCATTCACGGGTTTAAAATCTAATGTGACCGTACTACCTGTGATTAAATGGTCTGATTCCCAGGTGAATTTCAACCGGTGTGGCCGGTCAATTTCCAAGTACTCGCCTTTGTGTGGAAGATCTTGGCCTTCCGGATGCATAATTATAGTAAAGCTGCCACCTAATGTAGGGTTAATTTCAACATCAGATGCTGGCATATCCGATAGAGGATACATGAATTTTGCCATGGTTTCAGGATTCAGCCAAGCATCAAACACTTTTTCAACTGGGGCATTAATCGTCTTTTCTATATTTACTTTTAATCTATTCATTTTAGAGTCCTCCGAATTTAATATTTCATCCAATTTGTCCAATCGAAGTTCCCATATAGATTTTAAATGATCAAACCAGTTTTCCGCCTGTTGAACTTGGCTTAAATTGGCTTCAATCCAATGGATTCGTCCAACCACTCTTCGATTGACAAGTCCTGTCTTTTCGAGCATTTTGATATGTTTTGATACAGCATTTAGAGACATTTCATAAAAATCTGCCAGATCAGTCACCCGGCAGGGTCCATTCTGACAAATCTGTAAGAGCAACAACCTGCGTGTTGTGTTACTCAACGCCTTAAATACGTTCGAAAGGATTATATTCTTATCATGTTCAACCATATGGTTTAATATAAACAATATCATTCAATTGTCAACCAAAAGGTTGAACATAATTCGGACTATCTTGTTTATCTTTGCCTCATTCCATTGCAAACTACTACCATTCTTCTTTTCAAAAAGAACACCAAGCAATATAATCTAAATTCATAGATAACATTATTGGTTTGGAATATTAGCAAAAAATGTTTGACAAAAGTTCTGGTACTCTGGCTAAAGTCAGGATTAAAAATATTTCTAAAAAATGCCGAATATAAATCCCAAATTACAGTTTGAGTACTTCAGGATACCGATCTGCAGTGTCGAACATTGGCTCTGGCGACTTTGGAAATATCAGGAAAAATAGGAATGAGGCATCGTTATGTTCCGCTACACATGGCGTCAGGGATGATTGCTTTGAGAATAGTTTCTTCAGCCAGATCCAGAAATTCTTCACGAGTAAACTGTTTGAGGTTCCAACTTCTTAAGGAGTAAAACGAGAGTTGAAAGACAAGCATATTGGCTGCAAAAAAAGGATCTGAAACCTTGAAAGCTTTACTTTCCACACCCCTGGCGATAATGCCTTCGAAGAGTTCAATAAACTCCCCTTCTTTTTTTAAAATACTTTTCAGGAATTTGCGTGGCAAAACCCTGGTCTCCCGATACATCATCAAAAGATCATTCCTGACACTATATGTAATTTCAAGAGATTGACGAAGTACCGCTTTTAACTGGGCCTTTGGTTCTTCGATGTTTAGAATATCGTTTTTGACCAGAAAATCTATAATCAGTTTATGATAAGCGTTAAAAGCGATGCAGAGGATATCTTCTTTTCTACCAATATAATGGTAGAGATTGCCAAGGTTGATGTCCGTGGCATTAGAAATATCGCGCATGCTGGTTTGCGCGTATCCTTTTTTAATGAACAATTTTGAAGCTTTTTTGACAATCAGCGCCTGTCGTTTTTGAAAAACTTTTTGCTGGCGCGGATTGAGTTTTTTTTCAGAACTGTCACGATTATGAATACTGTGATTTGTATCGGTCATCAAACCCTCTTTTTAAACTTAATGCATTATATTGCCGCAGGATTATCAAATCCCCGCACTCAAAGCAAGCTCTGAATAAATCAGCATCATTGTGAAATGCAACTCATCATGTACGGATAAAATCAAAAAATCTAAACTTTATCAACTAAATTAAAAAATATAATCGTAAAAATATCAGTTCTTATTTTCAATGAAAATATTTGTAAAATTAAAAACAAACGTACGTTTTAATATAAATACAAACGTTTGTTTTATTTATTTTTATAACTCTTCGATATTATAAGTTTATTTATTTTAATTATTTTTATTGATTATTAGTTTTTTTCCTGTATTATTGTGAATCTAAATCGATTTGATAGATTATATATGGGGTTTAAATGCTACCTAATTGCATTAAAATAAAAAGGAGTTAACCGTATGATAAGAACAGTGGAACAATATCTTGAAAGTCTTTCTGACGGACGGGAGGTCTGGTGTCTGGGAGAAAAAGTAACCGATGTCCGAACGCATCCATCCATCAGCACCATTATCCGAATGGCGGCTATGGACTATGTTTTGCCCAACCACCCTGATTACCGGGATCTTTTTGTTACCCAGGATAAAGATGGCGAGGATATAAATTTCTTGCTTACCTCTCCAAAAACATCCGAGGAGATGCTCAGGCGTCGAGAATGTTATCTGGTTGGCATGAGAACCGGTGGAGGCGTGCTTGTGCACTGCATGGGTGCGGATGCACTGGCCTCTTTTAGTGTGGCTGCCGAAGTGATGGATAAAAAAATGGGTACCAATTACACGGAGCGCGTTGATAATTATCGGCGCTACCTGCAGAAAAACGATCTGGCCCTTACGGGTGCAATTACTGATGTAAAAGGTGACCGCAGCCTTCATCCTTCTGCACAGAAGCAGCATAAAGATTATTATCTGAGAATTGTGGAGCGAAAAGAAGACGGGATCATCGTTCGGGGTGCCAAGGTGCACATCAGTGCCTCTCCCTGTGCCAATGAACTGTTATGTTTGCCCTGCAGAACCATGGGGGAAGCTGACAAGGATTATGCTGTGGCCTTTGCGGTGCCGGTCAATACTCCTGGCGTTAAGCTTCTGGCTGTCGAGCCGAATGTTCGACTTTACGGAGAAGAATGCGAATTTGATAACCCCGAGTCAGACCATCTGCAACCCTCAGAATCCCTGGTTGTTTTTGATGATGTGTTTGTTCCCTGGGAGAGGGTTTTTATGTGTGGGGAATGGCAACACTCCCAAAGTCTGGTCTATGCATTTGCCAGCTATCATCGCCTTTTCGGCACCTGTAAGATGACACGGCAGCTGGAGCTTATGACTGGTGCGGCAAAGCTCATTGCCGAATACAACGGTGTTCAGAAAATCCCGCATGTTCGCAAAAAGCTGGCATGGATGGCTTATGTCACGGAAACCGTTCAGATGCTGTCCAAGCAGGCCTGTCTTGAACCAATTTCTGAATTTGGGATGGATGTGATGATGCCAAACCGGATGGCCATCAATGCATCGAAGTTCACTTACGCAAGCAATTTTCACACAATGTGCCAGCATATGCATGACATCGGCGGTGGATTAACAACCACTGTGCCCGCATACCGTGATTGGAAAAACAAAGAAATCTCTCCGTATATTGAAAAATATTTGTCAGCAAAAGAAGGTGTGTCTACAGAAGACCGCCTGCGAATTTTGCGGCTTATCAAGGATTGCACAGGCAATCACTGGCAGGTCGATACGATTCATGGTGAAGGGTCAATGGCGGCCCAGGAGATGTTCCTATACGGCAGTGCTGACTGGTCCAAACTTGAAGCGGCAGCAAGA
Organism: Desulfobacula sp.; assembly: GCA_033852015.1. Taxonomy (GTDB): domain Bacteria; phylum Desulfobacterota; class Desulfobacteria; order Desulfobacterales; family Desulfobacteraceae; genus Desulfobacula. The sequence goes on from JAWSVH010000048.1 coordinate 6,581, forward strand.
CGTGCTGCTCATATGGATGGCTGGCAGTCCGATTCAATCTACGGCAAACTTCTGCTCATCAAGGATTGTGTCAAAATGCCCGACTTGGATGAATCATATGAAGGCTTTGCACCGACATTAAAAAAGTAAATATATAACATTAATGAAAATTCGATTTGATCAAGGAGAAACTAATGAAGAAAAAAATGGTGTGTTTCACGTTAATGGTTTTATTTGTCATGATAACAGGCTTTCCTCTAAGTGTTTCTGCTGCGGAGAATGAGCTAAAACTGGCTTCATGGGGTTCACCCAAACACTATGGTGCAATCGAACTAACTAAGTGGATTGCTCAGGTTAATGAAGCTGTTGGTGGTAAAACTAAAATAGTCGAATTTCCGGGTGGTCAGCTTTATGGTCCCAAGGAAATGCATATGGCTATTGCCAAAGGGTCTGTGGATATAGGTGTTGTTTTGCAGCCCGCCATGATGGCGATGGTTCCAATGCTTCAGGGCGTTTATCTCCCGTTTGCATTTGACAATCTGGATCATGCTGCCAAGGCGTACACCGGAGAGTCTCTAGCAATCATTGAAAAAGCCATGGAAAAAAAGAGAATCAAATATATATGGGCCATTTTTGGTGATGGAGTTCAGCTGTACAGTGCAAAAAAAAGCATTGAAACCGTTAATGATTTAAAAGGGCTTCGTATCCTCTCTGCAAGTCCAGTCATTACGAGAATTTTTGCAGATTTGGGTGCCGCACCAGATTCGTCTATTCCGAATACAGAGCTATATATGGCCTTAAAAAGAGGCGTCTCTGATGCGATGGCAAACAGTATTGTTGGTGGATTCTTTGGCAAATCTTACGAGGTTGCTCCTTTTGTGACTAAAATGGACATGAGTTTTGCCACAATGATGGTTTGTATGAATCTGAAAAAATGGACAAAACTGCCAACGGAAGTTCAGGAGATTATGCTTGATCTGGGTAAAAAAGCCAGCGCGAACACAATTGCATCAGGAAAAGCCTGGGAAACTAAATTTACTGGCGAAATGGTAAAAGTGGGTGGGATAGTCACTCGAATTCCGCCTGCAGAAAGAACTAAAATTAAAAAAGTCAGCCAATCACTCTGGGACGAGTGGGCAAAGAAAAACGGTCCGGATGCTCAAAGGCTTCTGGAACTCAACGCTAACAGATAAGACCTGTTGTGGGTAATCCATTAAAGAAGGATTAAATAATATAAAGGCCTGGAGATTTTTATAAATCAACGACGACTTAAAAGGATTGATCATAAAATATAATCCCTTTGTTCTGAATGCAAACCACTTGCCTGCAATTTTTGATCTGAGGGTAAGTGGTTTGTTAAGTTTTTGCAATTAAAAATCGTTTTGGGCAGGAGAAGATATGGAAGCACCTGTTAAGAAAAAAATGATCTTTCGCTGGATTGACTTTCTCAGTGAATTGGGTGGTAACCTGTCAGCCATGTTACTGTGGATTATTGCTGTCATTGTTACATATGAAGTTACTGCAAGATATCTGTTCAATGCGCCCACGACCTGGGTTCAGGAAACAAGTGTATACTTGTGGATGGGGGTCGGGTTGCTGGGTGCGGCATGCGCCCTGAAAAGTGACAGCCATTTTGGAATTACCATTTTTGTTGATAAACTGTCTGCAAAAAATCGCAGAAAGATTCAGTTGGTAAGTCATCTGGCCGGGTTTGCCTATTCTCTAACGTTTGTCTATCAGGGGTTTTTACAGACCAAACTTTCCTATGACCTTGAAGATATCAGTACCGGTTTAATGGCCACACCACTCTGGATCCCATGGATGCTGATGCCAATCGGCGGAACATTACTGGCGCTGCAATTTATCAACAAGATCGCCGAAGAACTATCAAAGGGCAAATAGGGGAAGGGAGAGGACAACATTATGATTTTATATATCATCGGTTTTATAGTGGTTTTTTTATTGGTTCTGGCCAGCGGTTTTCCTGTTGGTTTTGGTCTTGGTTTCCTGGCTATGGGAGTGCTAACCTGTTATGAGAATTTTGATATGGCAATGATTACCGGGATTGAAAAGGCTCATATCGCTTTAAATTCTAGTGTTTTGGTGGCGGTTCCACTTTTTGTTCTGGCAGCCCAGCTGATTTCTGAAACCGGCATGGGAAAGCGGTTGTTTGATGCTGCTAAAGCCTTTTTAGGAAAATTCAAAGCAGGACTTGGCATTTCCACCATTGTCAGCAGCGGTATTTTTTCAGCCATGACCGGGTCCAGCTTTGTTGCTGCCTCAACCATGGGGTTGATTGCCATTCCAGAACTCAGGCGTGCAAAATACCCTGATGCGCTGACTTCTGCTGCCATCACGGCTGGAGGGTCTTTGGGGGCGGTTATCCCGCCGAGTATTATTTTAATTATCTACGGCTATCTTACCGATGAATCCATCGGCAAGTTATTTGCAGCAGGAATGATCCCCGGGGTATTGTTGATTGTTTTATATTCCCTGGGAATGGTTTTGTGTTCTGGAAGCATTGGAAAAGGTGCTGGCGTACAGGACTCAGATATTGACGAAGTGGTGGAGACAAAAGAGCTGACAAAATGGGAGGCTCTTAAGGATGGTTTCTGGGGATTGCTGGCACCTGTAATTATTCTGGGTGGAATTTACCTGGGTATTTTTACAGCATCCGAAGCTGCAGGTGTTGCCGTTATATACTGCACTTTTGTCGGGTTTTTCATATATCGATCGTTAAATCTTAAAAAATTTTGGGGAATTTTAAAATCCGCTGCCAATGTATCTTCCATGGTCGCTGTGATAGTTATGGGCGGCGCCATGCTCGGCTATGTGATTATTTTTGGCCGAATTCCACATCAAATTCTTGAGATTATTATTGCAAAGGATTTAAATCCAATTTTTTTGCTGATCATTATTAATATTGTTTTATTTGCAATGGGCATGTTTTTGGAAGTGCTTGCACTGGTTTACCTCGCTATTCCATTACTCTATCCCGTGGTCCTGCATATGGAGTGGGATAACGTATGGTTTGCTGTCATTTTTCTGCTCAATGTGAATCTGGCACTCATTACCCCGCCAATGGGAGGGGTGCTTTTTGTTGTTTCCATGATTGGCGGAATTCCTATAAATACGGTTATTAAAGGTGCAATACTTCCTATTATTATCCTTATTCTAGTGTTGATACTGGTGATTGTTTTCCCGCCGATTGCAACATGGCTTCCAGGTTTTGTTTAGTAACCACTTTAGATGTTAACAAAGTTTTTTTAAAAAAAGTTGAATTTAACAAGTTAAAATTATAGAAAAATTTATAAGGACGATTTCAGATGGAAATAAAAAGACCGTTGTACCTTAGCGTTGAGCAGGCTGTGGACCACATCATTGACCTGTTTGACAAGGACATTAGAATCGGTACGCCGCTTGGGGTTGGAAAACCTGTTTTGTTGATAAATACGTTATACCAGCGGGCTAAAAAAGACCCATCGATCAAGCTGAACATCAACGGATCCTTGTCCGTTGAAAAGCCAAAAGGGGACAGCGACCTTGAACGTCGTTTCTGGGCTCCGGTTGTAGAAGAACATTTTGGAGGTGTTCAGGACCTGGACTACATGCTCGACCTAAGGGCAGGTACCTTGCCTGAAAATGTGATCATCACCGAGGCCTACTGCAAGGCCGGAGCATATCGTAACGACCCTAAAATGCAGCAAAACTACGTAAGTTCCAACTACACCCACACGGTAAGAGACTGCTATGCTGGCGGCTTCAAAGTTTATGCTCAAATGATGGGCAGGCAGGAGGATGAAACTGGTGTGAAATACAGTGCTGCATGCAATGCCGACTTAATTCTTGGGATTTTTGATATATATGAGGAAAATGAAAAGAAAGGGATAAAACATCTTTCCATCGGAGTGGTAAATCCCAATCTGCCGTTTATGTATGGTGATGCTGTTGTATCAGCAGACAAATGGGATATCGTGATCGATGATCCGTCATGCTACGTTCCGTTGTTCGCTCCTCCCCGCCAACCTGTTGCAGTTGCAGATTACTTGATTGGCATGCATGTCAGT
>JAWSVH010000219.1:0-4995 GCA_033852015.1 Desulfobacula sp.
GCAGTATTTGATCAAAAACGCTCATCCCTGGATCCAACACTGACTTTAAAACAAGCTTTGCATCCTGCCGGTGGAGACAGTGTCAATTACAAAGGCCATTCCATCCATATTGTTACCTGGGCCAAACGTTTTTTATTTATGCCGGACCAGCTGGACATGCCAGTAAAGAAACTATCCGGTGGTGAACAGGCACGAATTATACTTGCCAATATCATGCTGACCCCATGTGACCTTCTTCTTTTGGATGAGCCGACCAATGACCTGGATATTCTCTCTTTAGAAGTTTTAGAAGATAGCATTAAGCAATTCCCAGGTGCTGTGGTTATTGTTTCTCATGACCGGTTTCTCATGGACCGGGTCTGCCATAATATTTTATATCTTGAACCAAACAAAAAGCCTGAATTCTTCCGAAACTTTGATCAAATTTTGACCCACCGTCAAAAAGATATTAAAAAAAGCCAAAAGCCCCAAAAAGATATCAAGAAAAAAACAAAGGCTGCTATTCGTTTTTCATTCAAAGACAAATATGAATTGGAACATATTGAAGAAAACATTCTTGCTGCAGAAACAGACGTTGAAACATTGTCTGAAAAGATCCAGGAGCCTGATATCATAAATAACGGAGAACAAATGAAACACCAGTGTTCTCTTCTTGAAAAAGCCCAGAATCAGGTTCATTTTCTGTATGAAAGATGGGAAATACTTGAACAAAAAAAACTTGATGCGAACGGACAATAATTTTTTTTAAACTATTTTATTGTTTTTATATTCAGGGAGGGTAAAATTAAATTTGCATCTGATAGATACGTTTAAAAAAAGAGCATAAAAAATGATCTCAAAAACAAAATATAACGACCTCCTTAAGAAGAACAAAGATCTTGAAGATGAATTTAAGATTTATCACTCCCTAATAGAAAACAGCTCAGACTTGTTTTATCGTACGAATATGAAAGGCCTGATTACATACATTTCGCCATCTGTTTTTAGCATCTCAGGATATACCACCCAAGAAGCCATTGGAATGGACATGGCCCAACAAATATATCTTCATCCAGAAAAAAGGCACAGTTTTCTGGAGCAGCTTACCCAAAATGGTCAGGTAACCAACTTTGAGGCTCAACTAAAACGAAAAGACGGAACCATCTGGTGGGCATCAACAAATGCCAAATTTTATAAAGATAAAGATGGTACCGTACTGGGTGTTGAAGGAACAACACGTGACATCAGTGGCATTAAATATACAAACCGCGCTTTGTATGAAAGTGAAGAGAGATTTCGATTGGCTTTTCACACCTCTCCGGATTCAATTAATTTGAACAGAGTTTCTGACGGAATGTATATCGATATCAATCAGGGTTTTATAGATCTAACCGGATATACGCGTGAAGATATCACAGACAAAACCTCCTATGACATAAAAATTTGGCATGATATCCATGACCGTGAAAAATTAGTGGATGGTTTGATCAAAACAGGTTTTGTTAAAAATCTTGAGGCCCGGTTTATTAAAAAAAATGGGGATATCATTATCGGGCTCATGTCTGCAAGAATTCTCCACATCAAAAACAATGATGTCATATTGAGTATCACAAGGGATATTTCCGATCTTAAAAGAGCCCAGGAAATAATGGTCCAGTCCGAGAAAATGCTATCGGTGGGCGGACTCGCTGCAGGCATGGCCCATGAAATCAATAACCCTTTGGCAGGAATGATACAAAATTCTGATTTATTGCTTAGAAGACTTAGTAATACCAAATTAAAAGCAAATATATCTGCAGCAAAAGAGATCGGCATTGATATAGAAGCTATTAACGACTACATGGAAAAAAGACAAATTTTAAAAATGGCTCAATCCATAAAACAAACCGGGGCTCGAATAGCAACGATTGTTAAAAACATGCTCAGTTTTGCCCGAAAAGATAATGATCCGATGTCTTCTTCTTACTCCATTACTCAGCTACTTGATAAAGCCATTGAATTGGCCGGCACTGACTTTAATCTAAAGAAACAATATGACTTTAAAAAAATAAAAATTGAAAAAGAGTACGAAAAAGATCTGCCACAAGTTCTCTGCCAAGCCAACAAACTGCAACAGGTTTTTTTAAATATCCTAAGCAATGGCACTCAGGCCATGCAGGAATCTAAAACGAAAAACCCCATTTTTTTGCTAAAAGTCTGGTTTGATGAAAAAAAACAAATGGTGTGTATTAAGATAAAGGATAATGGCCCGGGCATGGAAAACGATGTCAAAAAAAGAGTATTTGAACCTTTTTTCACAACAAAGCCTGTGGGAATAGGAACGGGTCTTGGGCTAAGTGTTTCCTACTTTATTATTACAAAAAATCATAACGGTAAAATTGAAGTAAACTCTGAAATAAATAACGGAACTTCTTTCATTATTCGTTTAAACGCATAAATATCTTAAACAAAATATCATCAGACGATTCGATTTTTATACTGATTTTTATACAATGCCAAGATCAATCGCCTTGATCACCTGTTTGGCCTCATCAAAGTCCGGATCTTTTAAAAGTGCGTCAGCAAAGTATTGTTTGGCAGTGGCATCATCCTTTAAATCCAAATATAACCGGCCGATATTATAGTAAATATAGGGTTCATCAGGGTGTACCTTTAATGCCTTCTTATACTGATTCAAAGCCATCTGGGTATCACCTTTTTTTCGATACAATACTCCCAGGGTATTAAATACATTAAGAGAATCTGTCCCGGATTCCAAAATTTCATTGAGAACCTCTTCTGCTGCGCCTATTTTATCCGTATCCATATAAATCTCAGCCGCCAGTTGCATGTACTCTTCTGCCTTTGCAAGATCTCCCATTAATTTATACACCCGCCCCATCTCCTCATAGGCTTTGGCAAACAAACGATCCAGGCGAGTGGCCATGGAAAAGGCTTCAATGGCCTCAGGATGTTTTCCCTGTGATGTTTTGATATACCCGATATTGAAATAATATTCCGGGTTATCTTTTTGATTAACCAGCGTTGTAAAAACCTCGATGGCTTTATCAAAATTTTTATTCTCAATCAACTCAAGGCCTGTAGCAAAAGTTTCTTGAGCTTTTTGTACGACAGGTTCCTCTAAACTCTCTATCGCCATACGAATTTTAGTTCCAATAACAGTTTCATCATACGGGACCACAAAAAGGCCAGTTACTCCATTTTGACCCGCCTTCATGACTTTAATTTTAGTAAAAGCTTCATCTGTTAAAAAAAACGGGATATCAGCAGACGAGTCTTCTCTTCTAATAATTTTCAACAACGCAATCCCCGTCATCTCTTTCATCTCATAAGCGCAGATAATACAGTCAATATTTTTATTTTTTAAGACGACCCACGCATTATCAGCCCCATCAGCACACAAGACCTTATCAAACCCGATGGTTTTTATCGTTTGGGCCAACTGATTTAATTTCTCTTTATGATCATCCACAATCAGAATCTGCTTGTCAGCCATCCATTCTCCTATAATTTATCCAAATATGGTTTTTTCTTTCTGAGCACTTGATTTGTCTTCGGATCAGTCAGGTCATTATATGCTTTTTTAATCTGATAGACAACGTCTGGATCATGAGAATCTGAAAATTGATAAATAAACATCCTTAAATCACCACCCACATATTTTGACATCTGTTTAGCGATCTCACCGCAACGCTGGTCTTTATTATTCTCCGAGCTAAATTCAATGGCTTCAAAAAACAACTCTCCCCAAGAATTAGACACCAACATTTCTGCCTTGATCAGAGCACCGTTTTTCACCTGAATATCATAAAATAAGGCCACCATCATTTTAGACCACGTGGCCGCTTTAAGATAACAGATATCAGACAACGGCTTTAAAGGTGCAAAAGCCATATATAAGCTATCCGTACCCACCGGTTTATCCACAGATTCAAAAAGCCATGGGCCCATATGAAGAGTGATAGAAGATATCTGTCTATTGTACAACTGATTTTCTATAATCCAACCAAAAACATTTAAAAAATTCAGATGTTTATAGACTGTATTCATACGTTCACCGGACTGATTTTTAATATTCAGTTTCCATAAGTTAGGCGTCTGAACAATATCAAAACTGACAATATCCTGCCGACAGATGTAAGTAGAACACTCAGCAATCTTATTGGGTATTTTTTTAAGTCGTTGCTTGGTCTTATTCCTTAAAATAACCCAGTTTTTTTTCTCAGAAGCATTATCACGGACAGCATTCACATCATCAACAGATTTTATAGCATGATTATACATCTGGGCCAGACGCGTAAGAATGGTTTTTTCTAAAAGTAATTTCTCAGATTCTGACCAGGTCGTATAGGATAAAAGTTTTCCCACCTGATTTTTATTCAATTTCCAGTTTTGGATATATTTATTAAGCAAAGCACGCTTAGGCGTTTTTTCACCCGGTATTTTAACATTCGGATATTCACATAAACGAAAAAAGATGGCATTTTTTATTAAATTAAGCGCACCAGGTTCTTCTTTTTCATGAAACTCAAGAATCCTATCAAACAGCGCTTTATATGGATCTGTTCCATAATCATCAATCCCGGCATTGGGATAGTTTTGTTTAATTTTTTCGCATAATAAGACGTTTGAAACTTCTTTGCCGAATCCATAGCTAAATACCATAGTGGCTTTAATCAAGGCTTTAATCGGATCTTCTTTTGATTTACAAATATGCCATAACAAACCCTTCAAAATGTCTTCTTTGGGCAACGTAGGAATATTCCCCAGATCAATTAAATCATCATACATAAAAAGGCATTGTGAAATAATCCCTTCCATATTCATGGAATCGTCTATGCTTTCTTCGGGTAACACTGACCAAAGTGGAATTTTACCGGCAATCATTAAGAACGTCCGATAAAATTCTTCTTTTAAAAATATTTTTGGCGCGCTCAGGCTTTCCTCACCTTCAAAAGGAGCATAATAATTTTGACAAATCTCTTTTTGATCCATGATAAAAAAGCTAACTTCCTG
>JAWSVH010000049.1:0-32828 GCA_033852015.1 Desulfobacula sp.
CCCAGAAAAAAATCTTTGACCCGTTCTTTTCCACAAAAGAAATCGGGGATAAAAAAGGAAGAGGGCTTGGGTTATCAACCGTTTTCGGGGTTATTAAAAACCATGGCGGCTTTATCCTTGTTGACAGTAAAAAAATGGGCGGTGCAAGCTTTCATGTCTGCCTGCCTGCTTCCAATGAAATCCGAATACAAGACACAGAGGAAATTGCAAAACCCTTTGAACAAATGCAAAAAGGCTCGGAAACTGTTTTGCTGGTTGACGATGAAGAAGAAGTTTTAAATGTGGGGAAAAATTTTCTAGAAAAACTTGGGTATACACCACTTATTGCAAGAAACGGCCTCGAGGCGGTGGAAATCTTCAAATTGTACAAGGATGAAATTTCTCTGATTGTTCTGGACTTAGTCATGCCTATTATGAATGGCAAAGAAGCTTTTTCAAAAATTAAAGATATCCAGAAAGATGCAAAAATACTGATTTCTACTGGCCATGTTGTAGATAATAAAGTTGAAGGTTTTTTGAACAATGGCTGTCATGAATTTATCCAAAAACCTTTTTCCCTGAATGAATTTGCAAGCGCCTTACGAAAAATACTGGATATAGCTTAAGCTCGCATTTTATCGCTAAATAATATGAAGTGTTTTACATAAAATGTGAAATACTTTTCCCAAATTTAACTTCTTTCCAACCGCATTAATACTTTTTAATATCAAAAGATCTTAATCCACCCCCAAAATCTAACTATTTTTCATAAATTCAAATCTCTGGCACATATTTTGTATGTTTCTGAATGTAGAAGTCATAATTAACCATTAAAATTAAAAGTAACATTTTTAATGAAATTATCCTAAAAAGCGATTTTACCCACATGGAGGTTTTGCCAATGAAATGGATATCTTTAGACTTACTTCTAAGTTTATTTATCATTATTATCACGATGTCAATGTCCTGTGTGGTCACATTCTGGGTAATTACACTTTAGACCCATTCCACAGTAAATCAAACCTTAGCCTTTTGACAGCAACTATAATATCCTGTATTGGATTATCCTTAATATAATCGATTTTCCAAGACTTCTTCATACACCAACAACAAGAGATTTAAAGGCGTATATTTTTACATACGACTTTACAAGATCCGGCACAGATGATATTCTCACAAAATCATCAGATGATCTGATTTGATAGTATCATCGGGAGTTTGACATGAAGCACATAGAAATTCGGTTTGGTGACAACATTGAAAAACATGCGGCAGAAGAAAAATCTTTCGAAGAAATGTTTCAATCCGTTAATCCCATGTTCTGCTTTTCAAAACGAGAATGGAAACCCCAGATGGATATATATGAGACAAGAACCCAGATTGTTATCCAGGCAGAAATCGCTGGTGTTAGCAAAGAAGACATTGTCATTGAAGTCAGCAACAAAGCTATAAAAATAACCGGTAACAGAAAATGTAACCATCCTGACAGAACAGCAACTTACAGACTTGCCGAGATCCAATTTGGGCCCTTTGAACGGGTATTATACCTTCCCAGTGTGATTGATATGGAGAAAGTCTCTGCTCTTTTTTCAGATGGGTTTTTAGAACTGGTATTAGGAAAACTTCTTAAAAAGGACATTAAAAACATACAAAATGTCTCCATGGATTTCACTTAAGCCGCAGCTTCCAAAAGGAACCAGATACTAATGGATGATCTCAGACATCCCTCAAGCAATATTTCGTCAGACAACATTCCCGACATCATTCCTATTTTGCCCATTGTAGATACCAATCTTTTTCCCAAAATGGTTTTACCTCTGGTTTTGATTCAACATGAAGCCGTCGAGCTAATTGATGAAGCCATGGCCGGAAACCGCATGTTAGGTCTTTTGTTATCAAAAAAGAATGATATTGATTCCAAACACACGGCGGATGATCTCCATAGAATAGGCACAGTGGCCATTATTTTAAAAATGTCTAAAATGGACGACGACAAAGCTCAACTTCTTATCCAAGGACTAAACCGCTTCCGGGCTGTTGAGTTTTTGCAGGACAAAAAATACATGCAGGCCAAAATAAATGTCATGGCCAGTAGAAATAGTGACAGGAACAAAGAAAACAGAGCGTTAATGGCGAATATTGTTGAACAATATGAAAAAATAGTAGAGCTATCTCCAGGGTTGCCTTCTGAAATGGCCCACATGATTAAATCTCTACAGGAACCAAATGTCCTGGCAGATATGGTGGCATCAACCATCAATGCACCCGTAACAGAAAAGCAAAAAGTCATTGAACTTTTAGACGTAAATAAACGCCTGAAAAAAGTTACTCGCCTGGTTAATGACCAACTTGAAATCCTTGAAATGGGCTCTAAAATCCAAACTCAAGTCAAGGAAGATATGGACAAACGCCAACGCGAATACTATCTTCGACAGCAACTCAAAGCCATAAAAGAAGAGCTTGGGGAAACGGAAGACGAAAGCATTGAAATAAAAGAGTACCGGGCAAAAGTAGAAGAACAAGGGCTGCCCGAAGAGGCTCGAAAAGAAGCAGAAAGAGAAATACAGCGCCTGGCCAGAATGCACCCTTCTTCTTCTGAATACGTTGTGGCGTCTAGCTACTTAGACTGGCTGACATCCCTACCCTGGCAAAAACGGTCTAAAGACAAGCTGGATATCAAAGAAGCCAGGCGAATCTTAAATGCAGACCACTACGGTCTTGAAAAACCAAAAAAAAGAATTCTGGAATACCTGGCTGTCCGAAAACTAAAAAAAGATTCCAAAGGCCCAATCCTTTGTTTCTCCGGCCCTCCAGGCACCGGCAAAACCTCTCTGGGAAGGTCTATTGCAAGAGCTTTGGGGCGAGAGTTTGTCAGAATTGCGCTGGGCGGTGTAAGGGACGAAGCAGAAATCAGAGGACATAGAAGAACTTATGTCGGTGCTCTTCCAGGGAGGATCATTCAACACCTAAGGAAAGCCAACACCAAAAATCCTGTTTTCATGCTAGATGAAATTGATAAAGTAGATTCTTCTTACCATGGCGATCCATCGTCTGCCCTTTTAGAAGTTCTGGATCCGGAACAAAATTTTTCATTTTCTGATCACTACCTGGATGTACCCTTTGATCTTTCTGAAGTGATGTTTTTGACAACTGCCAATGTTCTTCATACAATTCCGGCACCATTAAGAGACCGAATGGAAGTCTTGGAACTCAACGGATACACTGAAGAAGAAAAATTAAAAATTGCCCCTCGCTATCTAATCCCCCGACAAAGGGAAGCGAATGGTTTAAATGCCACCCAAATTAAAATTACAACAGGGGCTATTAAAAAAATCATTTCAGGATATACTCGGGAGTCAGGCTTAAGAAACCTTGAACGACGGATTGGTGCAATCTGTCGTGGCGTTGCCAGTAAAATTGCAGAAGAGATGGCCACCCAACTCGTGATTCGGCAAAAAAATCTGCATGAATATTTAGGACCCGCCTCCAATATGCCGGATATGGCATTGAAAAAAGAAAACCCAGGCGTCGTCGTGGGCCTTGCATGGACACCTTATGGTGGAGAAATTCTTTTCATCGAAGCCGTTGCAATGAGTGGCGGAAAAGGACTTTCTTTGACCGGACAACTTGGAGATGTGATGAAAGAATCTGCCACAACAGCACTGAGTTTTATCCGGGCCAATGCAAGAAAACTAAAAATAGATGATACTTTTTTTGACAACAATGATATCCATATTCATGTGCCCGAGGGTTCCATTCCAAAAGACGGTCCCTCTGCTGGCGTAGCCATGCTAACCTGCCTGACATCTTTGATGACCGGCAGAGGTGTAAAACAAAGAATGGCCATGAGTGGAGAAATTACGCTCAGGGGAGAAGTTCTACCCGTGGGCGGGGTCAAAGAAAAAGTTATTGCTGCCCATAGGGCGGGCATCAAAACAATAATTTTACCTTTGTGGAATAAAAAAGATATGGAAGATGTGCCGGATTACATCAAAGACACCATTGATTTCCATTTTGTTGATAAGATGAAAGATGTACTGGCATTGGCCCTATCTTAATAGAATATAGCGGAGTTTGTTTTTTGAATTATAAAATTTTGATCTTAACCGTATTCATCGTTTGTTTTTTTGGATGTTCACCCTCTTTAGATGCCACCTATGGCACAGGCCATATCCCACCGAATAAATCATCCACCTATAAGAAAAGCACTTCTCCTTATAAGAAAAAACTTGCTACGCAAAAACCCTATAAAATAAAAGGTAAAAAATATACCCCTATCGCCAATGCCACCGGATTTGTCCAAACCGGAAAAGCCTCCTGGTATGGCAAAAAATTCCATGGTAGAAAAACCTCGAATGGTGAACGATACAACATGTATGCCATGACCGCGGCCCACAAAACACTACCCATGAACACCTGGGTCAGTGTACATAATCTTCAAAATAACCGGAAAATCGTTGTCAGAGTCAATGATCGAGGGCCCTTCGTCCGTGGTAGAATTATTGACCTGTCTTACACCGGCGCCAACCGTCTTGGTATTGTGGGCCCGGGAACAACAAGGGTACGAATCACTGCATTGGGGCGGGCCACCTCGTATTCAAAAAAGACAAAAGCTCCGGTTTCCTTTAAACCTGTCAATTATTGGAAAGGCAATTTCACCGTACAAATAGGGGCTTTTAAAATTAAAACCAATGCAGAAAGCTACCGGTATAAATTATCAAAACAATATAAGAATGCACATATCACCCCATTCACAGATGACAGGGGGACGTTTTACCGTGTAAGAATTGGTGGATTTACCAATTTAAAAGATGCCATAGCATTCAGTGAAAAAATAATAACACAAGGTTTTAATTCTGCTTTTGCTGTTGCAGAATAATACATTGAGTGGAACCTAAAAATTATGAACAATATCGTTTTTCTGGACCGGGATGGGGTGATCAACATCGATTCCCCAAACTATATCAAAACACCATCAGAATTTAACTTCATTCCAAAAAGCCCGGACGCGATTGCCCTTCTATCCCAAAACGGTTTTAAGGTCATCATCATCACCAACCAGAGTTTGATCGGAAGAAAAATGGCTGATCAAGCCACGCTGGATGCAATTTTTAAAAAAATGACCGACGGGGTAAAAAAAGCCGGCGGACATATCACCGATATCTTTTTTTGCCCCCATACTCCTGAAGACAATTGCTCGTGCAGAAAACCTGCTCCCGGGCTTATCCAGAAAGCCGTCGTAAAACACCATATCGATCTATCAAAGACATGCATGGTGGGAGACAGTGCCAAAGACATTGAATGCGCAATGAATGCCGGGTGTAAAACCACCCTTTTGGTCAAAACAGGTAATGGCCGCAAAGCATTGCCAGAACTTAAAATACGCAACACGCCTCCAGATCATATAGCAGATGACCTGTATGCCGCCGCCCAGTGGATTGTCCAGAATGTAGATCAATGATTACTCTCAAGGGCATTTTACATCACATCACCTTCAAGAACTCGGACAATCACTATACGATTGCAAAGCTAAAAATTCCAAAAATCAGTGATCCTGTCACCGTCGTGGGTCACCTTGCAGGTGTCTTTGAAGGAGAAAACCTTGAAATCTCTGGAACCTGGGTCTGTCATCCTAAATATGGAGATCAATTCAAGGTGGAAATATACAAGGTTATCCTGCCGGCAACAGTCTCCGGCATTCGTAGATACCTTGGATCCGGTATCATTAAAGGAATTGGAAAATCCCTTGCCAATAAAATTGTGGATCATTTTGAAGAAACCACCCTGGATATCATAGAAAACGAACCTGACCGCCTTAAAGAAATAAATGGTATTGGCAGCGCGAAGCAATCCCTGATTGAACAGGCATGGAACACTCACCATGCGGTGAGAAGGGTCATGCAGTTTCTCCAGGAAAATGAAGTCAGCGTCTATCATGCCGCGACGATCCTCAAAACTTACGGATCTGCTGCATTAAAAATTTTACAGACCGATCCATATAATATAGCACGGGACCTACCGGATATCGGTTTTTCCATTGCAGACATGATTGCCCTAAAAGCCGGCGGTGATAAAGACAATGAAAAACGCCTTGAAGCCTGCCTGATCCATTGCCTTCTGGCCAATGAACAGGACGGCCATGTATATGGACTAAAAAAAGGATTGCTTAATACTGCGGCCAGACTCTCTGGAGTCGCAAAAGAAAAATTTGAAGATACTCTTGGTTCTCTTCTGGATTCAGACGACATAAGAATTATAGAAAACGATGCTGACACCCAGGTCTATCTCAAACGGCTTTATAAAGCCGAGACTGCAATTGCTTCTCGAATTAAGGCCATGCTGTCCATGCCCAAAAATACAAACCCGCTAAGCAAAGATGAAATCCTTGACAAAGTATTAAGCAAACTGGCTGTTAAATTATCCAAAGAACAGCTAAAGGTTATTACCAAGGTGATGGAAGAAAAAATCGTGGTCATTACCGGAGGGCCCGGAACCGGAAAAACAACCCTCATAAGAGCCTTGTGCGAAATCTTCAGCCTCCAAAATTTTAAAATTACCCTGGCTGCCCCCACAGGGCGGGCAGCCCGACGTCTATCCCAAGTTACGGGTAAAAAAGCATCCACTCTGCACAAATTACTGGGATTCGATCATCAAGATCAGAGCTTTGACAGACATTTTGGCAATCCTCTTGACCTGGATGTCTTTATCGTTGATGAAGCCTCCATGGTGGATACCCTTTTAATGTACCATCTACTTGAAGCCTTACCCATCAGCGCTAACATTATTATTGTAGGAGATACCTTCCAGCTACCTTCTGTCGGGCCTGGAAATGTTCTGGCCGATATTATCGAATCGAACATCGTAAAAGTTTTTTCTTTAACAAAAATATTCAGGCAAGCGGCACAAAGCCCCATTATTATGTATGCCCACAGCATAAGAAACGGTGAAATGCCCAAATTCGAAAAAGCCAAATCAGGGGAATTATCAGAATTTTATTTTATTGAAACTGCTGAACCGGAAAAAGTAGTCGATACGATTTCAGAACTGTGCGCGACTCGCATACCCAAGGCCTTCCCCCATATTAACGAAATCCAGGTTCTCACCCCTATGCACAGAGGAGCTGCCGGCACCATCAACTTAAACCATAAGCTTCAACAAGTATTAAACCCTGCCAAAACAGGCATAGAAACCAGAGGGATTACGTTTAAAACCAACGACAAGGTCATGCACCTGAAAAACAATTATGATAAAGACGTATTTAACGGGGATATCGGTGTCGTTCTCGATGTTGTAAAATCAAAAAATATGCTCCTGGTGGATTATGATAACCGCATCGTGGAATATGATATTCTTGAACTGGATGAGCTTTCCTTAGCTTACACCATCTCAGTCCACAAATCCCAGGGCTCTGAATATTCTGCTGTCATCATTGCCCTGACCACCGCCCACTTTCCACTGCTCCAACGCAACCTTTTATATACCGCCATGACCCGGGGCAAACACCTGGTCATCATGGTGGGATCTTCAAAGGCACTTGAGATCGCCCTGAACAACAACAAAACAGCCCTTCGCCTCACCGGCCTGAAAGAAAAACTGATGAATACATAATTTTTCCTCAAATCCCTTCAAATCAATTATATATACTACAAAATCGACTTTTAAATATGCGTTCATCACCTTCCATGCACAGACAGACAAGCTTGCCAACAACTTTCGGTCATAGAGGAAATAAATCCGACCATAAGTGAAACCAATAAGTATGCCGCTGGAAACTAAATAAAGAACCATGTCCCTATGAAAATTATTTGACAAATATTATTTTTATAGTAAGATACTTCGAAAGTTATCGAATTGTTGAACTAACCTTTTAAAAGCGTGCCCAAGTATGAGCAATAAAAAAATTTCAAAGATCTTTAAGGCGCTCTCAAATGAGAACAGGCTTGAACTCTATCTTGAAATTGCAAAAAAACATGAGACCAATTTTGAAACAGGGAATGAATGTTTCATTTCTGATATTGTCTGTTCCCTTAATATCGGCGCACCAACAGTCTCACACCATTTAAAGGAACTTGCAAATGCAGATCTCATTACAACTGAAAAGCGCGGCAAATTTCTGGTGGCAAGAATTAATGAAGAGACAGTGAACAAGATAAATAAGATCTTGTCTCTTGATATTAAAACAAAGGGGTGATGAGCGTGTAGAATCATCAGGTTTTTTTAAGGTGATAATTCGATAGTTGTAAAATTATGCAATTATATTTAACAGGAATTAAAAAATGAACACAAAAAGGCCAGTCATTGATCTTATCAAAAACAGAATTTCCTGCCGGAGTTACGATGGAAAAGCTATCGAAGACGCTAAAAAAGAAAAAATAGAAGATTTTTTAGAAAAGAATTCAAATAGCCCCTTTGGCACAAAACCAAGATTTACACTGTTTGCAGCAGGAAAAAAAGACAATGACGCATTAAAAGGACTGGGAACTTATGGCTTTATCAAGGGCGCTTCCGGATTTATTGTCGGTGCAATAAAAAATGCTGATTATGCCCTTGAAGATTATGGGTACCTCATGGAAAAAAACGTTCTTTACACCACAGATATTGGACTCGGAAGCTGCTGGGTGGGCGGCAGTTTTAAGAGAAGTGTTTTTTCCCAAAAAGCCAAAACAACAGCGGGTGAATATGTGCCGGCCGTAATTGCAATAGGCAACGCGGCTTCAAAAAGACGATGGTTCGATACGGCACTCAGACTGACAGCAGGCTCTGCAAAAAGAAAACCCTTCCATGAAATTTTTTATGCCAGTAATTTTGAGACACCTTTAATAAAAGAAAACGCCGGCGTGTTCGAAGTGCCCCTTGAAATGCTGCGTCTGGCACCTTCAGCTTCTAACAATCAGCCATGGCGCGTTGTATGGGATCAACAAAAGTATATGTTCCACTTTTATCTGGAACGAACAAAAAAATATTACGAAAGAAATAAAAAGTTTTTTGGTGTGGCAGACATGCAGCGGATAGACATGGGAATTGCAATGTGCCACTTTGAGCTTGCCTCAGAGGAGTTGGGCATTAAAGGAGAATGGGTCGTAAAAAAACCTGACGTATACAATCCACCCAAAACAGTTAATTACCTTGTAAGTCGAAAAATAGCATAAGAACTTGTGGCACAGAATATTTAAAGGAATGAGATAAAAAATGGAAAGCAGACGATCTTTTTTATTCAAAAGTTCATTATCACTCATGGCTATGCAGGTCCCATTTTCAGGCTGCTCAAAAAGTATCGCATATGGAAAACCTGAAAAAACTAAACCCGAAACCGCTGCAGTTTTCTGGTACAGCCAGACAGGAAATACTGAAAGAGCAGGGAAACTGATTGCCAGGACACTCGAAAAAAATGGCATAAAAACTGAATTTTCTGAATACAGGAATTTTGATAAATCATCTCTTGGCAATTATGACCTCATTATTGCAGGCTCTCCTGTATATTATTATGATGTCCCCTCAAATTTTAGAAACTGGCTGCGGCAGATCCCTGAAATCACCGGGACATCTGTTGCCTCCTTTGTTACATTTGGCGGAGAAGGTGGAAATCAGCACAACGCCTCCAGAGGTCTTGCCCAGCTTCTTGGAGAGAAGGGCGGAATCCCTGTGGGAACGGCACAGTTCGGCAACATGTCAACCTTTGCCATCACCTGGTCAACCGGTAATGTGCAAAGAATATTAAAGTACAGGGACCGGCCGGACCAAAACACCTTTAATTCAGTCCGGCAGTATGCATCATCAATACTGGAAAGAATAGATCAGGAAATGTCCATTGATATAGACAAAGAGTTTGATTTACGTGAAACGATAAAAAGCTCACCCTCCATCTGGGGCACAAAGCTCTTTGTCAATAAACATGAAATAGATCAGGCCAAATGTATTGAATGCGGAATCTGCACCGAAAAATGCCCGGTAGATGCAATAGATCTTGAAACAGGCAAGGTGAATGATGACCTTTGTATACTGTGCCTTGGCTGTGTGAACAACTGCCCAGTGCAGGCCGTTGACATGGAGTTTATAAAAAAAAAGGTTTATGGCTTTAATAATTTTTTAAAACGTCACAAGATCAAAATCTTAGAGCCGGAAGAATTTCAAGAAAAAAACGTTGAAGGATAAAAACAATATAAATGGAGGGCATTATGGAATGTTTGCGTACCCCGGATGGCCGGTTTGATAATCTACCCGGTTATAATTTTGAACCACATTATCTGATGGTGGATGACACTGAAGGCGGTGAGTTTCGCGTCCATTACCTGGATGAGACCTATAAGAAAGGCGCCCGCCAATTCCCTTTATTGGTGCCGATCTCCCCGGACAATCCAGCATCCGAGAAAAATCGTGCCGCCTGGGCCGTCCTCTCTGAATGGAACAAACCGTTTGTGACAGCCACCACCTGATCTCAACCATAGTTTAATACGGGCAGAAGTAAGGATTTTATGAATAAATCCTCTCTGCCCGGTTCTGTTTTAATAAAGGAGGGTTTCGCGCTGAACAGGGTGCCGGTAACTATAATTCTGGTAGCAGTTTGAAACAATTGTTCTGAAAAAATATAAATGTTCACTTGAGTTTGAGATTTAATATTGATATGAAGTTTTTGAGTCTTTTTCATCATATGTATCGGTATTTTAATTATTTAACTTAATATAGGAAAAAACAAACCATACCACTTCTCAGTGCCGTCTGTAAAATAAGCATCTGAAAAGAGAGGAGAAAAAAATGATTCGAACAAAGCTTCGGTATAAAATTCTTTTTGGCGTGTTGTTTCTTGTCCTGGCAGTGAGCATATCTATCACAGTTGTTGTATCGGTGATTGTAACCCGTCAAAACAAAGAAGCGGTCCATGCTTCTTTGAATAAGGCCATGGGAGTTATCCGTGGGTCCCTTATTGAAAAACAGAAGCTTTCTCTTGAAACCCTGAATACGATGGTGATTACGCAAAAATTAGGCGAAGACATTCAATTTTTAATTGAATTCATAGACAGCGGCATTAGTCTGACTGAAAATTCTTATGAAAAAATGGCCAAGGTCGCTGCCGATGTTGGGAATGCAGAAAAACTCAGTAGTGTTCATATCTATACTAAGGAGGGGGACCTTCTTGCTTTCTTTGATAAAAATACTGACAGTGATTTGGTCATGGGATTTTTGAATACAGGAACATTTTATCACAGATTATTTAAAAAAGGGGAATCGTATGATAAAGTTACAATTAAAAAAGCCCCGTCAATTGACAGGCACGCTCTTTCGCCAGTTTATGGTGCATCCATGCCTGAAGAAAAAAAGATCGATGTTGTTATTGCCGGCGGGCACCTAAGTTTTAAAGCGACGATTCCTATCTATGCTGATTTTTATAATGAAAAAACTGATGCGTTAGAGCCTGCCCAGTTTGGTTTTATGGTGACCATTGAACAGTTGGGAGATGATTTGATTGAACAGATGGACAGGATTACCGGCATGGGGATGAACCTATTTGTAGGAGACGACTTCATTGCAGGAGATTTTGCCAACTATAAAAAAGTAGCTCTGGAACAAATTGTAAAAACAAGGTCAGCCGATCAAGACATAAAGGACCAGAAGTTTTATTTTTCAGACGTTTCTTTGGATGATGGGCAATATTTTCAGGCCATGCTTCCTTTTTATTCCGGAACAAACTACATCGGTGGCTTCCTAATTCTTCAGTCAGATACTTTCGTCAAAGCAAATACCCGGCAAATGGTGCTGATGATCAGTATGGTCGCTCTGATCTGTGTACTTTTAGTGCTTCCTTTTGCCTGGTTTGCTGCCAGCAAAGTAGTAACCCCTCTGATCAACATCGTGGAAAAACTTAAAGATATTGCCGAAGGAGAAGGCGATCTGACCACTCGATTATCAGTCACATCAACGGATGAAATCGGCCAAGTGGCCAAGTGGTTTAATACATTTATTGACAAAATACATATACTAATCAAAGGTGTCGCCCAAAATTCAGACACACTGAATAACTCCTCTACAACCCTGGCTGAAATTTCAAAAACTTTGTCTGAAGGAGCTGAACAGACATCTGATAAAGCAAATTCAGTCTCTGCTGCCAGCGAAGAGATGAGTGTTTCAATGACGTCTGTTGCAGCCTCCATGGAACAGGCCTTCGGCAATATGGGCACAGTGGCGGTCGCTATTGAAGAAATGACCAATACGATTAATGAAATATCCCAAAATACAGTGACAGCAAAAGAGATCACTGGAGATGTGGTAGTGGAGACCCAAAATGCATCAGAACAGGTTGGGGAGCTGGGAATTTCAGCAGATGAAATCAGCCTTGTCGTGGAGACCATTACAGATATTTCAGATCAGGTTAACTTGTTGGCTCTGAATGCCACGATTGAGGCTGCCAGGGCTGGGGAAGCTGGAAAAGGGTTTGCGGTCGTGGCCAATGAAATTAAGGAATTAGCCAATCAAACCGAAGTTGCCACAAAAAACATTAAAGAAAAAGCGGAAAATATTCGTACGTCTACAGGTAAAACGGTTGAACAAATAGACAATATCTCGACGGTGGTGAATAAAGTCAGTGAAATTGTTGTTGTTATTGCTTCGGCAGTTGAAGAACAGTCTGCCACTACCAAAAATATATCGGAAAATATTTCACAAGTCACCCAGGGCATTGAAACAATAAACAATAATATTTCCCAGAGCTCAGGTGTGTCTGCTGAAATTGCCCGTGATATCTCTGCTGTAACACAGGCTTCAAAAGAAATGACTCAGAACGGTTTGAGCGTTGATAATAGATCCAAGGAGTTATCCTCGCTTTCAGGAGAGCTTATGGTTCTTGTGAAGAAGTTTAAAATCTAAAACGTGTTAAGATCTTTCAAAGCGCAATAAACGCATGGGTTAATACGAACAAGCCCACTACAACAGTTCGGACACATGGTTTAAAACTTTTGTATCCCTGATAAAAAAACAAAAGCCCGACTATTTTATCCATAGAAGGATAAGAACTAGCTTTTTATTGACCAACCCATAAACAATCCTCCAAAATTCAAAATATTACCTCCACTCTGATACAGGTACCATAAATCCCGCAACTCAGTTTGAAAAAAATCAGCTCCAACAGTCAATAACTGGAATCTGGGAGTCTGAATAGTCATAAACCGATTCAAGGATTTGCGAGGGTGTAGGTTCTGGTAGATCATGCTTGCGGATATTCCCATATTAATGGAAAGCCCTTTTAGACAAATAATTGGGGCTATTCCTTTTAGGTCATTTTTTTCCAATTGTGAAAAAAACTTCACAATATGCAAAGGTTTTTTCCACATTCTAATATTCATGTACTTTTGGAGTTTATAGCAATAAAACAAATTAACCACCACATAGTGGTATAATATCGAATAGTTAGGTTTTTCTTGTCGCCACCCTGGTTTTAGATGTCACAATGTGGTATAAAACATGCTTATTGTTAATATTATCAGGCGATTGATTTACAACTTTTTTTATGTGTAAAGGAAAAAGAGATTATGAAAATAGTTATTACGTCTACTATTCTGTTCACAATACTAATTTTCTCAAATGCCGCCAATGCCTTCCTGATTGATCATGGTAATTTTACCACCGATAATACATCTGGGCTTGATTGGTTAGATACCGCTTTTACAGATGGAAGGAGTTACAACAGTGTCACCTCAAACCCAGGGTTTGACTGGTTTGGAGACGGTATTCATGGCGAGTTGCCACACATGCTGAAACGGTTGATATGTTGACATCTGCATTAGGTCTTGCTGGCATCAATAGAAAGAAAAATATATGACTTTTTCTAAACAAACAACATCAAAAAAGCAGAGTCAAAACCTATGAAGACAGAATCAAAAAACCTTGACCCTTTTTTTGCCTGGGAATTTTTATTGGAAGAATGCCATGGTATGAATCCAGATCAGGTGCTCCCTCTGGTGGTGGACGGATTGCAACAAACCGGAACCGGAAAAGCGCTTGATGATATCCTGGAACAAATGATCTCTTTCATCGGCCTGCCTAAAATGCTCCCTCCTGATTATGTTAAATATTCACCCCTTCTTATCCATGGTATCAGTTTTATTCTTAGTCATCTTCCAGTTAAACGTTTAGCCGATAAAATGGTTGCCCAGCTTTTTCTTTCTCCCAACAGTTCAAGCGGTGACAGAATTTGTCTATTGATCAATGATATGCCGATATTGCAAAAACTGGGACAGATTATCTGCCGAAACCCTGGCCTTGATCCCTCCTTAAAAAAAGCATTGATCCGCCTGGAAGATAATGTGGATTCAATTTCTTATGCTGACTTAAAACCCCATATTCAAAAAGAAATTCAGGCCACAGGATTGGCCGACAATATGGAAGTGGAAGAGACCATCCTTGCAGAAGCCAGTATTTGTGCAGTATCATCCGGGGCTCTGCGTGGTATCCATCCAGAAAAAGAATCTCAAATTGTCCTCAAAATAGTCAAACCCTCTGTGCAGCAAAACCTGAAAAATGAGTTGGAAACATTTGATTTGCTTGCTGATTATTTCGATCAAAACAAAAAGAAATGGGATATTGGCAACCTGCAGTTTCGAGATACTTTCAGCCAGGTGCGCCATATGATCGAAAATGAAGTGAACTTGCCAATAGAACAAAGCAACCTGGCCGAGGCCCGGACATACTACAGAAATGATAAACATATTATTGTGCCTGAGCCTTTTGGCTGTTCAACACCTCATATGACCGTTATGTCCAGATTAAATGGAAACAAAATAACGGACGTGGAACATTTGACGGCTGAGCAGAGACACCTTTTAGCCTCCAATATTGTAGATATCTGCATTTTAAAGCCACTCCAGGACGTTAGGACGTTTACCATTTTCCATGGAGATCCCCACGCAGGAAACATTGCCTATCGATTTGAAGGTAAAAAACCCCAAATAATTTTCTACGACTGGGGTATGATGGGGCAACTGAGTCAGCGGCAACGATATGCACTCGGCCTCATGGCATTTGGAAGTTTACTCAATTCACCTGAAACCATTATTTTTGCAGTCCAACTGGCCACAGAAATCGCCATTGATAGAGATAAAATACCGATACTTCGTGATTCAATTGTAAAGGTTCTGAATGACCGTGATCGTGGGCTTGGATCGCTGTTGAGCACATTGGAAAAACTATTTGAGTCTCTATCCCAAAACGGCATCATCTTTCCAAACGATTTTCTCATGTTTGAAAAAGCAATGGTGACCCTTAACGGAGTTTTAGCCGATATTGACCCTGATTTTTCCCGAGACCATTATCTTCTTCAAGCTTCTCTTCGGGAGTTTTTCTTCAGTATAATCCGAATGCAATTTCAGCTGGATATTTTAAATAAAACCTTATCTATGTATCGTTTCAGTTTTTGGGAACTTTTAAAATTTCAAAAGTCTGTTACACGTTATACTTTGGAAAATGGTCTATTATGGTTAAAACCGGGATATGGTTGATGTTCCTTTTATTAGATGTACCGTGAATCGGTTCAAGAACCTCGGTCTTTTTTCCCCTTATATATAGAGTTCGAAAAAAGATTCATGGTATCTATATTTTTAACTGCCTGTTCTGCAAAAGAAGAAAAATCCATGCCTATTCCCATATAAGCATTCACCTGATCATCCATCTGTTTTCTAAAACCCAGATAGTTTTCTATTGCTGTTTCAAGATATTTTTCAAAAAAATCATGCAAATGGCTCTCTCCGTACTGAACCACAAGATAAAGCAACGATACCGGTAAAATAGTGTTGTCATCCTTAGTTTTATTCATGATAATCTGGGTTAGAACAATCGCAGTAATATCGTGACCGGTTATAGCGTCAACTGCCTTGATGCGAAAACCTTTTTTGATCAGATCAGAAACATCATCCACCGAGATATAAGTACTCTCTTGGGTATTATAAAGTCGTCTATTCGAATATTTTTTAATAATAATGGTACTGGACATATGGTACTCCTTTTTTTAATAAACTTAATAATTTAATGCCCGGTCAACTTTCTTCAGGAGAGGCTTTCTAATATTCGTGGGAGGATCAGATGAGGAGTTACTATATCATGACAGGTGAGGCTTCTTTTTCCAGCTTAACTTTATTCGTATTTCGGGTGATCGCATCTATAATCGGGTCCCAAACTTCTATCGGCAAATCGTGTCCCATTCCTTCAATAATGAACAGTTCTGCTCCCGGTATGGCTGCGGCACTTGCCTTACCAGCATCTACGGGCACCAGGATATCATCGGCTCCATGAATAATCATGGTTGGCACCTTAATAGCACCCAAGGCAGAAGTTCGATCTGTTTGAGTCATAACAGCCAATGTCTGCCTGACTACTCCAGACGGATAAAAACTTCGATCAAATGCTTTTACAGCATTTTGGCGGACACGGTCTTCATCAAAGGGAAACCCGGGGCTACCAAGGGTTTTCCAAGTAGCAACGCTATGATCAATATATGCTTCACGTCCGCTAGGAGATGGTGTTAATAAAACAGTCATAGCTTCAAGTGTAGCAGGAGGAATATTGGGATCTCCGGTCGTGGACATAATTGATATTAAGCTTAACACCTTTGATGGATAGCGACAGGCGATAATTTGGGCGATCATCCCCCCCATAGAAGCTCCACAGATATGTGCTTTATCTATATCCAGCGCGTTCAATAGACCAACAGCATCATCAGCCATATCTTCCAAACTATATGGGATATCTATTTTCTTTCCACTTGCCAAATCAGCGGTTATTTGCAGTATGCTGAGACCGTTCAAACCTTCAACTTTTGTTGAAAGCCCGATATCTCTATTGTCAAATCGAATGACATAGTGCCCCTTATCCGCCAGTTGTTGACAGAACTCTTTTTCCCAACCAATCATCTGTGTTGCAAGTCCCATGACCATAAGCAGCGCAGGAGAGGATTTTTCTCCGAATGTATCATATTCGATTTGAATTCCATTCGCTTTTATATTTGGCATAATCTTCCTTGCTAATAACCTATGTTGTAATATGGAAAGGTTTTACTGTAAAATCAGTTTCTGATAACGTCGTAGATAATACAGACCCTCTTGGAAAAATTCTATCACACCAAGAAGGTCTGCTATTTAAACAAATACGACTCATGCATCAAGCATGTGAAGATTCGGTGTGGTTTATCACCGCAGGTTGCGGGATTAACATCTTTAAAAGACCTCTGCGCGTAAATGGGCGCCATTGGTCTTTGGGCTGACTCAGTCGATCTGCAAGCACATAAAAAATGAGTGGGCTAAAGCCCATACCACAATGACTACAGTTAACTTCTACATTTTCTGCCATCTCATGTTTGCCATATTGCACACACGCTTGCCATTGAACGATTCCGTCATACTTGCTATATACCGCTGTTGTTGGTACCGGAGGAGGCTGACTCATAATTAACTTTATCTTATGGTGTTCGTTCTTCTCACCTGGATCCAAGTTATCTTCCGGATTAAGCGCTTTATACAACGTATTAATAGAAGAGGCCTCTCCACTGGAATCACAAATTGGACTACCCAAGGTAATCACATGTCTAACCGCTTCTGGTATCTCTCTGGCAAGCTCGCGTGCGTAGACTCCACCGAGAGATTGACCGATCAAACTTATCTTTTGACCGGATTTTTCATATTCTTGCAAGGCAATTTTTTTTAAACCTTTTAACAAATCTGTTCTCCAGCCCAAATTGAATCCTTGCTGCCAACCGCAAGTTTCATAATTACGGGAATTAAGATATTCCCGCAACGGCCTTGTCGAATCATCCGAAGCCGAGAACCCTGGAACAATTAATACACTATGGCCATCCCCTTTAGGTAATGTCATTAATAAGTGTTGATAGAACTTCATTGCAACGTAATCAAACATCATACGTGCCGGTTCAGTCAATGAAAAAAGTCTATCTGGTTTGCTAAAACTATCAGGCATTTCGTTCATGCTAAATACTCCATATATCTATAAAAATGAGTACATTCTGTTACTCATTGAAATAATCATATTGACGCGCTATCGTCAACTAATCGATACTATTTTTGCCTCGGCATCAGTTTTTGTCTTTTCAGAAGGTTTTTCCGGTGTTGTCTTCGCCGCTGGTTTTTCCGGTGCTTTCTTTGGTGCTGCTTTTACTGCTGGTTTTTCCGGTGCTCTTTTCGTTTCGTTTTTTTTGGGTGCTGCTTTCGTTACCGATTTCTTTGGTGCTGCTTTCACTGCTGGTTTTTCCGGTGTTGCTTTAGCTGCTGCCTTCGGTGCTGCTTTCTTCGATACTGGCGCTACTTTTTTAATTCCAAGAGTTGCCTCTTTAATTTCCTTAAAAGATTCTCTTAATTTTTCAATATAGTTTGCCGGATCTGGCATAATTTCACGGCAAGAGGTCACACCAATGGCCACTTCACCACAATAGCTGCCTATAGAGTGGAATAATGCAGAGCCATTCATGATTGGGCCATATCCAAAACCGCGCACATATTGAGCTCCATTTGAGTATATCGGTACTTGAGGCCCGGGAACATTTGTAATAACCGTATTTACAACTGGCACCCGCGACTTAAGAGAAAGGGTTTCTTGCGCTGCAATACGTCCTCCGAGTGCGGCCAGAGAGGAGGGTATGAATCTAGAATAATCAGTCATCGCCTTGGCGCTAATGGCCTGCATAATCTGTTTGGCATTTTTTGTACCTTCTTGAATAGCAATCAGACGGGCTTTGGGGTCCTCGATATCGCTTCGGACCTGAATTTTCATGCTTGCCACTTCATTTCCTTCTGCGCCAGCACTGCCTTTGGCACGAACGTTAATCGGACACTGAGCAACCATTGTTTCTTCTGGAAGTTCACATTTTTCCTCAAGATATTTACGCATAGCGCCACCACAAAGAGCAAGTACCACATCATTAATCGTGGCCCCAGGCACTGTTGCCTTAATATCTTTAAAATCCTGCAACGGAAAACATGTGCCATCAAATACCCGGTGAGCCGATATATTTCCGTTAAACCGTGTTCTTGGAGCTGGAGAATCAGCGCCTTTTAAGCGACCGCCAACAAAATCATCCGCTACTTTAGCAAACATCGGCAAGGTATGAGATAAAAATTCTACATATCTTGAAGGACTCTGAAGATTATTCATATGTGACTTCATTAGCAATTCAAAGTCAGAAGGGTTCGTATCAGGTACCCAAGGTTCTTTAGGAGATAAATCCGCAATTTCTGGAGTTAAATCTGTAGTTGCCACATATACATCTTTAACAGAAGTTCCGTCCATACAGGCATGATGCATTTTGGTAAGAAGGGCAAAACAATTGGGAGGAATTCCCTTTATATTCTCCAGACCCTCTATTACATATACTTCCCACAAAGGTCGGGTTAAATCCAGGCGTTGTGAAATCAATCGAGAAATCTGAATACAAAATTGTCGCCAATCTCCTGGTTTTGGAAGAGCAATATGACGGATATGGAACTCTGGATCAAAACTTTCATCATTAACCCAATATGGATAATCCAGATTCATAGGAACCATCTTTAGACGCTGTCGCATAAATGGTGCTAAATGGGCACGCTCCTTAAACGTTTGAATAATCCGTTTAAAACGAACAATTTCTCCTGGTGCGGTTGATTGATCATAAAACCCGGCGTAGCCAATATGCATTGGTTGATTTTTGCTTTCCATATACAGGAAGCTCGAATCTATAGGACTAAGTTGTTTCATAGTTTTATCTCTTCTTTATCTCTATTATTATCACTAATATATATTTATTTCTGAATATGTCTTTTCAGTTCTTCGTTTGATATCATTCTCTTTTCAAAAACTGTTTCATCATCCTAAATGGGTTAAAGAGTCGGCTGAAAATAGATAGCGTATGGGAAAATCAGCACAAACAACTCTTCTTAATCTTTTAAACAAATGGTTTTTGAAAGTCTTTTGTTGTTAATTTTTTCAGCATATATCAAATGCGAATCCGCATCAGGTAACAAGGGGGAAGTTCCCCTTTTTACCTGATGAAGATAACGTTCTATTTTGCTATTTTTGCTTAGCTGTCTTTTTTTCTAATTGCGCTATTTTTTTCAATTCTGCATGAAACGATTGAAACGCTTTAGAGTTAATATCGTGCTGGTCTTTATATTGTTTAGTTATTTCCTCGACGTGATCAGTACTTTTTTGAATGGCTTCACCAACAGACTTAATTGATGTAAGGCTATTGCTGTTTTTAATACCTGCCTCAATTACAGAACCGGTAAATACAGCCTGTCGCTCAATATACTCAGCATAAAATTTGCTTGTAATTTCGTAACCTTGTTCCAGTTTGTTCTTAAAATCGTTAACACCTTCTTCAACCTTCTGCTGAAGATCTTTAGCGTCTTTTTGTAATTTCTCTTGAATGGTTTCTGACATAATATCCTCGTTTTAAACGTTTATGTTAAAGCGCCGCGCAAAAGAATGTTGCACTGCACAATTGAGTAGCGATACTAAACGTCGGCGAAGGGATTGTCAAGGTGTTTTTTTGCAGTGCAAAATAATGCCTTAATTGTCAGGCCAATCGCGCTATTGCCGGTTAATACAAAATGGACACCACTCTCAAAGGCGATTGATCAAATCAAGGACTCTTAAATTTTGCATTGCGTAATCATTCTTTTGCAATGCAACCATATCAATAAAAATCGCTTAGACAATTTTTCATACAGATGGCAATCAACGCGAATACTTTCGTATTTGCCATTTAGAATTAAATAGTAAGCTTTTTAATCATATAGGATTGTTTTTTAGTTTGAGCGGAAGAACTAACAAGAATTTTTAATCAGTTTTTACTTTAGAATTAGGGAGCAAGTTTAAAGGATCCATGTTCTTTAATGCCTGTTCTGCAAAAGATGAAAATTCCATGCCTAAATAAGAATTTACTTGATCATCCATTTGTTTCCGGAAACTTAAATAATTTTCAATAGCTGTTTCAAGATATTTTTCAAAAAATTCGTGCAAATGGCCCTCTCCATATTGAACCACAAGGTGCAGCAGAGACACTGGCAGAATAGCATTATCCTCTTTTGCTTTATTCATAATGATTTGGGTTAAAACAATCTCGGTAGCGTCTTCACCTGTTTTCAAATCGATCACTTGAATACGAAAGCCTTGCTTAATAAGATTGGAAACATCATCCACAGTAACAAAGATGCTCTCTTGGGTATTATACAGCCGCCTGTTGGGATATTTTTTAATGATGATAGTGCTTGGCATATAGTGATCCTTTTTTGCGCTACAAATTTCTTAACATAAACTTAAGAATTCAATATTATACTGCAACTATAATTATTGTCAAGCCATGTCTTATTTATCAAAACCAAGCCTAACCACTTAATAAATAAGGAAAAATAATATCATACTCATAAAGTAGGATTTTGCTTTTCCCGTTCACATTTTGTTTTATATAATTGATTTTATCTGCCATACAAGACCCCACTTCACCGCTACTGCAAATTTTATATCTAATCGAGAGGAACCGGCCACCACACTGTTTCAGGAAATTATTCTTATCTGTGATGTGTTGAATATTCGTTTTCGAATTTTATTCTGCTTGTTTTTTTGTTAGTATTAAAATTAAAACCGTATTTGGAAGCCCAATCTGAAATATAATTAAACGAAATAAACATTATGAAATCAACCGCATTAAAAAGTATGACAAAAGATGAATTGATCGTAGAACTTGAACAGTTGAGAATCTCTAATGATAGGTATCGAATCCTGTTGGACAACTCCAGTGATGCTATTTTTAGTTTCAATAAGGATGGTCAATATCTTTATGTTAACCATGAATTTGCAAAAAATGTTTGTGATAAAAAACCTGAATATATTATAGGGAAAAAAATTTGGGATATTTTTTCCAAAGAGAAAGCTGATAAGCGTTATGCTGTAGTAAAATGGGTATTTGAAAACGGTGAAACCAAAAACATTGAAGTCCGTGTTCCGAACCCAGATGGTGATACCTACCATTTAACTACAGTTAAACCAATCTTTGATGAGCAAGATAATGTGAATTCTATAATTTGCATTTCCAAGGAAATTACTGAGCGCATACATGTGGAAAAAGAACGTGAAAAATTGATCACAGAACTTCAAAAAGCAATTGAGGACATTAATATATTAAGTGGTTTGCTACCGATCTGTGCCAAATGTAAAAAAATTAGAGACGATAAAGGTTACTGGAATAGTTTAGAAGATTATATAGAAAAACATTCCGATGCATCATTTAGCCATGGTTTATGCTCTGGATGTTCTGATGAACTTTATGGTGACGAAACTTGGTATATAAAAATGAAAAAAAATAAAAAGGTTAAGGGTAGTTTTCAAAATTAATACAACCTGTAGGCTGAGTAGCCCCACGCGGAATCAGAACAAACCAATTCAGAGAGTCCATCATTTATGCTGGCTCATTTAAAGTCTTTGATATTATTTTCAATGACTTTCAATAATTTTTCAGGCTTAATAGGTTTAGAAATATAATCATCCATGCCTGCTTTCAGGCACATGTCCCGATCTCCCTTCATTGCATGTGCCGTCATGGCAATAATCAACACTTCGTGATTTAAAACAGAAGAATCCAGATCTCTTACAATTTTTGTGGCCTCAAGCCCGTCCATTTCCGGCATCTGAATATCCATAAGAACCGCATCATATTTTTTTGATTCCATAGCCTGGACAGCCTCTTTGCCATTATTGACCGAATCCGGATTGAAACCGAACTTTTTAAGAAGTACAATGGCAAGCTTTTGGTTCACAGGGTTATCTTCTGCCAGTAAGAGAACAAGATTATGCCGTTTTTCTTCGGACATGCTGTAGCTGGTTACCAGATCTATTTTCTTTTTTTCATCCAGTACTCTATGGGTCTGATTAACAACCGTTATCAGGCAGTCATATAAAAGAGAACGCCGAACCGGCTTATTAAGGTAAGCTGAAAATCCAATCCGCTTCATTTCACCCGCATCCCCCCTTAAACCCTGGGATGTCAGCATGATTAACAGGGTGTCTTTAAGCGCCGGATCTGATTTGATAACCCGGCCAAGTTCTGCACCATCCATTTCCGGCATGAGCATATCTGAAACCACAATTTCGTATGGCGCACCTGCCTTGGCTACTGCACGCATTAAAGAAAGCGCCATCTTACCACCTAACGCCTGATCGCAACTCACCCCCCAATGATCCAGATATCCGGATAAAATATCTAGATTGGTCTGGTTATCATCGACGATGAGAACCCTTTTGCCCTGAACAGTGTCAAGCATTTCAAATGTTTTTTCTCGGACTTCTGGCTGCTTTTCAAAAATTGAGGTAAACCAGAATGTCGAGCCTTGATTGAGGATACTGTCCACGTGTACACTTCCGCCCATGAGTTCCACCAGCTTTTTAGATATGGCCAGCCCCAGTCCCGTACCACCGTATTTTCGGGTGGTGGATGCGTCCACCTGCTGAAAAGAACTGAACAGCCGCGCCTGATCTTTTTTAGAGATTCCGATTCCCGTGTCCTGAATGCTGAAATGAAGCGTCACATGGGTCTTAGTCTCTTTTTTCAGAAACACCCTGAAAACAACCTCTCCCTGTTCTGTAAATTTGATGGCATTCGTGGATAAATTCATAATTATCTGCCTCAGGCGACCAGGATCACCCTTTATCAAGGCAGGTACATCATGGTCGATCTGATAAGCGAATTCAAGCCCTTTGACGTGAGCCTGAACTGCGGGCAGGGCAACAATATCTTCCACTGATTTTCGCAAATCAAAATCAATCACTTCGATATCCAGCTTTCCTGCCTCAATTTTCGAAAAGTCCAGAATATCATTAATAACGACTAAAAGTGAATCAGCACTTCTTTTGCCTGTCTCAACAAAATCAGACTGCTCTGCTGTCAATCCTGTTCCCAGCAAAAGATTATACATCCCAATAACCCCATTCATAGGGGTCCGGATTTCGTGACTCATATTCGCCAGAAATTCACTTTTTGCCTGGCTGGCTTCCTCTGCACCTTTTTTGGCTTTTTTAAGTTCCCGAATAAAGTTTCTTCGTTCTGTGATATCTCTGGCAATTCCCCTGAAACCCGTAACCTCCCCTCTATTATTTTTCATCAAAGTGACCGTACTTTCCAGATATACCCGTTCACCGTTTTTCTTCATAATTTTATAGTTCACGGATAGGTTTGGTTCACCGCTGATAAAAATATGATTAAAGGCATAAAATACTTTTTTTGAATTTTTCTTATCCATATATTGACGGTAATCTGTGCTAGCAAACTCTTCTCTGGAATATCCATAAATCCTACACATCGAATCATTGAAAAACAGCATCTTGCCCTTTTTGTCCACTTCAAAATACCCATCTTCGATACTCGATAGAATACTGCGATATTTCTCTTCACTCTCCTTTAAGGCCCACTGGGCAATTTTCTCTTCCGTAAAATCCCTTGATATACCTCTGAAACCGACAGGCTTGCTATCTTTATCCCGTATAAGGGAAACCGTGACTTCTTGGTATGCACGGGTTCCATCTTTTCTGATAATCTCGTACTGTAAAAATAAATTAGACTGACCTGTCCGATAAATTTTATTAAAGGCCTTATATACTTTTTGTGCATTCTCCTTATCCATATAGTCCATATTGGACATATTCATCAGCTCTTCTTTTTCATATCCCAGCATTTTACACATGGAATCATTGCAGAACTGTATACACCCTTTCAGATCCACCTCAAAATACCCATCTTCAATTCCAGCAAGAATATTGCGATATTTCTCTTCACTCTTTTTTAAACCAAGTTGAGCCAGCTTTTTTTCGGTCACATCACGGCTGATGCCTGCAAAACCGGTTATATTTCCTTGATTATCTCTAACCAAAGACACACTCAATTCAGCATAAAAAAGAGTGCCATCCGGAAGTTTTATCTGGCTGTTAATTATTTTATTGTTCTTGCCTTCTTTGTATACCCTGTTGAATTCCTGCCTAAATTTAGGGACCAGATGTTCCGGAGTAAGGTCTTTATAACTTGCCCCGATCAATTCACTGCGTTTTCTCGCAAAATGTCGGCATGCCATTTTGTTCACATAAGTATATATCCCGTTAAGGTCAGTTTCGTAATAGGCATCCTCTAAATTTTCAATGACGTCTTTATGGTGAGTTTTTTCAAGAGTGTTCACTTTTTTCTTTCGGCCTTTGTTAACGGCAATGGAAACAGCAGGCAAAAGGACACCGACTGACAGGGCTGATTTTGGGATACACCCGTCTATATCAAGATCCATAAATGATTTAAAAATTTGTGCATCATCCTTTTCTGCTAAGACGATAACAGGAATGATCGCGTTTTCTTTCCTCAATTGTCTTAGAGACTGGATCTTTTCTACATCTGAAAGGGCCAAGCCCAACACAACAGCTTCATAACAAATAGACGACATGGACTTTAATCCAGCAGATATGTCATTAAAAACATCCACCTGGTAGGTGATGCCAGCATAGGGTTTAAAAAGTTGTATAACCGATCGGGAATTGGCAGGATCATTTTCAACCAAGAGAATTCGCCAAAGTAGAGGATCATGTTTTTGATTCAAACTGAGCTCCTTTTTTTAAAAAATAAATATAAAGGATAAGATCTTCCAAACCCGAAAGAGTCACTCCAACCTGATACAGAAACTGCATGTTGTATCTGTATCAGGTTTAACAAAATGAAAACAAGAAAAAGTTCAAGATTTGAAAAATATAAGAGAGACGATATTGGTGTTTCCCAAAGGAATGAAAACATATAGTTTGCCATGATTTTGGGCATAGCTCACCGGTCAAACGAGTTATTCTTTGTGCTATGCTTTTTTCACATAGGTTTGAGAAACGCTTAATGAAATTTTCGTAATAATCATTTCAAAAACTTATATAATCGATTACATTCTACCTGGCAAAGATTATTACTTATACAAGTAATCACGTGCGTGATATTTCAGCTATCGGAGAAAGATATGCTTACCCCCATTAAAATAGGTATCAGTTCCTGCCTTTTAGGAAAAAAAGTACGATACGATGGCGGACACAGTCATGACCGATTTCTTACCCAAACCCTTGGGCTTTTTACAGAGTATGTCCCTGTTTGCCCGGAGGTTGAGTGTGGCATGCCAACGCCTCGGGAAGCCATCAGGCTGGTAGGCAATCCTGAAAGCCCCAGGTTAATGACCCAAAAAACCGGCCAGGACAAAACAGGGCAAATGAAAACCTGGATAAAGAATCGCTTAAAAAAACTGACTGAAGAAAACCTGTGTGGATTTATTTTCAAGAGCAAATCCCCCAGCAGCGGTTTATACCGGATTCGGGTATACTGTGATGATGGTACCGTTCGAAAAAATGGCACCGGACTATTTGCAAAGGCTTTCACAGAAGCTTTTCCAAGAATACCCGTTGAGGAAGCCGGGCGCCTCCATGATCCGAAACTGAGAGAAAATTTTATTGAAAGCATCTTTTCTCTTCAACGTTGGAGAAGACTTATCGAACAAAATCAATCCTTGGGAGGCCTTGTAGAATTCCATACCCATAATAAGCTTCTCATACTATCACATAATCAGGATATTTATCGAAAAATGGGGCGGCTTGTCGCTCAAGGGGAAAATTTTGATTTAAACGAATTGTTTGACAGGTATGAAAAACTCCTTTTAAAAGCCTTAGCGCTTCATACAACCTTGAAAAAAAACATCAATGTACTTCAACATATGATGGGGTATTTCAAAAAGGATTTGAGCAGAGATGAAAAACAAGAACTATTGTCTGTAATCGATCAATATGGATCTGGCTATGTCCCTTTAATCGTGCCGATCACACTGTTTAAGCACTATGTCATGAAATATGAACAGCCATGGTTGAAAACCCAGACATATTTGAACCCTCATCCGTTTGAATTAAAATTAAGAAATTATTTTTAACACATTTACAATATGTGCTTACCGTAAGATTACGCGACGGGTAAACATCAAATTTTATTATGAAAAAGTATTTAATCGAAAATAGTGAAGGAAATCCACACTGGTTTGAATTGAACAAAGATGGACCGAGGCTGCATTTTTATCATGCAAATGGATATCCGTTTGGCACATATAGGCAAATGCTCAATAAACTTGCCATAAAGTTTAATGTATTTGGATTGGGGCTTCGTGCCACATGGAAAAACATTGGCCACCCGTCAAATAAAATAACATGGATGACATACGCAGATGATCTGATCACGTTTCTTGATTCAACAAACAGCCCCCCTGTTATTGGTGTCGGCCATTCAATCGGAGCGGTTTCAACCATGCTTGCAGCTTCTAAAAGACCTGATCTATTCAGCAAATTAATACTCATTGATCCTGTATTTTTGCCCACCCGTTTATGGACAATCTATAAATTAGCACCCATAAAAATAAAGCAGCGCCATCCATTCATCTCAAAAACTCTGACCAGACCCGAGATATGGAGATCTTCAGAAGAATGTATTGATTTTCATCGGCAGAAAAAAGCCTTCTCCCGATTTCCTGAAAAAGCACTGGCTGATTTTGGAACATATGGTTTAATACACAACAAAGATAATAATTTTAAATTGGCTTTCCCAAAAGATTGGGAAGCGCATATATATTGCACCATACCCTATGTCTGGAGCAAGCTAAGATCGGTTCAAGTCCCTATATTAGGAATAAAAGGGGAATTATCAGATACCCTGTCAATCGCTGCGTGGAATAAGTGGAAGCGGCTGCGTCCTGAAGATACTTTTGTTGAATTACCAAACTCAGGACACCTGGTTCCCCTTGAGGCTCCGGAAGAGACCGCTAAAGCCATCATCACTCATACCTGAGGATACATCCGGCAAGACAAATTCATTTTAGAAAATAACCTGTTTTAAAACAGAAGTTTTTCTTTATTTTTCCCAAAAACAATGACTGCTTAAAGCTAATGCAGAGGCGATTGAAAGTTCCAATACCGCCAATGCAATAAGGGCCAGATTCTCTCCATGTGCAACGCCTGATAAATACTTCCCCAATGCAATCATTAAAAATAAAAACACAAAAAAACGTTTCCGATAGAACTGCCACAGTTTGGGGTCTGCCAATAAATCGATTCGATCTATATTTTTCTTACCTATATTATAAAAAAGATATTTTGCCTTAATCATTCCAATTACAATTCCACATAAAACAGCCATTAAAATAAAGGATTGACCGGCCCCTCCTTTTAGAGCCTCGAAAAACAAAGCGCCACTTTTAACGGTCAAAACAACAACGCCTATATACCAAACCAATGCTGCCAATTTTATCAAAGTATTTGAGGTCGTATTTAGCATAATAATTGAGTTAAAACCCATAAATTAATTGTCTTCTAAAATGGGAACAGACTATCGCCCGAGCGCCGGTAACTTATTGGGCTCCCTATTTTAACAGCGTTATCACCTGTTAATTCAATTCTTGCCCATTGCTTCCAGTCCCCAAGCGAATACCAGATACCAATATGTTCCATATTCGGACCAACGATATTAGAACCAAACTGTCTCATATCTCCCTTAAGACGGTTTGCATATCGCCAGATCCAGTCTCTCAAGATATCCGATGTAAGCTCAATTGGTTCCCACATAGAAGCATCCAGCTTAAAATCTTTTGAAATGCCAACAAAAGCTTCTGGATTGGATATTGAACCAAAATAATAAAAATTATATCCTTCTGGTACTATAAAATTCTCAAAAGATTGCTTTACCTGGTCATCATGTCTTAAAGATACAAATCTACTATTTTTAGACACACATCCTGAAACCAGAATCAAAAGCAATATAAAACACCCAAGTTTAATACAACCTGTTATTATATTTTTCATAAAACACCTCCGTGCACTTATCTATTCTTAATCAAGGTATAGATCATAAGCATTTTCATAATATATAACAGGCTTCGTTTTTGGCAATGCAATCGTTAGTAGAAAAAAATAACATTAAATATTTTTATTAAGTTAGCTCTGCCTTTATACATTTGTCTTAATCTTAATTGACTGGTAAACATCAATATTATATGTTGCTTATTGAACCATGACAAAACCGACAATATTATTTAAACAAATCGAAAGTTCAACAAAAAAAATGCTGTTTGGACGAACTGCAGATGTTTGTAGTTAGAGCATAAGGAGCGATAATGAATATATATTATATTAAAAAATTCCACCTTTCAGCTATAATATCAGTAATCATTTTATGCTTTGGCCAACAGTCCTTTGCACATAGTTGGATGGCCCCAAAAAATGAAACGGAAAAGAAAAATCCTATCCCAGCGTCAAGCAAATCTATAAAAACCGGCCAGATTCTTTTTAAAGATCTCTGTTCATCTTGTCATGGTTTAAATGCAAAAGGGCTTAAAAAAGATGCAACTGATTTAACAAAAAATACACCAAATTTAACAACACGTTTAAAGAGTCACTCAGACGGTGATTTTCATTGGAAAATATTGAATGGTAAAGGTGAAATGCCATCGTTTAAAGAAGATCTAACTAAAAAGGAAATTTGGGATATAATTAATCATATAAAAACATTAGAATGAATAAAAAGCCTGCTAACCAGGCACCTACTCACGTTATAACCGAAATGCGATGACCTTGCTCAGCACATTGATCTATAGCACGTACGGAAATGATACTTGATGATGTGCCCGATGAAATTCAGTATCCCTAAAGCTTCAGCTGGTCGTTGAATCCACTATCGTCATTCCACTTCTTGAGCTTAGAATTGTCCTGGGCAATCCATGTGAGAAACAGATCCACACACTCTGGGCACAATTGAGTTCCCTTGACATCTTCAATGATCTGCAGGGCATCTTCCATCTTCATACCAGTACGATAGGGTCGATTGCTTGTTATTGCGTGGAACGTATCTGCAACCGCAGTGATTCTAGCCCATAAGGGGATTTTTGACCCTTTGAGCCCATTGGGATATCCTTTTCCATCTACGCGTTCATGGTGACAGCGAACCATGGGAACAATATCTGCGAGGCTTTCAATCGGAGCAAGGATATTGGCCCCGATATCCGGGTGCTGTTTGATATATTCAAATTCCTGTTTGTTAAGATGGCCGGGTTTTAACAAAATAGCATCACTAATGCCTATTTTACCGATATCATGAAGATGGCCGCCAATAAGAATAGACTGGACATCCTTGCTGGAGGCCCCTGTAAGCTTGGCCAGATCCACTGCAATCCCTGCCACAGCCGTGGAGTGCCCTTTTGTATATTTATCCCGCGCTTCAAGGGCGTTGACCAAACTAGTGATGGTGGATAACATCATGCGGCGCTCAGAATCAAGTCGTTCCCGATCTTTGAGCAGCATGACAAAATGATCGGACAACATTTTGTCCACTAGAATGGTAACCTGATCCATGTTAAATGGTTTAACCAAGTATGCCTGGGCCCCTCTTTGAAGCATTCGCTGCATGTGCCCTCTATCACTATTGGCACTCATGACAACAAAGGGGATAGTCTTGAATCGATCATCACCCTGAACTGCTTCGCAGAATTCAAAACCATTCATAATTGGCATATCAATATCAGAAAGGATCAGGTCCGGGGTGGAAGATTCCAGTTTTTCCAAGGCATCAGATCCATTTTCGGCTGTCAGCGTCCGATAGCCTGACTTGGAGAGCTCTGTGTCCACCAGATGCCTTATCATACCTGAATCATCGACAATCATGATCAGTTTGGAAATATTAAAGCTGGATTTGGATAAAATGGATTCTACCGTCATATACAGCTGATCAGATATTTCATCCTTTGACAGGTAGGCAGATGCCCCGCTTTGGAACCCCTTGTGAATATCATCTTCAGAATCAAAGGAACTGATGATCAAGATGGGGATGCCCCGGGTAAGCTGATCACTTTTTAGATCCTGGCACATTTGTATCCCGTTTTTACGGGGCATTTCCACATCAGTTATGATCAGATCAAAATGATTGTTTCTGGCCAGATCCAGCCCCATTTCTCCATCAACAGCTTCCATTGTATCGCAGTTAAGCTCAGCCAGAAATCCTCTGACAATATTTCGCATCATCTGGCTATCATCTACTATAAGGATGTTATATCTGGCCAAACCAACTCCTTTTCCAAATGTACCGCATGTCTTTGGTTTTTTAAAACCTGTTCTGACGAGACTGGTATGCCACTGCACTGACCGTCAAAACCCTCATCGGATTCGTACTCACTGTAATTGCACAGATTTAAATCCCATGTCAATTGGAAGCATAGAATTTATTAAACTTTATTAACGGTAACACCCGCATCACTATTTTTTACTTCTGTGAACAATATCCCGCTGGACGATTCCAACGATTAACAGCACAATTAAAATAGCTGACACTTGCATTAATGTAATGCGTTCATTATCCAGCCAGCTCCACATAAGCGCTTCTACAGGAATGACATAGGTGACCATACCAGCAAAAAGAGGCCCTTTATCTTGAATCATTTTATAAAAAAGCAACATCGCAATACCCCGTGCAAATACCGATAACAAAAGAATAGCACCAACGGCTGTCACAAAATTGTGATCAATTGTGATCGTCTCAAACGCCAAAGACAATGGCGTTAGAACGATAGTACCGGCCGTCATAAACAGGGCCACTAAAATGATTGGGGGTAGATCCTGAAGTGATCGCTGCACAAGGGTATTGGAGATGGCATAGCAAAGCGGAACAGAAAGACTCATAAGCAAATAGAACCCACTGACATTTCGATCTAACCCATCAATAACCATCAAACCCAGACACACCATGCCGATCAAAACACCAAAAAACTGTTTTTGGCTGGGATATATTCTGAGCAAAGGAATGGATACCAAAATTGTAAAAATTGGCACCAGGGAAACCATCATCCCGATAAATCCATGCCCAATCAATTTAATGAGAAAAGGCTGCGCCGCATAGGGGAAGATGTAACCAAACAAAGAAACAATAATCAATGGTACCAGATGTTGACGCCGAATCTTCCATGCACTTCGCTTAACCAGCCAAAACATCCAAAGAACCAGGGCTCCGCCAAACGTAGTGCTCGCTCCGATTGTCAGGGGACCAAAAGCAAGTCCTGCTTTTTTCATGAGGAAAAATCCGCCCCCCCAAATCAGGGAAGTAACAATGAACAATAAATAATGCATAATATATTATATTCTTTTCGTTTTCTTAATATAGATTCAAAAGCTTGTTATACCCAAAAGAGAATGATAATACCATTATTATCAGGTTGATTGAACCTTTTTAATCACATTATAATTTAGCAAATTGATTTTATCTCTGAATTTGACAAGCTTTTAAATTCCCTGTATCGTTTGCGGGTTTTTACACATATATTTCAGGTTAAAAATGTTCATGAAAGAAAAAAATTGTATCAATAATATCCGAACATCCATTAAAAATGGTTCCCATCCAGAAGCACCGGATGCCAGATATTTTGACCCA
This sequence comes from Desulfobacula sp., assembly GCA_033852015.1. Taxonomy (GTDB): domain Bacteria; phylum Desulfobacterota; class Desulfobacteria; order Desulfobacterales; family Desulfobacteraceae; genus Desulfobacula. The sequence continues at coordinate 32,450 of JAWSVH010000049.1, forward strand.
ACAAGCGTAATGGCGCTGTTCCTTTTTAATTCAGAAGCAAAACTTTTGTTTATCCAGAAAGCAGATGTTCCAGGATATCCCTGGGCAAATCAGATGGCCTTTCCCGGTGGCCACAAAGATAAAAAAGATGCGTCCACCAGAGAAACTGCATTAAGAGAATTGACCGAAGAAATGAACATCCAACCTGAAAATGTTGATGTCGTTGGTTCTCTAGGACATTTTCAAACCATTAACAGCAAAGACATAGAAGCCTGGGTTGGGGTATGGAATCAAAAAGATGAGATCCAGCATGATCCCACTGAAATATCCAGGGTATTTAAGATTCCTCTCAAACACTTGGTTGAACAACACAAAGAACAAGGATATGAGGGAACAATTG
>JAWSVH010000220.1:0-7017 GCA_033852015.1 Desulfobacula sp.
TCTTGTGTTTCAGGTTGGTATTTGGTCTTTTTATGAGAAATTTTGAACGTCAGGCGGATCTGCATGTCTATCAATTCTCACCCGATGCATCTTCTCTTATCTCAACGTTTTATAAAATTGCCTCCTTATCGCGACAATCCATTGATAAACCCAATTGGCATCATTACAGTATTGGTCAACGAATTCGATTTCTAGAAAAATGTCAGATGGTCCCAAGTTTAATTGCGCAGCATCATGCCAAGGTCAAACGACTGATTGGTGGATATGTATTCATTGCTTTAGGTGTTGTTTTTTTCGGATATTCTATTAATTATGGTGCTGCAAGACCTGCGTTTGATACTTTTATTGCCCAAAAAACAGAAGCAATTTTATTTGCACGAATGGATATTGAGCCGGATAATTCAGATCTCTATGCAATGGTTGGTGACTATTATTATTTAATTAAAAAAAATTATCAAAAAGCCATTGATTCCTATGAAAATGTTCTGCGGGTGGATCCTTTGAATGTGCATGCCTTAAATAATTTGTCCTGGCTGCTTGTCACGTGTCCGGATACGACATTTCAGGATGCTGGAAAAGCGTTGGTATATGCCCAAAAAGCGGTTGCCCAAATGCGTGAACCTTTTATTCTTGATACTTATGCGGAAGCCTTGTTCGCGAACAATGATATTGAGAATGCTGTGAAAATGACAAAAGAAGCGTTGCGTCTTTCAAAAACGAAAAAAGTATATTATCAAGGTCAACTAACACGCTTTGAAAAGGTACTGTCCCAAAAAAAGAATGAACCGGGTAAGACTTGGGCCGGACAAGGCTTAAATTAGATAAAAAACTCAATAGGTTTTAAAACCTTAAAGGCCAATGGGTATAAACGCCATTCCCACGGTTTGTATGGTTTCTTTAATTATTCTGCCTGTGCGGGTGGAGACAATTTTTGCCATGGTATCTTGAAGAGAAATCAGTTTGCCAAAAATTCGTTCATAGCTTAAATTCGTTGTGTTTCCATCAACGCTATTGGTGAGGAGAAATAGACTGCCATCTGCATGCTGGCGGGTATTCAGACGCCAGATAAGGATTTCAATGTTTCTGGCACTATTATATAAGTCTTGTTCATTTAGAAAATCCAGTACATAAAGCTCGCATTTGCTGTTATAAGATCTGTGAATCATGGTGTAGAGTCCGTACATGATAGCAAAGACCCGATCACCTTCAAATTCTGGTTCAAATCCTAAAAGAATGGCTTGGGTACTTTTTTTAAATTCAAGGGTTTTGTATGAATTTTGTGCCGGACATACAAAGATTTGCTTTATACGATCCTCGATGGTAAGGCCATACGCTTTTTGCAATTGGGCAGGGTTTTTTTTGTATAATTTACGGGTCAGTTTTTTTAATAGATCTGTGGTCTGTTCAATGTGAATCTCTGATACAATATTGATATTTGTTTTAGCAAGGTCTTTGAGTTGAAAATCATTTTGCCCGGCACATCCTGATAATAAAGGAATGAAAAGAAAACAAATCCAGGCTAATTTTTTCAGGGCAGTATAGAGAATGATTTATTCCTTTTTTAGTAAAAGATCCCTGAAACCTTTTATCAGAATTTTTCAGATGAGATTTTCAGGGATATATATTAAACAGTTTTTTGAGTTTTAAATTCTTCAAGTCCTTTATGCATGGTTTTAACAGCAAGTTGGATACAGTGATGTTTTTTTTCAGGAATGTTTTCTAAAACCTTGAATACATCACCGTCATTGAGTTCCAGGGCTTGGTCAATTGTTTTGCCCTTGGCTAGCTCAACGGCTGCCATGGCTGCAGAAATAGCTCCGGCACAACCGGTAATCTCGTATCGAATATCATTAATGATTTTTTGACCATCAATTTTTAGATAAATTTTCATAATATCACCGCAGGATCCCACTTTTTCTGAGATCTGGTCGGCATTTTCAATATGTCCAATATATTTTTTTTCAAGGTAGTAATTAATTGCGGGATTTGCGTAGCCTGCATCTGACAGCATTTTTCGTTCAGCATCAGACGATGTGTTGTTTATTGTCACTGTTATTCCTTCATTATACCCTTAATCATAAGAATATTTTATCGGGTATGATAATAAAATATCTTGATAATAAATTAAAACATGAGTCTTAAATTAATTAATTTCTTTTTGATGTCAAGCAAAATGGATAAAAGATATTATATCGCTGGGATGAACAGTGCTTTATTTTATGTTTGGTGTCCGTTATAATCTATACAGTTTAAAAAACCTTGATTATGAGAAAGAAAATACGCTAAAAGACAATATGCATATGTATTCAAGTACACCATTACAATACCTTAATGATATATCCACCTGGTTATCTTGTGTCCAGGACCCAGATCATTTGCCTGGGCTCATTGTGGATACGGCTGCTCGAATGATGCAGGCAAGAGCAAGCTCGCTTCTGTTGTTGGATGAAGATGGAGAAACGCTGCGTTTTGAAGTGGCTACAGGGCCTAAAAAACAGGAGATTAAGAAGCACGAGCTTAAAGTTGGTCAGGGTATTGCCGGTTATGTTGCTAAAACAGGCGAACCACTTTTAGTGGTGGATGTTACCAAAGACCCTCGATGGCATAAAACGATTAGTAGTGATATTGAGTTTAAAACAAAATCAATTGCCTGCTCTCCTTTAAAAATTCATTCTCAAATAATTGGTGTTCTTCAGATTATTGACAGGAAAGATGACCAGCCATTTGATCAGAAGGATTTAGATATATTAAATGTATTTGCCAATGTCTGTTCAGAGGTTATTTCCCATGCAAGAAAAGTCGAAGGTGCAAATCGAAAAAATAGAGAACTAACAGATCAGGCTGCCGAAAAATATAAGATCGTGGGCAATAGTCCCGAAGTAAGAAAGGCAGTGTCCGAAGGTCTCAAGGTTGCAAATACAAAAGCCAGTGTGCTGATCCTGGGTGAGAGTGGCACAGGAAAAGAGCTGATGGCCAGAATGATTCATATGCAAAGCGCGAGAAAAGATTTTCCCCTGGTGGTCATAAATTGTGGGGCTTTGACGGAAACCCTTTTGGAAGATGACCTTTTTGGACATGAAAAAGGTGCCTTCACAGGAGCCGGTTCTGTCAAAAAGGGTAAATTTGAGTTGGCAGACAAGGGTACTATCTTTTTGGATGAGATCGGGGAAATGAGTCTGAGCATGCAAACTCGATTGCTTCGAGTGCTTCAAGAAGGTATGTATTACCGTATTGGGGGCAGTCAGGATATTAACGTTGATGTTCGGGTGATCTCTGCTACAAATAGAGAAATAGAAGAAGATGTGGTTCAAAAAAAATTTAGAGAAGATTTGTATTATCGTTTGAATGTGGTGAAAGTTAAAATGCCTGCTTTAAGGAAACGTAAAGAGGATGTTTTATTACTGGCAGATTATTTTCTTGAGATGTTTAAAATTGAACAATCAAGGCTGGAACTTGGATTTGCTTCATCAACGATTCGAGTACTTCAAACCCACTTATGGCCTGGAAACATTCGAGAACTAAAAAATGCTATCGAAAGGGCTGTGATTATGTGTGAAGGTCCAATGATCTCTCCTGAAGATCTTCCTTTTGCTGTGGGAGAAAAAGAACAGATCCAGCTTCAGGGTCGGGATTTAAAACAGGCAATACTCGATTTTAAAAAACAATTTGTTATTCAGGTATTGGAGTCAGTTCAAGGTAATCGTACAAAGGCTGCAAAAATACTCAAAATTCAGCGAACTTATCTTTCCCGATTAATTGTAGAATTGGAAATTACAGGAATTTAACTTGCAGATAATAACTTAGGACTAAGAGATCTTATGAAAGAAGAAAAAAAAACATCGGCCTCATCTGCTCCACCTGCTATGAATCCTTATATCTTTACGGTTTTATTGATTGGCTTTGGTCTCTGGTGTTTTTGGGATGGTTTTTTGACAAGTGATGTCGAAATGCAAAATCATGCGACTTTTAATAGGGTTATGAGTATCTGTCTCCTTGTATGGGGAATTTATGATTTTTTTAAAATACGAAAGAGGCAAGAAAATGCAAAACAATCTGAAGATTAATAAGTTCTGAGTCCTGTTAGTTGCGGAAAACCTAAATCGATTATTCTCTCCTAATGTTTTGAAATTATTAAAAGTTTATATCTTTCCTGTGTTTTTATCTTGATTAATTTGTAGAATTCTGATAGATTTCCACACTTAAAATTTGTAATAAAAAGAAATAGAATAAAAATGGATTTAAATAATACACCAAAGAATGCGCCAAATAATACGCCAAACGATATGATTGATAAAACCCTTTTGAAGGAAATTGGCAAGCGCCGTACCTTTGCGATTATAAGCCATCCAGATGCGGGTAAAACGACCCTGACAGAAAAATTATTACTGTTTGGTGGTGCGATACAGCAGGCGGGTGCAGTTAAATCACGGAAAGTAGAACGAGCGGCCACCAGTGACTTTTTATCTATTGAACAGGAAAGAGGCATTAGTGTATCCTCTTCAGTCATGAAGTTTAATTATAAAGATTATGAAATAAATCTTCTGGATACCCCTGGTCATAAGGACTTTAGTGAAGATACCTACCGGGTGCTTACTGCTGTAGATTGTGCTGTCATGATCATTGATAATGCAAAAGGGGTAGAGCCCCAGACCCAGAAACTTATGGAGGTTTGTCGAATGCGCAATACCCCCATTATCACCTTTATAAATAAATTAGATAGAGAGGGGCTTGAGCCCCTTGATATTTTTGAAGATATTGAGGATAAACTCCAGATAGAGTGTGCACCGTTAACCTGGCCTTTGGGCATGGGAAAGCGTTTTAAGGGTGTTTATAATCTTCAAAAAAATGAGTTGGGGATATTCTCTCCAGGATATACCCCAAACGATGATGATGGCGTATTAATCAATGACCTTTCAGATAGCAGACTTGATGAATTGGTTGGACAAAGTCAGGCTCAGCAACTTAGAGAAGATGTGGATTTGATTGTGGGTGCTTCTGACCCATTCGATCTGGATTTATATTTGAATGGTACACAAACTCCGGTGTTTTTTGGTTCTGCCATTAATAATTTCGGGGTAAAAGAAATGCTGGATGCATTTGTGAAAATAGCACCTCAACCTGGGATACGGTTGACATCTTCCCGGGATGTAGATCCGCATGAAAAAGACTTTTCCGGATTCACTTTTAAAATTCAGGCAAATATGGACCCTGAACATCGGGATCGTATTGCATTCTTCAGGATTTGTTCTGGAAAATTTACCAAAGGCATGAAGGTGAGACACCATCGAATTGGAAAGGATATTAAAATTTCCAATGCAACTATTTTTATGGCCCAGGAGAGAAATAATGTAGAAGAGGCATATCCCGGTGATATTATTGGAATACATAATCATGGAACGATTAAGATAGGGGATACCTTTACAACAAAAGAACCGTTAAAGTTTTTAGGGATTCCCAATTTTGCACCGGAACATTTCAGACGGGTGGTGTTAAAAGATCCTCTAAAGGCAAAATCTCTTCAAAAGGGGTTGCTGCAATTGTCCGAAGAGGGAACGATTCAGGTATTTAAGCCTCTTTTAGGAAATCTGCATATCATTGGTGCTGTTGGTGTGCTTCAGTTTGATGTGACCATGGCAAGGCTTAAAGCAGAATATAGTGTGAATGCCGTGTATGAAACTATTGATTTGTCCATAGCAAGGTGGATTACGTGTGAAGATGAAAAAATTCTTAAAGAATTTAAGAAGAGCAATGAAGCTAATTTGACCCTGGACTCAGAAGGCTGGCTTACTTTTTTGACGACCAGTGAGTATCAATTGGGATTTACTGTGGAAAAATGGCCTCAGATAAAATTTCATAAAACCCGGGAACATAATTAACCAAGTATTAGTCGGGGGACATGAAAAACTGGTAACATAATTGATGAACTTAAAATAAGATAAAGGAAAAAACAAATGACAGACAAGCGAATTTTTAATTTCAATGCCGGTCCAGCTGCGCTGCCGATTAAGGTATTAGAAGAAATCCAATCTTCATTTTTGAACTTTGACAACTCTGGTATGTCTATTACAGAAGTTAGTCATCGTTCTGTTTATTTTGACAAGGTTATTAATGATGCGGTGACCCGGACAAAAAGACTTTTAAAACTGGATGACAGTTATCATGTTCTTTTTATTCAGGGTGGTGCTTCCATGCAGTTTGCAATGGCTCCAATGAACTTTCTTGCCGGAGATGATGTGGCTGATTTTGTTAATACCGGTACCTGGTCAACAAAGGCCATAAAAGAAGCTGGAATTGTTAAAAAGAATTGTAAGGTTGTTGCGTCTTCTGAGGATAAAGATTTTTCTTATATCCCCAAAGATATTCAGTTTTCAGACACTGCTAAATATGTACATTTGACATCGAACAACACGATTAAAGGAACTCAGTTTCATAAATTCCCTGATACAAACGGTGTGCCCATTGTCTGTGATATGTCCTCTGATATTTTTTCTCGTCCCCTTGATATGAGCAAATTTGGGATGATTTATGCGGGTGCCCAGAAAAACATGGGGCCGTCGGGTACGTGTATGGTTATTATTCGCAAAGATATGTTGGATATGTGTAATACAGATCTGCCCTCCATGCTCAAATATTCCACCTATGCTGAAAAAAATTCCATGTATAATACGCCGCCATGTTTCGGGATTTATACAATCGATTTAGTATTAAAATGGATCGAAGAAGAGTTTGGCACGCTTGAAAAAATGGAAGAGTACAATATTAAAAAAGCGGATGTTCTGTATGATTTTATTGATGCAAGTGATTTTTACAGGACCACTGCAGAAAAATATTCAAGATCATTAATGAATGTTACCTTTAGACTTCCCAGTGAAGATCTGGAAAAACAATTTGTTGCAGAATCTATTAAAAATGGTCTTGGTGGACTTAAAGGACATCGATCTGTGGGTGGATGCAGGGCTTCTATCTATAATGCGACGACCATGCGGGGAATTGACGCACTAGTTGGATTCATGAAAA
>JAWSVH010000221.1:0-1034 GCA_033852015.1 Desulfobacula sp.
ATGAATGATATAAAAAGTGAAGATCGGGACCTAATTTCAGGACTGTATATGACTGCTAAAGATATGGCAAAGGAACAAGGCGTTAATGAATCTGGATACAAACTATTATTTAATGTTGAAAAAGGCGGGGGGCAGGTGATTTTCCATATTCATCTTCACCTTATCGGTGGCTGGAAGAAATAAAAACACCCTATAATTGGTCAGTCAAGGTTTTAAAATGCAGGATTCCCATATTGAAATTAGTAATATCCTGAGCCAAAAAGGCTAAAAATCTTCTTTACTGAATGCATCAGACCGCTGCTTTTTCATGACACCAACAATATGGATGTTAGCGTATTGAGCATGCTGTAAAAGGGCTTGGGACAATTTTTGAGTGTCTTTAGACAAAATGCTCTGATAAATCATAATATGATGTTTAAGCGACTCATTGGATAAATTCGGAATAAGATTGAGCCAATAACGATATTTTACGGTTAAATCGCTTAAATTCTTACACACCCTGAAAAGGGTTTTGCTTCTAGCTGCTTTGTAAATAATTTCATGAAATGCTATATCCAGTTCCGTAACTTGAAAATTATTTCCGGATTTAATTGCAGCTTTTGTATTTTCAAGGTTATCATCCAGGATTTTTAGTTCTTCAGGCGTAATGTTTTGACTTGCCTTTTGAAAAGCAATTTGTTCTATCTGCATTCGATTTTCAAACAGATCTTGAATGTCATAATCTGATAAATCTTCAATCAGATATCCAGCTTTTGGGATAGCGACAAGTAATTTTTCCTGTGTAAGTTTTTGTAGTGCTTCTCGCACAGGAGTCCGACTCACCCCAAGTGAATTGGCAATAAAATTTTCTGTTATTCGTGTTCCCCCCGAAAGCTTACCCGAAATAATATCTGATCGAAGAGAGGTATAAACCTTTGATCTTAAAGATTTTTTTTTCATAATATTTCTCCCATATTTGACAAACACATATTGTATACAACATGTGTTTGTCAAGAAAAAATCATACGATTCTTTTAAACCCAGGTCCTGTAATT
>JAWSVH010000222.1:0-4011 GCA_033852015.1 Desulfobacula sp.
GTTCTATATTCTTTTTTAATGAACGTATAGTACAAGATGGTTTGAAGTCATTGGGATATAGGTTGACTCCACTTTCCTTTAATTCATTAATTTTTTCTTTTCTAAGTTGAATCAGCTTGCTTTCTTTATCCATGTCAGTTGTTGCCTTCTTAATCTTTAATTGCCATTGGCAGGTGCATTTATTTTATAAAACATGAATAAATAGCCTAATTTGCGTAAAATTGTCAAGATTTTGATTTATCAATTCTATATTCGAGTTTTTATGAATCTAATAATATGTTTTTTATTTTTTGTCAGAGATATGCATTTGCCTTTGAATGTAAAAAAGTGAATATAAAAAAGGTTGACTGATAAAACCTTGATGTCTATAATTTAATACATTTAAATATGTCTATCTAAAAATCTTGAAGAAAGAATATATCAAACAAAATTCTTTCAAACACATAACGATTACGCAGATTAAAAAAACATACCATTTGCTGATGAAATTTTAACTTTATAAGCTATCGGTTATATCTTTTTAGGTATACTTACAGCTGATATTTTTTTATCGAAAAGAGACGCATTTCGTAATTGAGTAATAAAGGAGTCTGGTAATGTCTAAAGAAGGCCTTTATATACAAATGTTTAGTGTTCATGGTCTGTTACGAGCAGATAACCTGGAATTGGGATATGATTCGGACACTGGTGGTCAGGTTAAATATGTTATAGAATTGTGTAAATCGCTTTCAGAAAACGAAAATATTCATCGAGTGGATTTATTTACTCGTTTGATTACTGATAAATCCTATTCTGAAGATTATAATCGTCCAATTGAACAGGTAAACGATAAATTTCGTATCATTAGAATACAGTGTGGTGGTAAAAAATATTTCAGAAAAGAACACTTGTGGCCTTTTATGGATGAGTTTGTGGATAAAACCATTAAATTTATCCAGAAAGAAAAAGTCATCCCGGATGTGTTTCATGGACATTACCCGGATGCAGGTTATGTCGCTAAAGAATTGGCAAGATTTTTTGGGATACCATTTATATATACAGGACATTCCTTAGGCAGATCAAAGAAAACTCGCTTGCTTGCTGAAAATGTAAATATTAATGATATGAACCGGCAATTAAAAATTGATTATAGGATAAAGATAGAAGAGCAAATTTTAAAAGTGGCCAACCTTGTGATTACCAGTACAAATCAAGAGATTGAAGATCAGTATGGTCAATATAAGAATAGGACTTTATGTGAATATAAAGTGATTCCTCCCGGAATTGGGATTGATAAATTTTTTCCATATTATCATGATAATTTTCAGAATGATGAGCATAAAGAAGAGGCGCTTTTTGCAAAAGAATCAATAAAAAATGAACTTGATCGTTTTTTTCAATATCCCGATAAACCGATCATACTAACGCTGTGTCGACCGGATAAAAGGAAAAATATTGAAGGGCTCGTAAGGGCTTATGGTGAAGACCAAGAGCTTCAGGCCATGGCAAATCTTGCTGTTTTTGCTGGCATTAGAAAAGACATTGCACAAAAAGAGGACTCAGAGCGCAATGTCTTAACTCAAATGCTTTTATTAATGGACAAATTTAACCTTTATGGGAAAATGGCGATTCCCAAAAAACATGATTTTGAGCATGAGGTGCCCGAACTATATCGTACCGTTTCGCAAAAAAAAGGAGTGTTTGTTAATCCGGCACTGACAGAACCATTTGGGATAACACTATTAGAAGCATTAGCGACGGGTCTTCCAATAGTTGCCACAAATGATGGGGGGCCAAAAGATATTATTGCCAATTGTGAAAGTGGAATTCTAGTGGACCCTAAAGATATAAAAGGCATTGCTAAAGCGATAAAAGAAATAATTGTGAATAAAGATCTTTGGAGCAAGTTTTCTAAAAATGGTATTATAAACACCCGCAAACTTTATACCTGGAAAAGTCATGTAAGTGTTTATATAAAAAAGATAAAAGCGCTTTGTGATGATTACAAAATATCGGATACTTCTGCTAAATTTGAGGACCTAAGTATTGGAAAACGCCTGGCAAATTTGAACTATATGTTCATTACTGATATCGATAATACGCTTTTGGGTGGTAAAACAAGTGACTTGAAAGAACTGGTTAATATTTTAGAACAAAACAAAAATGTTTTAGGGTTTGGTGTCGCAACTGGACGTATTTTTGATTCTGCACTTAAAATATTGAAAAAAAATGGAATTATGATGCCGGATATTATAATTTCTGCAGTGGGCAGCCAGATAAGTTATGGTAAGTCGCTATATCACGATAAGGGATGGGGAACCCATATTTCTAAAAATTGGAATAGAGATTTGATTGTGGCCAGACTTGAGAATATTAATTTTATTCAGATACAAGAAGAAAGTGTTCAGCAGCCATATAAAATTAGTTATAACATGAATCCGGGCAAAGATCGTTTATCGAAGATTCATCATGTTTTAACTCAGAACAGATGTCAGTATACCTTGATTTATTCCCATGGAAAATACCTTGATATTCTTCCCTATAGAGCATCAAAAGGTAAGGCAATCCGTTATTTGAGTTATAAATGGGAGATCCCATTGAAAAATTTTTTAATTTGTGGTGATTCTGGTAATGATGAGGAGATGCTTAAAGGCGAACCATTGGGTGTTGTTGTTGGAAATTATAGTCGAGAATTGGAATATTTAAAAAATCGGAAAAATATTTATTTTGCAAAAAAATCTTTTGCAGAAGGTGTGGTTGAGGGATTTACCCACTATGACTTTATAAATAAAGCAAAAGGTGTATGACAATGGCACTTAAAAACCAAATCCAATTAATTACGTATCCCGATAGCCTTGGTGCCAATTTACCAGAGCTTCACTATGTCCTGCGTAAACATTTTTATAAAGCCATCAAAGGTGTTCATCTGCTGCCCTTTTATCCATCATCGTCGGATCGTGGTTTTGCACCGTTAACTTACGATGAAGTTGACCCGGCATTCGGGACCTGGGAAGATGTTGAAAAAATCGGACAGGACTTTGATTTGATCATTGATTTTATGGTTAATCATATTTCAAGGCAGTCTGTATATTTCCAGGATTATATTGAAAAAGGTGAAAAGAGTGAATACGCAGATATGTTTTTAAGCTTTAATAAATTGGGAAACAATGGAGAAATATCTGATAAGGATTTGGCCCAGGTTTATACCAGAAAACCTCGACCACCCTATCAGGTAATTGAACGACCTGATGGTACCCGGGAAAAAATCTGGTGTACTTTCGAATATGAACAGATTGATCTGGATTATGATTCTCCTAAAACTCGTGAGGTAATGAGAAAATTTTTAATTAGACTTGCCAGAAATCGACCTAAAATGATTCGATTGGATGCGATTGCCTATACAACGATTGAAGTGGGAACCAGTTGTTTCTTTTTGGAACCTAAAATATGGGAACTTTTGGAATGGTTTAATGACTATGCTTCAGCATTCGATACGGAAATCTTGCCTGAAGTACACGAACATTATTCGTATCAATTTAAAATAGGAGAAAAAGGATATTGGTGTTATGACTTTTCTTTGCCCATGTTGGTGCTTCATGCATTGTATAAACATACATCCAGGCGGCTAAAATCCTGGTTAAAAAAATGTCCCAGAAAACAGATCACGACGTTGGATACGCATGACGGCATTGGTGTGATCGATGTTATGGGATTATTAAACCCCCAGGAAATTGAAGAAACGACAGAGGAATTATATAAAAAAGGGTCGAACGTAAAAAAAAGCTATTCTGGACCTGAATATCAAAATCTGGATGTCTATCAGGTGAATTGTACATATTATTCTGCTCTTGGATGTAATGATGATGCATATATTACTGCCAGAACGATTCAATTTTTCACCCCGGGCATTCCCCAAGTATATTATGTTGGATTATTGGCTGGTGAAAATGCCATAGTGCTTGTAGAGAAGACGAAGCGTGGAAGAAATATTAATCGTCATAATTATTCTTTGGAGGAAATAAAAACTGAAAT
>JAWSVH010000050.1:0-65597 GCA_033852015.1 Desulfobacula sp.
TATGGATAAATATTAAACCGAGCGGCCATTTTCTTTGCAGTCAGATCATGGCCATAAACTATAGCCCCCAGTTTGTTATTGATGGCAGCAGCATTCCCACTGTGGTCTTCATGGTGATGGGTTAAAAAGATCTGTTTCACCCCTGCATCTTGGGCAATATCAAGAACTTCTTTTTGCATATGAGCCTGACCGGTATCCACCATCAGATCCCCCAGAAGATAGCAATGAGTCGTCATCATTGGTGGGCCAATTGGAGACCACCCCAGTTTAAATCCTTTAATCTTATTAAATGTATATTCTTTGCAAAGCCGCATATTGTTTGCTACCTAATTTTTATCTTTTTGTTATAATTTTTAACATACCGCTAAGCAAATATTAAAACCATACTTATTTTTAGCACGTTGACGAATGCAAAAAAGAACGCTCCAATTTCATTTCAACTGCTCTTTTTGAACCGCCTCAAGAATGTTTTTCTTTCTTGGGAATAAAAAACTTCCCCTTTTTTCCTCAACAAGTTTATCTCCAACCCAGAAAGATAACTCACCCATTTTTCCATTCGAATCCAATTCAGCTTCTACATTTGCTTTCTTTTTCATAAATTTCGCCACACGGGCGGCATAAATCCGATTGTGAATTCAAGCATTACAATACCGTATAACAACGTCTTTCATACTTCCTCCTTTCTTTATTTTAATACCAATAACCTTATATAATCCAATTATGACCATTGACACTCTTTTCCGCAATTGTCATAATTGCCAAAAAATATGGTGATTATGACAAATAATGGGTGACTATGAAAAAAATCTTTCTGCTTGCAAGCGATAATACTTCCGTAACTGGTTTATCAGGTGCTCTTGAGATATTTAATGTTGCAAATGTTCTATGGGGCCTACAAAACCCAGGCGATGACCCAGCTTTCGACTGTACGGTTGTTGCAGCACAACCAAACCAACCAGAATTATGCAGAGGTTTTAAGGTTAATCTTAGCATAGGAATGAATCCATACGAACAAGCTGACGCAATTGTCATGACCGGTTTTCATTACCAAAATCTGGATCATTTGATAGAGAAAATCGGTCATTCGAAATCAACAATCCATTGGATTAAAAAACAATATGAATGTGGGGCGGTCATTGCTGCAAGCTGCAGTGACACTGTCCTTCTTGCCGAAACCGGTTTACTAAATGGGAAAACAGCGACGACAAGTTGGTGGTTAAAAGACTTCTTTAAAAACAGATACCCGAAAATTGACATACAGATTGAGCGCTTGCTGGTCAGTAATGGGCGCATTTTTACAGCTGGTGCTGTAACATCATACTTAAATTTAGTTATCAGCCTTATAGAAAAGTTTGCAGGCAACGACTTGGCTTTGTCCTGTTCTAAAATGACATTAATCGATATCAACAGATTTTCTCAGGCCCCTTTTGTGATGCTGCAATCAATTTTAGATCATTCAGATGATATTATTATCAAAGCTCAATATTGGATCAACGAACATCTTCATGAAAAATTCGACTTACACGAACTATCTGACTATCTTGGTATCACCTATCGCACACTCATTCGAAGATTTAAATCAACAACCGGAGAGACTCCCACCCAATACATTCAAAAGACCAGAATTGAAGCCGCAAAACGTTTATTAGAAACAACCACCATAAATCTGGATGCTATAATGGAACGCGTGGGTTATTTTGACCCCAGCTCATTCAGTCGTTTGTTTAAACGTCTCACTCAGTTGACGCCACGGGAATATCGGTTGCGATTTTCGATGAATAATCGTCAAGCAGAACTATAAGACATAGCGTATATTTTTAGCCTTTAATCATTATTCAAACTTTCCTTGACAAAAAGCGAGATTATATCTTACGTATGAGGCATTCTTGAGGTTTAAATAATATAGGAAAATTCACAGAGATAGCGCTCATTTCGACTCTAAATATAGTATTTCTAAAAAGGGGATTACAGATGAAAACAACGGATCATACCTTGATGGAACAACTAAGGATTACGCCTATGGAAATTGCCCGGAGAAAGCAATATTTAGGCTTTTCTGAAAAGGATGCAAAATCACTTGAATCCATGCGACAGGATATTACTGATAATATTGAGGACATCATAGAAACCTTTTATAAAAACATCCTCCCCTTTGATGAAATGGATCAGATTATCGGTGATGCACAGACCCTTGCCCGGTTAAAGAACAATCAGCGCCATTACATCCTCAGCCTTTTCGATGGTCAATATGATGAAGAGTATGTTCATTCACGATTGAGAGTAGGAATGGTTCATAAAAGGATTGGCCTGGATCCTAAATATTATGTGGCAGCCATCCACATATTGAGTACGATACTAAAAGATACTGTTTCAGGAAAAAGCCCTGATGTCTCTGATTCTTATAGACAAAAACAATCGGCTATCGAAAAGATTTTGATGTTTGACCTTTCATTAACGGTTGACACATATATCAACAGTCTTGTTGCTGAGCTTCAAAGGAGCAGGGGAGATTTAAAAAAATATGCTGAATCTCTTGAAAAAACGATTGCCCAAAGGACACAATCCCTTAAAGATCAGGCCCGGCTTGATGGTTTGACCGGTTTAATAAACCAACATACGTTCTATAAGGAACTAAAACGCGAGTTATCCAGAGCCAACAGATTAAATTATTCCACAGCACTTATATATTTTGACTTGGATGGGTTTAAAAAACTAAATGATTCCAAAGGCCATAAGGCGGGAGATGAGTTACTTGTAATTATAGCAGATTCCATGAGAACGGTGGTTAGGGAAAATGAAATATCTGCTCGATATGGTGGAGATGAGTTCTGCATCATTTTATCAAATGGAAGTTTGGAAGATGGAACGGTCGTATCCAAAAGATTGTGTGATGAAATTAAAAAAAACACCCCGGGAACAGGAATTTCAATCAGTATAGGCATCGCTGTGTCCACACCGGAAAAACTCATGGATACAAATTCTCTTGTCAAGGCGGCAGACAAGGCAATGTATGCGGCTAAAAAAGAAAAAGGATTTGCCATTAAGATTGCAGACCATCATTAAAAAGCGGCTCAATTCTTTCTAAACTGTCTACATTAAAACAACGGATACCTTGGTCGAAAGTTTCGATTTTTAGTCAGGTTGGTCAAGTGTTTTATCTTATAAACCTTGTTTGATTTTATCTTGATTTTTCTTAGTTCAACTGTCATTGTTTTATGACAAAAAATAATACAAAACGATAAGGACAGGCCATAACCATGCAAACTCAAAAAGTACGAACCGTCTGTTTTGAATGCCACTCCCGATGTGGCGTTATTTTAGAAACCCAAAACGGTAGGGTCATCGGGATGAAAGGCGATAAAAACCATCCGCACAGCCATGGGTATACCTGTCCCAAAGGCCGTGCAATCAAAGAGATGATATATCATCCCGAACGAATCACGACCCCTTTGGTTCGAACAGGCAATAAAAACAGCGGTACTTTTGAAAAAGCCTCATGGGAAACTGCTATTTCACTCATTGCCAAAAATCTTCAAGAAGCCAAAAAAGATTTTGGTGCAGAATCCATTGTCTTTGGTTCCGGAACCACCCGGGGTATGGCCCCCTATATTGGACGATTCCTGTCCCTCTTAGGATCTCCCACATTCATGGCACCTTCCAACTACAGCGGTGGTCCCATTGGTATGGGGGCTGTCATGGTATCCGGTTTTGGCATGGCAGACCCGGACTACATTAATTCAAAACATATCATGCTTTGGGCCCATAACCCGGAAGCCTCATGGGCCGGGCTTTATATGCATGATATTAATACGGCTTTAAAAAATGGCGCAAAGCTGACCATCATCGACCCCAGAGGTACCCGCCTGGCTCGCAAAGCCGACCACTGGCTTCAGATAAGACCCGGGACAGATACGGCTCTGGCTCTTGGATTTTTAAATATTATCATTGAAAAAGAGTTATATGATAAAGAGTTTGTGGAAAAATGGACCACAGGATTTGATGAACTCAAAAAACATGTGGCCCCATTTACCCCGCAAAAATGCGAAGAAATAACCTGGATACCTGCCCATAAGATAGAAGCTGCCGCCATTGACTTTGCAAAATCAGGCCCGGCTACGATGGGCCTTGGCATGGGTGGATGTTCCCAGGCCAATGATGCCTTTGACATGGTCCGTGCCATCACAATGATCAGTGCCATCACCGGCAACTTAGAAGTTCCAGGCGGTAATATCAATTGTTCGCCTCCCACCAAGGGACGTAGCTGTTATGGTAAAGAGTTCAACCCATATTGGAATGTTGCGCCCGAACAATCTGCCAAAAAACTGGGGATCGATCGTTTTCCACTCATGGGAATAATGCCCTTGCCCACTCCTGTAGAAACTGTCTGGCCTGCCATCCTTGAAGGAAAGCCCTATCCGGTAAAAGCCATTGGATTGTTTGCCAACAATGCCATGTGTGCTTTTGCAAATTCTGCCCATGTTAAAAAAGCACTCACTGCGCTTGATTTCCTCTTTTGCGTGGATTATTACCACACCCCAACAACAGCGTTAGCAGATGTTATCTTGCCTGCTGCCCATTGGTCAGAAAGAGATGATGTGGAAGATTTATTGATGAAAAACCATCTGATCTGTCAACCCAAGGCTGTTGAACCTCAAGGAGATTGCCTGGATGAAAAACAAATCCTTATTGATCTGGCCAAAAAAATGAACCTTGAAGGTTTCTGGGGATCCATCACTGAAACCCTGGATTATCGTCTGGAAAAGTTAAACACCACATTTGAAGAATTTAAAAAAACGCATATCATTTCCACACCCATTGAATACTACTCTTACAAAAAACGAGGCAAATTTAGAACCGGTCCTGGAAAAGTGGAGCTATATTCAAAAGGCCTTGAATCCATGGGTATTGCCCCCATGCCCATTTTCCGCGAACCAGAAGAAGGCCCTGTCGGTTCTCCGGATTTAATGAAAGAGTATCCTTTGATTCTTACCACCGGTGCCAGAAATATTGCCTATTACCATTCTTCACACCGCAACATTCCATCTTTGCGCAAGCATGCGCCGGACCCGGAACTGCAAATCCACCCTGACACTGCAAAAAAATTAGATATTTCTGACGGCCAATGGGTGTATATTATTTCTCCCCGGGGTAAAGTAGAAGCCAAGGCCCAATTTTTTGACCTTATCCATCCCGGTGTTGTCCAAGTGCCTCATGGATTCTGGTATGGAGATAAAGATGGCTGGAAAAAACTAAACATCAACATGATAACAAACAACGAACCTTTATGCCCTGTTTCAGGAGGTATCTCCATTAAGGCACTGGTGTGCCGAATTGAAAAAAAATAGGCCATGACCTTTATAAAATCAGCTACTGAGCCAAACCCTCCTCCAGACAAGGCCTGGTTCTTTATTTTTTCAGATAACCACATCCTGGTGAATAAAAAAGATGTGGACCAGGTTACCATTCCTTTCTTGAACTATACCCATGCCCTTGAATCCGGTCTTGAAAGTGTCTGTTATCTGGGCACCTATAAAAACATGGCCTGTTATTGTGCCCGAGCCCCGGAAAACGCACCCAACAGATTATTAACAGATGAGTTCCAGATGATGAATTTTCGAGGTCTTTTTGGAAAAACAGACTTTAATTTTTTCTGGGTGGCAGGCTATGCCCGACAAATTTTCGACTGGAATATGAATTTTAAATTTTGCGGCAAATGCGGGACAATAACAGACAAAGATCCCAATGAACACGTCAGAAAATGTCCCAGTTGTGACCTGATCAGCTACCCGAGAATCTCTCCTGCCATCATCGTTGCTGTAATAAAAGAAAATCAAATTCTTCTTGCCCGGGGAATTAACTTCCCCAATAAAAAGATGTTCTCTGTCCTTGCAGGTTTTGTCGAAGCTGGAGAAACGTTAGAAGAGTGCGTGGCAAGAGAAATCTTTGAAGAAACAAGCATACGTGTCAAAAAAATACGCTATTTCAACAGCCAGCCCTGGCCCTTCCCAGACAGCCTGATGATTGGTTTTACTGCACAATATGACAGTGGTGACATTATTGTTGACCAAATAGAAATTGCGGAGGCCAACTGGTTTACAGCAGAGAATCTACCTACAATCCCTGGAAAACCATCTATCTCAAGAGATTTAATTGACTGGTTTTCAATAAAAGATAACAATAAATAATCCGACAAAAACCATCTGGTGCAGGAAAAAACATTCAAGAAGGTATTTGACCTATTATCAAGTAGTTTGAATATATTCTTCCCGCAATAACATCCCATAGTGAAGGAAAAATCATCCATTTTTAACTACCTAACTTTGCCACACACAGGGCAAGACCTTGTAAAAACGGTAATGGCATGGTGCTTGCTATAAAGCTGTATGTAAAATTCTATCAACATTTTTTAACTAACAGGAGGCAAGATGAAAGGCTTAATTCCGGCGACTAAAGGCTTTAAAAGAACCATTATTTTTTTAAGCTTTTTATTTTCCACCATTTCCCAGGCCCAGGCTGCACAAATCAATGTGCCCGGCGACCAACCCTCCATACAGGCAGCGGTTGATGTTGCAGCCAGCGGAGATACCATAATGGTTTCCAATGGAACGTATATCGAAAATATAGCCATCAATAAACCGGTTATCATCTGTTCTGAAAATGGCCCTGATACCACGTTTGTGCAGGCGCTCAACACATCAAATAGCGTCTTCAGAATCAATTCAAATAATGTAACGATCAGAGGATTTTCGATAAACGGAGTCGCCGTTGCAGGACCTGCTGGTGTATATATCGCCAGCGGTGTTCAAGAATGCGTTATAGAAGAAAATAAGATTGGGACCCAAGGTGCCGCCAATGTATATGGAATATATTTATGGGAGGCGACAAATAATACTATTGCCAATAATATTTGCCAAGGGAATTCAAACTACGGGATCATCCTTTATCGCAGCAACGACAATATCATTGACAACAACATATGCGATCTCAATGGTACATATGGAATTTACCTGTGGGAATCTGCTTACAACACAATCAGCAGCAATAAATGGAGACTCAACAGCAGACATGGAATCCACATGTGGGGATCATCCAATAATACGCTGTCTTCAAATACTGCAACCCAAAATACAACCCGGGGTATAAGCCTTGCTGGAAGCAGTAATCGCAATACCATTACAAAGAATAATATCACCAAGAACAATACAGCCATGGAGGTATCCGAATCTGATTCAAATAAAATTATTAATAACTATTGTGAGGGAAATACTGTCTTTGCTATTTCATTAAGCCATGGCAGTTCTTACAATGAGATTTTAAACAATACCTGTAAAAACCACCCGTTTGCCTCGGGAATTCAATTATGGGAATCAGATCAAAATATTATCTCAAAAAACATTGTCTCTCTAAATTCAGTCGGCATAAGCCTTCAGACGGCAAGTGCCAACCAAGTCTTTTCAAATGTCTGCACCAAAAATGATGATAGTGGAATCTCTCTATCAGCGAACAGCCAGTACAACACGATTTATAGCAATCAGGTCTCGGAAAATATAGACAAGGGTCTAAAGGTATATGACTCTATGAATAACCGCATATGGGATAATCTTTGCGATTCAAACACCAGAGGCGCCATCGGCATTTACAGTTCTTCAAATAACGCGATATCACGAAATACTTTTTCCAACAGTTCTTATGGTATAACTATTATTGACAGCAATACCAACACAATTTACCTGAACAATATCCAAGACAATGCCACCAATATTTTTTCACGAGACTCGATCAATGAATGGCAAACCATCGAAGAAGTTACCTATTCCTATCAAGGAACACAATTTATCAGTTTTTTGGGCAATTTTTATGATAATCACATCTGGGTGGATTTAGATGGGAATGGGCTTACAGACCAGCCTAACGATCTTCCAGGAACAGAGCCCAATGATAACCATCCGCTCGTGATAACCCATGATTCTTTTATTTTAAATCCCGGAAACCTGGATTTTGATGCCCAAATTGATGGCTATGATCTGGTACTGTTTACCGTTGCCTTTGAAAGTAGCACCACCGCTGCTGACCTAAATCAGGACAATATGGTCAACGCCGCTGATACTGAACTATTTTCATTAAATTTCGGTGAAAATATTTAATTTAAACATTCTTTTATGCGGCTGCAATGAAACCTAAAGACCTGCCACTATTTTTTGATCTTTCTGGCAAATTTAGTTATAGATTGAAGAACCTACTTGAAAAAGAAAGAATCAGGAGATATCGCTACAGATAGCTTGACAGTGGTGTCTGCAATATCAGACACTACTGTCAAGACAACTGCCATAATCATACAGCATGATTATATATCTATAACTTCAAAGAAAGATTAGTTCATTTTAATATAAAAGTTAAGATAACTATTTACGTCTTAGAATATTCTTATGTACCTGGGCAAAAATATAGCTGACTATTTTGGGATTCTCTTTTAACCCCCTGACCCTCCCCCGATATTGTACACACTTAGTTAAGCCACTTTTTTTTTAATTTTCAATAAAGTGATTTCTATAATTTGAATAACAAAAACTTGACAATAGTTTTTTAAAGACCTAAAATAAGGTCATATTTATGGTCTAAATAAAGGATATAGGTGAGATTATGGAATCTGTATTAGCAGAATGCTCTGCAAGCATTTCTGAATTAAAGAAAAATCCATCTGCTCTCATCGAGCAGTCTGATGGCGAGCCTATTGCTATTCTAAATCATAATAAGCCGACTGCTTATTTGATCCCTGCTGAAACATATGAAGCAATACTTGAAAAAATTGAAGACTATCAATTAGGGTTGATCGTCAAAGAACGTCAAAGTGAAAAAATATCAGCCGTGGTAATTTCAATAGATGAATTATAAATTAAAGTTTCTACCAACAGCACTTAAAGAATGGAAAAAACTTGATAACACAATTCAGGCTAAATTCAAAAAGAGATTAAAAGAACGTCTAACCGCCCCCCATATAACAAGTAGCAGGCTTTCTGGCTTTAAAAATCACTACAAGATCAAGCTTCGTGCAACTGGATACCGCTTGGTCTATGAAGTCATTGATGAAGAAATCTATATTTTGGTAATCGCTGTCGGAAAAAGAGAAAGAAATATGATTTATAAAAAAGCTCGCAAAAGAAAAAATTAAAATTTTCAACACTTAATTATAGTACAAAGGTCATATTCAAACAAAGAAAATGCTACGGATAAACCGTAGATTTTAATGTTAGCCAACAAACTATGGGGGTATTTGAGGTGGCCTAAAAAGAACCAGGTTTTCTGAGCAACCTGTTTAAGGCCTTGGAGGTCGAATATCTTGTCTCGTTTTAATCATTCTATACTGTGGGGGAAACGGTGGTCATAAAGGATTCCCATTTTGTCGATTTTTTGTAACCCTGGAATAATAATCTGTCCGGTTTGGATAGAGTAGTGTATACTACCTTACTGTTTTTTAATGAATAACAAGGTTTAAAAGTGATTTATGGATTTTGTTTTAAAAATATTAGAACTTGTTTTTGTCGGGGCAACGGCGATTATCGGTTTGGGCACGGTTGTGTTTATCGGCTATCAGACCAGTCGACATTTTAGATTTCAACGATCCACCCATTTTATTGAACGGTTTAATTCTGCTGAAATGATCGAACTTCGGTTTGAGGTTGATTTTTTTCTGGCAGATAATCCGAATTGGGAAAAGATTTTAAAACGTCACCTGGCCAATGAGCTCACCGATGATACCTTGAAACGAAACATTTTAAAGACATTAAGATTTACCAATTTTTTCCAGGAGCTTGCTACTGCTCACAAACACAAAACCCTTCATGAAAACTATATCTGGGATGTATTCGGCGGGACCATTTGTATATATTGGGAAAATTTGCTTCCGTTTATTGAATCCTATCGTAAGGCAAGACTGCGCAAAACGTTGTTTCAGGATTTCGAAAACGTTTATCATTACATGAAAAAGTATGAATCATAAAATTTTAGGAAAGAGATCATAATGGCAAATATTTTCGGCTATGGTTCGTTGATTAACCGTGGTAGTGTTGGAAAAACCTTAGGGCTGGATGCGAAGGATATTCAGATGTCAGCGGTTACCTTGAAAGGCTACCACAGAATCTGGGATCTGGTTGAGTCTATCAGTTTTGACGGGAAAAAATTTCAGGAGGCGATATTTTTAAATATTTACCCTGAAAAAGAAGCCACCTGCTGGGGAGTCATCGTTAAAGTCCCTGATGCAGATTTTATTGAGTTGGACAAAAGAGAACGGCATTATAACAGAATTGATGTGTCCCATTTGATTGAGCCTGCCGCAGATGAAGCGGTTTACACCTATATAGGAAAAGAGGAATACACAACCCCTTCTATCCATGCCGTTGTGTGCGAACGCTATGAGAATATGGTTAAAGAAGCCTTTTTAGATTGGGGTGAAGATATTTATAAAACAAAATATCTTTCGGAACCTAATCATTCGTTTCCTGTTGTTTCGGGTGTATATACGTTCAAACCATAGCCTGTTACCCATAGTCTGTTGATATGGATAAGCTGAAACTAAATATTTTGATTGTATTTTCGTGTCTCCCAGATAGTCCCAATTTTTTACCTTAATTTACATCATTACTTTGATTAACTTCTGACCAGAATTTTTCCCGATCAGAGATTTAAAAATAACCGAGTCTGACAATTTAAAAAGCCTAAAGAAAGGCTATCATCATTGGCACTACAGACCTAATGGCTCTTTTAATAGAAACGAATTAATTGCACATTTAAAGAATAATGGTTTTTCACTTTGAAAGAAAATAGAGGCTAATAAATCAATAAACTCTGACTAAAAAAGCAGCGCTTTTTTAGCAGGTTATCTTAAACGTTAGGCAATACATACATAAAGGTCATGTTAAGGGGTGCCCATGGATAAAGAGAACTCTATTTTACCTGTTTTTAAATTAGCAATGGAAGACGTTGCAACGGCGAACTTAAAAAAGGCCGCAGATAGATTGGAGCTTGAATACGATGAAGGGATACATCTGGATTTTTTATTGCGATCTTATGTGGTCACCAATAAAGGTGTCTTTAAAGAATCCGGGGAATGCGCCTCTCAAATTATTTCAGCACTTCTAATCCAGTATTGTTTAAGCAATACAACTTTAAGGCCTAAGGGGGATTTTGTGAGCATGGGCCAATTGGCAGGGCCAGGGTCAGGAATTGGCAGTTATTTTACCAGTGAGTTTTTGACTCCTATGGACAAAAAATTCTCAAACGATCTTGAAAAGCTTGAAATCAGGTCGTTCAAACTTGGTGCGAAAATAGACAATGAAGCGGTATCCGGTGGTGTCAGTTACATATTTGAGCCATTAAAACATATTCCCGTTAAACTGGTTTTTTATCCAGGTGATGATGAGTTCAGTGCTGGCGGCAGCATATTACTTGACGCATCCGCAACTGATTTCGTGGGGTTTGAAACGTTAGCATTCTTAGTTACAATACTCTTCCGAAAACTCATAGAAGGAAAGTTCTGAAGGCAGGGCTTGGTTTTATTAAAGCCAGAGTTTGGCTTCAGGGCACTTTAAATTGATGGTGGTGAGGAGGTTCCAACGTTAAATCCACGCAAACCAACCAAAGACTGGAAGCATCTCCGAAATAAACTGAAAGATAAAAATCTTAAAGTTTGTAAACTGGCATTAGACGAGCTTGGGCTCGTTATTAACGGACGGGAGGAAGTTTGCCCTACTGAATCTCCCATTTTATTTAACGGGATCTATTGCTGAGTACCTTGAATGGATGATATCCCAACGTAATAAGGAGTAAAAATGAAAATATATAGATTTGCCATCATAACCGTGCGGTTAGTGACCGCACTTCAAAGTTATGGAGACAAACATGAAAAGAGCATTAAGAAGGCATCATCACAACAGAGTTAAGCTTTTGAGAAAGAAAAAATGGGGTTATTGGAATAGGCATATACCAGACAAAATCGCCGGATCTTATGCTAGTACAGCATGCAAATGCAGTTGCTGGATGTGTGGCAATCCACGTCGAAAATCAAAAGCCATTACCCGACAGGAATATATTATAAATATCCGGTTTATTGAGGGGTGTTTGGAATCAGAAGTTTATTGCCCATTTCACCATGAACAATTGGGCAAACTCTCCTGGTAAGGCATTCAATTAAAGAACAAAACTGCTAACAAAGAAATACACACGATCGAGCCGGTGATTTTGGCGATTATACGTTTCAAGAAATAAGCATCACATAACAAAGCTTTTGCAGCGGAGCGCTAAAAGCTGTGCCCGCTGAAAAGTAACAATTAGGGAGAAACGAAAACCAAGAAGCGCGGCATTTAACTTAACATTGATGTGGACAATGTGGTAGACTGTGCAACTGAAACCCGTAAAGGAGAATCCTATGATCAGAGAAGTTGACGTGGCCATTCTTGGCGCCGGTACTGCCGGCTTGACCGCTCAGGAGTTCGTTGTTCAGAAAACCGACAACTATGTGATCATTGATGACGGCCCCCTGGGCACCACTTGCGCCCGGGTGGGATGCATGCCGTCCAAGGCGCTCATTGCCGTGGCCAATGATTTTCACAAGCGTCTCTTTTTTGACGAATACGGTATCTCAGGGGCAAACGCCCTTAGGCCGGACTATTCCCGGATCATGGCCCGTATAAGGGGGCTCAGGGACGAGTTTGCTGGCGGCGTCATCCATGAGATGTCACCGTTCATGGACAAGCTGATCCGAAAACATGCCAGGTTTATCGATCCCAATACCCTGGATCTGGGAGACGAGACGATCCGGGCCAAAAGAATCATCATTGCCACAGGTTCAAAACCGTGGATCCCGGAAAAATGGAAGCCCTACAAGGACCTTATCATTGACACGGATCAGTTTTTTGAACTGGAGGAACTGCCCGGAAAAATGGCAGTGTTTGGTCTGGGTCCCATTGGTATCGAACTCGGCCAGGCCCTGCACCGTATAGGGGTGGACATCATCGCCTTCAGTCGGCGCAAAACCGCAGGCGGTCTGACCGACCCTGACCTTCAAGCCTATGCCTTTAAGCATTTTTCAAAGGAGATAAACATCAAACTGGGCACAGCTGATATCCACCGCAGATCGGGAAATCGGGTTGTTGTTGGATGTGAAAGCGGAGAGTGGACGGTTGACCGGATATTACTGGCCACGGGACGCCGCCCAGTGGTCCAAGACCTTGGCCTGGAAAATCTGGGAGTTGAACTGGATGACAGAGGCATGCCTCCTTTTGATCCCGGAACTCTTCAAATCAAGGATCTACCCATATTCTTGGCAGGAGATGTCAACGGACAAAAGCCCATTCTCCACGAAGCTGCGGATGACGGAACTATTGCTGGATACAACACCACGGCAAATATCATATCCTGCTTTAAAAAACGCACCCCACTGGCCATCACCTTCTCATCCCCGGATATTGCAATCGCAGGACTTTCCCACAAGGAGCTGAAAGCCCGGGGCATAGAATTTGTGACAGGCAAGGCCTCATGGGAGAAACTTGGACGGGCCAGGATGATCCTGGGGAAGGCCGCAGGAATCGCTCGGATCTACGGGGATAAAAAGGACGGCAGACTTTTGGGGGCAGAACTTATGGCACCAGCCGGCGAACATATGGCGCATCTTTTATCCTGGGCCATGGGCGCCGGTCTGACTGCGGCCCAGGCTCTGGCCATGCCCTTCTACCATCCAGTGCCCGAGGAGGCCTTAAGATCTGCCCTGGGACAGATTTTAAAGCAGATCGACAACCCTGCACCTGATTCCCGGCTGGAGCTCTGCCGGGAAGATGGAGATGTTTAAAATGGTGAGATGTTTGCTGCCTACAAAAGAGCTACAGCAAGTTCTGAGCCCAATTTTGTGGCTTCAATCAAAATTTCGTTATTATTTTTTACCTTCGCTCTGTCAAAGATATTGAAAACAGGCAATTCACCAATTATCTCATAGCCTAGCGCTTCAAGAGGAAGGCGCATCGCCTCAAGCGTAAACCCCATATCTTCTTTATTTTCTTGCTCACAAATGGCGGCTAAAACGGCCTTGCGCCCTTGATTTGCAAGGCTGCTTGACCATCCTCTCGGACGATTATTATCGAATTTATAAAAACAGTATAAACGGTCTATAAAAGCTTTTACCCATGCTGTAACATTATAGTTATGAGTCGGCGATACGAGAATCAGTCCCTGGGATTCAAGTATATCTGGATAGATAAGTGACATCCCATCTTTCAATCCGGTACAAATTTTGTCCTTTCTGCATTTCTCGCATCCTATACAACCTTGATATTGAAAATTTCGCAGTTGCTGGCTATCAACGGTAATTTTATTTGCGGTAACGCCTTTAAGAATATGTTTTAAAAGTATATCTGAATTCCCACCTTTCCTAGGGCTTCCCCCGATACCTAATACTTTAGATTTTGGAAGTTTGCCATTGGTGCTTTTTTTAACCTGATTATCAAAAAAACTCATGAATAGATGCTCCTTTTTTTATTATTTGAGCTGTTTTCCGATTCGTTATCTGCGACAATTTTACTTTTTATTATAATCACTTTTTATTTTGTTTTAAAACTTTTTTAAAACTTATTCTTCTTTCTATATTTTTAACCCTTGAATTTTTAATATGTAAAATTCTTTTAAATATTAATACCTTATATAATGATTGTAATTGTAGCACCATTTTGATAAAAGCTAAATCATTGTTTGTGCAGAAAAAAAATAATACTTACACAAACTATTTTTTACATTTAAATGATTTGGGTAGAAATAAAATGAATGATAGTTTAGGTCCTCAAGAATCGACCAAACATATTCGCACTGTCACTGACAATGTAATGATTGCACTAAGAAAAATTATCCAGGCAATCGATTTAAACTCAAAAAGCTTAGTAAAGCGATTTGGGTTGACCGGACCACAACTTGTTATTCTAAAAGAAATCGCTGGCTTTGATGAAATTTCAGCGGGTGAAATTGCAAATGAAGTGAGCCTCAGCAGAGGAACAGTAACCGGTATTCTTGACAGGATGGTAACTAAAAATCTGATTTCGAAACAAAGAGACCTCAAAGATAAGCGCCGGGTAATGTTGAGCATTACTGAACAAGGGAAAAAGCTCCTTGAAATGGCTCCTCCCCTGATGCAGGAAACCTTTGTTGGCAGATTTGAGGAAATGCAAAACTGGGAACAGAATATGGTCCTCAGTTCGTTGCAACGACTTGTTTCCCTCATGGATGCAAAGTCCATTGATGCTGCACCTTTTCTTGCTGCGAGATCTCTTGATGTGACGCCGGAACAGATCCTTCAAGACACAAATAAAAACAACCTATTAAATACAGGATCAGATGATGGATAAAATTACTGTAAAAAACCTATATAAGGTTTTTGGAGACTCCCCGGAAAAAGCTATTGATATGCTTAACAAGGGAGAAGATAAGGGATCTATATTTGAAAAAACCGGTATGACTGTGGGGGTAAATAATGCCACATTCAGCGTGAAAGCCGGAGAAATATTTGTCATCATGGGATTGTCAGGATCAGGCAAATCAACCATTGTTCGAATGCTTAACCGGCTCATCGAACCTTCAGCCGGCCAAGTCTTTGTTGATGACAATGAAGTTACAAAATTGAGCCATGATGAACTGGTCCAATTTCGACTTCGCAACATGAGCATGGTATTTCAATCCTTTGCCTTAATGCCTCATCTTTCGGTTCTGGAGAATGCTTCTTTTGGCCTGAAACTGGCAAAAGTTGATGAGAAAAAATGCAAAGATAGAGCAATGCAGGCCCTTGAACAGGTGGGCCTAAAAGGCTGGGAAAATTCCTACCCTAACCAATTGAGCGGTGGAATGCAGCAACGGGTAGGACTGGCCCGCGGGCTGGCTGTTGATCCGGATGTTTTATTAATGGACGAAGCATTTTCTGCATTGGATCCCTTAATCAGGACAGAAATGCAAGATGAACTAATCAAGCTTCAGGAGAAAGATAAACGCACCATTGTTTTTATCTCCCACGACCTTGATGAAGCCCTTAGGATAGGAGATCGCATTGCTATTATGGAAGGAGGACGTGTTGTCCAGGTCGGCACCCCTGAAGATATATTACAGAACCCGGCAGACGATTATGTCAGAGCTTTTTTCCGTGGTGTGGATCCAACCAATGTTATCTCAGCCGGAGACATTGTAAGAAAAACACACCCGACAATTATCGTTACCAAAGAAGGGAACATGCGTGCCGCCCATGAGATTCTAAGTGGCCATGATCGAAATCATGGGTATGTCCTTAATTCAGACCATCAATATATGGGAACAATTTCATCATCATCTTTATTAGATGCCATGGAAAAACATCCCTTGGAACAATCGATTAAATTTGGATTTATAGACCAGGCCCGACCCGTGAATATGAACGAATCAATGCAGGATATCCTTCCTGAAATCGCATCTAAAACCTGGCCAATACCGGTTGTCGATGATGAAAACCACTATATGGGTGTTGTCTCAAAAAATCGATTTTTGAAAACACTTCATAAAACAGAAAATGAGGCAACATCATGAGTTGTTCTCGAATAGAAATGATGGAGTGTTGTTATGTTTGAAGATCAAGTTATACCTCTTGATACATGGGTATCTGAATTTGTAGAATGGCTGGTGACGAATCACCGTCCTATTTTCCAGGCCTTAAAATGGCCGGTGGAACAGACATTGAGCGGATTTGATTCAGGGCTCAATGCTGTGCACCCCGTGCTTGTTATTATTGTTTTTGGTCTTGCTGCATGGCGTTTTTCCGGCAAGGGACTTGGCTTGTTTACCGTGATATCCTTGGTGACTATCGGACTGCTTGGCCTATGGGAAGATACCATGACAACACTTGCAATGGTACTTTGCTCGGTTTTTTTCTGTGTGATTGTCGGGGTGCCCTTAGGTATCTGTGCCGGGCGAAATGACCGTTTTGAAACCCTTCTGCGTCCTGTACTGGATGCCATGCAGACCACTCCGGCTTTTGTTTATCTGGTTCCCATTGTCATGCTTTTTTCCGTGGGAAACGTTGCAGGCGTTTTAGCGACAATTGTTTTTGCAATGCCGCCGATTATAAGGCTGACCGACCTGGGCATCCGACAGGTCCATCCAGAGTTGGTTGAAGCAGCCCAGGCTTTTGGTGCAACAAACTGGCAGGTGCTGATCCGGGTCCAGGTACCCCTGGCCATGACCACCATTCTCGCAGGATTGAACCAGACCATCATGATGGCGCTGTCAATGGTTGTTATCGCGGCTCTTATCGGTGCCGGCGGTCTGGGCGCACCTGTTATGCTTGGCCTCAACACCCTTGATATCGGAAGGGCAGTCATCGGCGGGATAGGTATCGTTCTCATGGCCATGATCCTGGATAGAATTACCCAGTCCATGGCCCAAAAAAATAAATAGAAAAAAAGGCAGATCAAAGCATAGTAAATTGTAACCATTAAAAATAGGAGTTATTATGAAGTCTATTTGGAAAATTATTATTGTTGGTTTTGTTATTTTAGGGCTTTCAGTCAGCCCCGCACTATCTGGGGACAAACCGGGTAAGGGAATAAAAGTCAGACCTGCCCGTGCCACTTGGGATACCGGTTTTTTCCAGGAAGCATTGGTTCGAAAAGGACTGGAAACATTGGGATACACTGTAAAGAAACCTAAAGATCTGACAAACCCGCTTTTTTACAAATCCCTGGCTCTGGGCGATCTTGATTATTGGACAAACGGCTGGTTTCCCATGCATAACGACGATGTACCTAAAAACTTTTATGATGTGGCTGACACATACGGCTATGTTGCAAAATCAGGGGGACTTCAGGGATTTTTGGTTTCCAAAAAGGAAGTGGAAAAATACAATATCAAATCCCTGGATGACTTTAAACGCCCGGAAGTAAAAAAAGCATTTGATTCAAATGGTGACGGCAAAGCCGATCTGACAGCCTGCCCTCCTGGCTGGGGATGTGAAAAAGTTATCAGCCACCACATGAAAGTATATGATCTTAAAGATCACATCAACCCTGTAAAAGCCGCCTATGCCGCTGGTATGGCCGCCGCCCTTGGTAAATTCAAGAATGGCGAACCGGTTTTCTTTTACACATGGGCTCCCAACTGGACCATTTTCAAACTCAAACCCGGAAAAGATGTGATGTGGATCAACGTGCCCAAGACCATTCCGACAAAAGCACAGAAAGCTGCTGTTGATAGAATGACTGCTTTTGACATTGAAGGAGCTGTCTCTAACCCTATTCAACTTGGATTTGTTGTTACAGATATCCGCATTGCTGCTAATAAAAAATTTATTTCTAAGAACCCTGCTGCCAAAGCATTCTTTGAAATCCTGACGCTTCCTTTGATTGACATTAGTGAGCAAAATACTCGCATGAATGAAGGGGAAAAATCACAAAAAGACATAGAACGCCACGCTGATGAATGGATCGCTAAAAATAAGGTAAAATGGGACAGCTGGATCGAACATGCACTTAAAGCTGCCAAATAAATAGTCAAAACTCCCGGAATTTATACAATTCCGGGAGTCATTTTTAGGCCAACCTGACAATCAAGATTACTTGCATAATCATAACTCAAACCATTTTGATTACGACATACAAACAATCTGGTTTTTCCCTTTCCGTTTTGCTTCATAGAGCCCTTCATCTGCCCTCTTCATAAATGAATCCATGGTATCCGTTTCATTCAGTGCTGTGAGACCAAAGCTGGCAGTTATACTTTGATTTGTTATATGATATAAAGTTTTATCCTTTTCTATACATGTCCTGAGTTTTTCAGAAATGATTCTTGCACTTTCCAATTCAGTATCAATAAATGCTGCAATAAACTCTTCTCCGCCCCATCGCCCTACAATGTCTGTCTGCCGAATATTATGTTTCAAAATATCTGCAATATGTTTAAGTACTTTATCCCCGATTTGATGCCCCAATTTATCATTAATGTTTTTAAAATCATCCAAATCAAAAAAGAGCAGTGATAAATTGCTTTGCCTGCGCTGACCCAATAGTAAAAAGTGCTCTAGCTCTTCATTAAAACGCCGACGATTTTTTAGGTTGGTCAAGTCATCATAATCAGCCAGATAATTCAAATTTTCTTGATGTTTTTTAACCGTTTTTAGGATTAAAAAAGTTATAATGAGCGTTGCAAACAGAGAACTGAACAGGTTGAAGTAGAATGTCCTTTTTACATCTTTTATAAATTCTGAGAGTTTTGCTTCTACAATCAAATACAAATCAAGCTCAGAAATATATTTTGTATTTAATAAATACTGTTCCCCGGCTTTGGTATAATCAAGAACTCGTCTCTCTTTACTTATTATTACATCTTTCAGGGCATTTAGTTCTGGAACATCTTTTAGATTCTTTAATGGGTTCACACCCTGTTCATAGAGGACAACTTTGCCAGTTTGATTTAAAAAATATACATTAAAACCATATTTTTGCCGAAAATGTTTAAGCATGTCATTTACATATGAAATTTTCAGACCAATGCCTGTGGCACCAATTACATGGTATTTATCATCATAAATTTTATGGTTGATAAACATAATCATGGAGTCATCTATATGCTCATTGAAATCAAGGTTAATTTCATGAGCGCTTGGGTTTTTCATAAACGAAAAATACCAGGCATTATTTGGATTATCTTCTACAACCTTCTCTAAAAACCCTTTTGTGGTGTAATAATTTCTTGTCTTTTCAGAGACAAGAAAAGTAGTAAACATTTTATATTTGTTATTAATCATTTCCAGATATTTTGAGATCTTGTCAACATCATCTTCCTGATGAATCAACCAGTCGTTGAGAAAAGTGTCATGGGCCATCATAGACGAGACAAGATTCGGTTCAATTATATTTTTTTGAATTTCCGTATAGATGTTATCCACGGTTAACGGGAGAGAGCGTTCTTTTAATTGTTCCTGTGCTGACCGGAGAGATACGCCATAATTTACTATTGAGATAACAAGTGAAAGTGTGATCAATAAAAACGTAATGGTAACAACAATGTAATACTTGGGTTTCATACATAGTCCTTTTTAATACCTATTGGTTATAGCTTCTCCAAGATTTATATCATGACCGCAAATTATTCAATAATTTATCAAGATTTGATTTAGTATCATTGATAATTTGAACACCTTATTACAGTTTTCACAAGGATACTAATACTTGAAGCATATTCAGCAGAATATATTCACTTGCCTTAAGTGTTGGATTTGCTCTATCCTTTTCAAAACAAAAACTAAAGGAAGGAAAATCAGATGCAGGAATTGAAATCAATGGATATCACTAAAAGAGAGGTCCTATGAAGCTTATATTTATTCATGGTTCGGGTGGTTGCCGTGAGTCCTGGCAGCATCAAACAGATTACTTTAAAGATTCGGAGGCAATCGATCTACCCGGTCATCCAAATGGAAATATATGTACATCGATTAAGCAATATACAACATGGCTTCGAACTTATATTCACGACAAGGGATACACTGATGTTGTGATGGTAGGCCATTCATTGGGAGGGGGTATCGTACTCCAATATGCCCTGGACTACCCTGAAGATCTTGCGGGAATTATCCCGATTGGAAGCGGCGGAAGGTTAAGAGTTCATCCTGATTTTCTTAAAATGCTTGAAGCTGCTGTTGCAGAACCGTCAGGGTCGCTTGATCTCAATGGCAACACATATGACCTTATTGACCCTCCGTTAGCGACCGTGATAAAAAATCGTGACATTGAAAATACACCGGCGGCTTTTTTAAACGACCTTAAAGCATGTGACGCCTTTGATGTAATGGAAGCCCTACCAACAATTACCGTCCCTCTTCTTGCCATTGTTGGCGATAAAGATATCATGACGCCGCCAAAATATACGAGTTTCATGGTTGATAAAATAACCGGGGCTGGGTCAATCATCATTCCGGGCGGGACCCATTTTGTCTTTGCTGAAAAGCCGTCCGAGGTAAATCAGGCCATTGAGGAATTTATCCTGGCGCTTTAGCTTGACAGGAATCAGACACCTTCAATTGAGCAAACTGTAACAAGAATGCTACCTGTCAATTTCTTGCGATGATTTTCGGTAATGTATTCTTTTAATCTCTTTTAGAAGTCAGGATCTCAAGATCTATCAATTTTCCTAAACAATTTTTTTTTAATAAAAAGCAGTTTTTGGATTTTTTGTAGCAACTGCTACAGAATCTTTACCCTCAAGAAGATATAATGCAATCAAGTTCAAAAATATTTTAAAAAGGAGAATACATCATGAACGTATTAGTGACTTATTTTAGCCAGAGTGGAAATACAGAAAAAATAGCCAAAGCTATCTGTGAACAAGCAGCCCAGGACAATAACGCCGAATTGAAAAAACTTGAAGATATCACCCCCGAAGATATGGCTGGATACGACTTCATTTTCATTGGCTCACCGTTGCACTCCGGGGCTATAGCAGCACCGGCAAAAGAATATTTAGGCGTTCTCAAGGCAAGTTCCGGACAAAAAATGGCTGGTTTTATAACCCATTTGGCCCCGGCCTATCCAGAGCAGGATATGGATGGATTCACTGAACCTATCAAAACCGCATGTAAGGAAAAAGGTATTGAATACAAAGGCTGTTTTGATTGCCAGGGATTTTTGATTGAATCCTTACACGAGATGGTGCAGAAAAAACTGAATTTGGCGGATGAGCAGTGGGCGGATATGGTCAAACAGATGACCGGTCGTCCCAATGAAGAAGACGAAGATAAAGCCAAAGCGTTTGCAAAAACAGTTTTAGTATAGTTTTACCAATACCTTGAGTAGAGGGTTCAAATAAGGTTTAACAATGGAAAAAACACATGAAAATCTTAGCGATATGTAGAAGCCGATGCTGTCTATGAGACAGGGGGAACTATGACGAATTCCCCTTAAATGCTTAATGGAACCCAATATTCTTAAGTGCCTGGGCAAAAACATAGCTGACTATTTTGGGATTCTCTTTTAATCGCCGGGTACAATAGGCCAGCCACTGCTCGCCAAAGGGGATATAGATCCGAACAGGATGGTCTTGGGCCATAAGAATATCCCTTAGATGTTCCTGGACACCATAGAGCATCTGAAATTCATACTCATGTTTCGAAATCTTTAGTTTATCAATGATCCTGATCGCTTCAAAGACCAGTGCATCGTCATGGGTGGCAATGGCTGCAAAACATTTATTTGCAAGCAGCTTTTCCAGAAGATAGACATAACTTGAATTGACGACACCATTGTCTTTATAAACATTTTTTTCATCTTCCCAGTAATATGCACCTTTGCATAATCTAACATTGGCCTTTTTTTCGACCAGCCAATTTGCATCATCAATGGCGCTCCTTAAATAGGCCTGCATTGCCATACCGACATTGTCATAGGTTTTTTTAAGTTTAAAATAGATATCAATCGTATCTTTTTTTAAAGAGAAATCTTCAATATCAATTCGAACAAAGACATTCTTCTCTTTTGCGTATGCCACAAGGCCAGCCATATTTTCAAAACAGAATTGTTTGTCGATTTTAAGTCCCATATGGGACAATTTTAAGGAAATACCGCTGTTAAGTTTTTTAATATGGATTTGGTCAACTGCCTGTTTATAAACATCGACCGCTGCAAGACATTCAAATTTTTCTTTAGGGTCTTCTCCCAGATAATCCAGGGTCGTACTCATATTCTGACGATTGAGTTCTTGAACCTTTTTTACAACCTGATCAAGAGTTTCTCCGGCAAGATATTGCCTTGCGAAAATCTCCACTACAGATTTTGGGATGAGGGGAAGCAGGTGTGCAATTAAATTGTTTAACCAGATCACTTCCCCTCTCCTTTATTTATTGTTTTCGTCCTTTTTTTTCTGTTTGGCTTTAAGTACCTGACGCTGGGATGCATTCAACACTTTTTTTCTCAAGCGAATGGACAAAGGAGTCACCTCAACCAATTCATCATCTCTGATAAAATTAATCGCCTTTTCAAGCGTCATTGGCTTAACCGGTGAGCAAATAACGCTTTCATCTTTTCCAGATGCCCGCATATTACTCAGTTTCTTTTCTTTGCTTGCATTAACATCAATATCCTGATGACGATTGTGCTCACCAATAATCATCCCCTCATATATCTGAGTATTGGGTTCGACAAACATCTGGCCACGAGGTTCCAGATTAAACAATGCATAAGGAACGGCTCTTCCCGTACGATCTGCCACAATAGAACCTGTGAATCGAACCGGGAATTCGCCACGATGTTCTTCATAACCGGACAAATATGAATTCATGATACCGGTACCTCTGGTATCTGTCATAAACTCATCTCTATATCCGATTAAAGATCTGGAAGGAATTGAAAATTCTACCCTCACCCGTCCTTTACCGTTATTTACAAGATTGAGCATTTTGCCCTTTCGAATAGATAACTTTTCTGTAACAACGCCCATAAAGTCTTCACCACAATCTACAAACACATGCTCAATCGGCTCTAAAATTTTTCCATCTTTTTGTTTGTAAATAACCTTGGGGCGACCCACACAGAGTTCAAACCCTTCTCTTCGCATGGTTTCGATCAAAATGGCCAACTGAAGTTCACCACGGCCTTTGACGATAAAGCTTTCATCGGTGGTGCTTTCTTCCACTTCAATGGCTACATTCAAAAGTGTTTCTTTTAAAAGACGTTCCCGAATTTTTCTGGACTGAACAAGTTTGCCTTCACGGCCGGCAAAAGGAGAATTACAAATGGAAAACTGCATACCGACTGTGGGTTCATCCACAGTAATCCGCTCAAGTGGGACAGGCGCGCTTTTCGTACAAATGGTATCTCCAATCTTCACATCTTCAATACCGGAAAGTACAATAATATCTCCGACCTGGGCTTCATCCACCGGAACAAGGGTCATTCCATCATAGGTTTGAAGTTTGGACACCTTCAAGGGAAGCGGTTTCGCTCCTTCATTTATACACACCAGATTTTCATTGGATTTGGCACTGCCGTTGAAAATTTTACCAATAGCAAGACGCCCTAGATAATCAGAATAACCCAGATCCGATACCAGCATTTGAAACGGCGCTTCAGGATCATATGTTGGTGCAGGAAGCTGGTCAACAATCAGATCAAACAAAACATCTAAATTATCAACATCTTCTTCTAACTCTCGTTTAACAATGCCATCACGACCAATGGCATACAAATAGGTAAAATCAAGCTGTTCTTCTGTGGCATCCAGATCGATAAAAAGATCATATACCATATCTATAACTTCATCACACCGGGCATCTTTTCTATCAATCTTATTAATAATAACGATGACCGGCAGATTGGATTCAAATGTCTTTTTAAGAACAAACCGAGTCTGTGGCAAAGGGCCTTCTGAGGCGTCCACCAGAAGAATAGCACTGTCCGCCATGGAAAGCGCCCGTTCCACTTCGCCACCAAAGTCAGCATGGCCCGGGGTATCGATGATATTAATTTTTACATCTTTCCAGGTCACAGAGCAATTTTTGGCTGAAATCGTAATGCCACGCTCTTTTTCAAGATCCATGCTGTCCATAAGACGCTCGTCCACTTCCTGACCTTCTCGAAAAAGCCCGCTTTGCTGAAACATTGCATCCACCAAAGTCGTTTTGCCATGATCTACATGGGCAATGATGGCAACATTTCTTAATTTCTCATTATGCGCTGTATTTTTTTTCATTATTCTCCTGTTGTTGTCCTATATTTTTCACAGCCACGGAAGATAACCATGAAACACATAAAGGTCAACTATTACTTTGAAACCCGGGTGACACCACCCGGTGCGGTAATAATTCTGACCCGATCCCCGGCATTGATAACAACATCAGCTTCCTGAACAACAACAATCGTCTGGCCACTATCTTTTTTAACAATAATTTCAAGTCCCTGCTTACGGGTAATCCCTTCTTCTGCCAATGTACCTGCTGCAGCACCAACCAAGGCACCAACAACTGTAGCTACTGTCTTTCCGGAACCGCTACCAACCGTACTACCTATCACACCACCGGCTACGCCACCGGCGGCTGTCCCGATTGGCGTCTTGGTACCTTCAATCAACACTTGTTTCACCGACTCCACAGTCCCATTTTCAACCGTTTGCACCTGTCTTGCCTCATCTCTTGAATAAACTTGACCCGATCGGCTGCCGGCACACCCGGTAATATATGTAGAAATGATCACCAATAGAAAAATTGCAATGGTTGTTAATTTAAAATTCTTCATAACACATTTCCTTTCCTTGAAAAATAATTCTATCCATCATCTGCCAATAAATCAGACATTCGTTTTCTTATAAAAATAGTCCTCTTATCCCTGTTGGTCAAGCCAACCATTCTCCTGCTCAAAACAGATAAGACTGAACTGCTTTGTGTTTATCTTGATTTTTCGCAACCTCCCATATAGGATATTGAAAAATTAAAAAGATTGCTAACCTTGTAAATGAAGAGTTTTGCATTATTTTTCTGAAGATATTGTTAGTATGATACCATTAAAACAAGGAGTAACACAATGACAATGATCATTGTAGCAGCCATCATTCTTCTTATTATTATCGGTTCAGGAGTGATGATAAAAAATATGCGAGCAAAAGCTGGGGCAAAAACAAACAGCAGTGGCCCTAAGCCTCAGACAAAGATCACCCCGGATCAGGAATACCAAACCATTTTAGCTTCTTTGTTAAAATTGAATATTCTTTTAAGAAAAGATCCTGACATGCCTGATGAAATGAACAGCAAAATAGAAGAAATCATTGATGACTTGACCGTTATCACACCGCCCATGATGGAGCGATACCCCGGAGAAACTTTAACCTACGAAATCAAAAAAATCGGGAAAGAGCATCTACATAAAACAGTTAAAGAATACCTGGACCTATCAACCCAAAGCCGTGAAAACCAATACGAGATATTTAAAAAAACCATTGATAACCTGCATGAAGTCTCTCACCGTTCCAGAGATATTGTAGAAAAAAATGAAACAGCAGAATTTAAGACCATGGCAAGTTTTCTTGCCGGAAAATTTTCTTAAATCAATAAAAAATACTTTGTAAGATATTCGCTTAAGGAGGACAAAAATGAATGATATGGCTCAAGATCTCCAACGTGTCGCCGACCAGGCAAAAGCCCCTGTCTTAGCAGAAGTCACCCAGGCATCCGGCCAGGGAGCCCTAACCCCGGTTCAGTCCCCATCCAACTTGGAACCTGTTCAACCTGGACATCTGAGTGTTGAAGATATTCAAGCGGTAGAAGCTTCAGCCAATGAATTCATAGAAAAAATAAAAGCAGATCCATCTGACTGGCAACTTGGCAATTTTGTTTTTGGCCTGGGCCAGAAAATCATGGAAGAAACCCAGACTCAGGTCAGTTTATATGATCGGAAGATGGGCAACGTCCTTAAAAATGTGGCGACAGATGATTCCTCACCTGTGGGAAAAAATATTCTGGCCATCAAGACCGAGTTAGACAAGGTCAATCCTACTGTCGTTGGCAAAACACAGATGCCGTTCCAAAAGAAAATGCTGGGTTTATTTACTAAAACTATCAACCGCCTGCCCAAGGGAGATGAAATTCTCAGAGTGATTGCCGAACGAAGAGAAACCGTTAATTCTACCATTGACGGTATTCGGGATCATCTACGCAATGAAGCCGACCAGGTCGCCATGGATGCTACAGAATTGTCCATGATCTGTGATTCTTTAAAAGAGATCCAACCCAAACTCCAGGAAGAAATTTATCTTGGCCAGATCATCTGGCAAAAACTCATGGATCATGTACAAACCGAGACCGATCCCAGAAATAAAGAAGCCCTGACCACATTAACCTCCGACCTTGCCATGGCTGTGGTGGATCTTCAAACCATAGACAATGCCAATCTACAGACCCGATTTGGTGGTGAAATGATGGTAAGGAACTCTCATCTGGTCAAACGGCTGGTCCAGAGAACAGATATGATTCTCTCCACAGCGGTTAAAAATGCCCTGGCAGTCCGAGTAGCAGCAGAACAGCAGATGGAAACCTTAAAGCATATGGACATGGTGCAACAAGCAGCAGCAGAAACCATGAAAGACACTGCAAAAGTGATCGGAAGCGCTGCAATCAAAGGGGCAAAGATGAGCCAGGGTATGACCTTAAACATAGCGGCCCTTGAAGAAGCCTGCCAGACATATGAACAGGCCTTTGAAACCTATGCCTTGATCTCACAGGAGACCATTAATATTGCCTCCCAAAGTTCTAATGCCTTAGGGCAGATGAATGATCGATTCAGATCCAGGACAGATGCATTAACATCCCGACGTCAGGACACATAGGCCAAACTATTTTAAGAAAAGAGCCAGTATAAACCGGGATCCTGTATAAAACCGAGATTTTGTATAAAATTGGAGAACACTTATGCTTGATACTGCCACACAAAAATCATTTCAGGAAAGATTTGGTGCCATTCGAACACTTGGAAAGCAAGGTCTTGTTTCCACACAAGAGAAAACTGATCTTGGCATTAAAGAAGCCTATAAAAATGCATTTTTCGACTATCTTGGAAACACTTATTTTGTAAAAGATCTAAACAAATATGAAGAGACCTCTGAAGATTTTAAAAGCAAAAAAGGATACTTTATTCATGAGTTAAACTGTCTATGTCTTGAAACAGGACAGATGGTTAATTTCGAATGGGAATTTGATGATGAATTAGAAATTTCCATGACCCTGGACCGTCTATCCTTTAGAGATTTAAAAGATGATGAAGGCCAGGCCATTGATGAAGATGACCTGGACCCTATAGCCGAACAAAAAGATGTAATCGTTATCAATGGCGAAAAATTCTGGTACGAAGATGATTGGGCTGCCATATATTACCGGGGAACCAAAGAAGAAAAAGTCTATATGTATGAATTTGAAAATGAGAACCATACTCGATTTCTGACCGTTGAAGAGTGGTCAGGATCAGGAAAAGACCAATATCAAATATATACATCATCCCCTGTTGCACCCAATGCTATTGATATCATCAGCAAAGGAGACGTATAAAAGATGATCCCTCAAAAAAAATCTTTTTTAGCCCGCTCTATTTTGGCTCGCACAGATGGATGGGTTATTTTAGGGGTTGCAGCACTCATTTTGGCCTTCATGTTCAACGGATGTGGTGAAGGGTTGCCTAAAAATTTAAAAAAAGAAGCAAAGGCAATACCCGACATCATCAAAACCACTCAATCCCAGGTGGACGATCTTGAAAACAAATATCAAAGCCTTGCAAAATCAGCCCCATTCAAACCCATTGCCCCATTTGCCACAAAAGAAAACTGGACACAAAAATTTATTCAGGCGACCAATGAGCTTAAAAGAACAAAAGATCTCTATGATACAGATTTAAAACCCCTGATTAAAAAAAATAAGCCCGAATTAGCTCCCCAGGTCAAACAACAACTTCAACGAATACAAAAATTAATTAATGGGGCTAAAGACATTGCCCGGTATCCGCTGACCCGATTTACAAAGATCAAAGAAACCATCAATACAGCAGGGCAAGTAAAGGCGCAATCCCAAAAGAATACAGACCAAATCACTCAGATTGCGGCTGCTCTGCAAGCCGGTGCTCTCGCCAAAGCACTAACTGACTTTCCAGACATCACCGATAAAATCAATGCGCGATTTGCCCCCTTGTCTAAATTGGAACAACAATCACAGGACCATTTAAAAACAATTGCCATAGAATTTACCCATCATACATCTGGATCCCAGGCCGACTATGCTGCATTCACAGACAGTTCCCAGGCAATTATGGCAGATCTTACACAAGCTACAATTATTAAAACCACATTGACAAAGGAACTTGGACAACTCTATTCCAGTTACACAAAAATTCTAAAGGATATGAAAGAAGAATATGTTGTGACCATTAAAAGGGAATCCTGGAATGAAAACTCAGATTATTATGACCCCCGCTTTGCCACTTTCCAGCGCCAGGTCAATGCAGATCTATATGAGGCTTTAACCGCCGACAACATAGACGCCATTGCCGCCATTAAATCAGGCTTTCGCGGCTCAAATTTTTCCAGCAATATTGGCAACATGTGGAAAGAACTCAAAATAAATCCCACGGAGAACTGGCCTGGAAGAGGACACAATGCGGCCTCCTTCTGGGTTGAAGACTCCAAAGAAGCATATTTTCATAAATATCTCCTGGAAGAAAAAGGAGAAACAAAAGAAACTAACTGGGAACCGGTAGAAGCCAGTTTCTTTGATGCAAACCTTGAATTTCTTGGCATGGCCATTCTTGCAAAACCCTATGGCGTTTTTGAAAAAGACCGCATCATTCAGGCGACACCACCAGGTATGGCCTATGTAGGCAATGCAAAATATGGAGAATGGAAAAAAGACAGTTCCGGAAGTTCATTCTGGTCCTGGTATGGAAAGTATGCGATGTTTTCCATGCTCTTTAATTCCCGGCCCTCATATTACGGCTACAATTCCTGGAATGGCTGGAACAATAACTACCGAAACAACCGGCCATATTATGGCAAAACTCAAAGCGGTTTCCAAAAATATGGAACATCCGGCACCACTGTAAAAAAATCACCGAAATTTCAAAGTAGCACGTTTGCAAAAAGTGGCGGTTTCAAATCCCAGACAGCCTCTGTCCGGGGTGCTGGCGCGAATCTTCGCGGTGGTGGTCCAAAAAGCAAAGGCAAATAAAATAATTTAAGGAGAGAAAAATGAATATTGCTGCAACACTTACCGGTCTGGGTCAAGGACTTGTCTATGTCATTGTAGGTATCTTTTTTATCTGGCTGGTCAAAAGAATAGATGACTGGCGGACGAAAGATTTTGATGATGATACGCATATTGACAATGGAAATCTTGCCGTTGGCTTGAGACGATCGGGTCTCTATCTTGGAATTGCCATCGCTCTTTCTGGCGCTCTTGGCGGTGCTTCAAGTGGATTTTTCATAGATTTGAGCCATTTGTTATTTGATGGTCTGATCATCACAGGCTTCATGTTTTCCTCCCGATTTATCAATGATTTTATCATGCTGGGCCACATAAACAATGATGCTGAATGCATTAAAATATTCAAACAGCCTGATGGCACCCAAACCACTGGTAATACTGCTGTCGGGATGGTGGAATGTGGAATGTATATTGCCACAGGATTCATACTTAACGGGGCAGTTTCAGGTACCGGAGGATCATTTATTCAGGCGATTACCAGTGCTGTTCTCTTTTTTATCCTGGGCCAACTTACCCTGCTGATTTTTGGTTTCCTCTATGAATTGATCACCCCTTTTAATGTTAGAAACGAAATCAAAAACAATAATCCTGCAGCAGGTATTGGACTTGGCGGAATTCTGATTGCCCTTGGAATCATTTTAATGGCCAGTATCTCAGGCCCCTTTACCGGGTGGTCAAATGATTTGATCGACTTTGGTATATATGCTGTATATGGAATCATCATGCTGCTGATATTCAGAGCAGTTGTAGACAAGCTTCTTTTACCCACAACCAACATCGCCACTGAAGTTAAAGAAGACCAGAATGTTGCAGCCTTAGTGGTTGTGGCCAGCGTGATGAGTGCTGTGGCAATTATTATTGCTTTTGCCATGTAGCAAATGAACCAGAGCCACACAAGTCGTTCCAAAACAAGACCCAGCTTTGCATCGATACTATTATGCGCCTGCATGTTTGCCAGCGGAGCGTGCGGTATCATACTTGAGTATATTCAAGCCAGCCTTGCCTCCATGATCCTTGGCAACTCATTTGAACAATGGGCCATGGTCATTGGGCTGATGCTCTTCTGGATGGGGCTTGGCAGCCTGATCCAGGCACAGATTTCCAAAAAAAATCTTATCTATGCATTTATCGGTGTTGAAACAGGCCTGGCAATTGCCGGAGGATTTTCCCCCACCCTTACCTATATTGCATACGGATACACCGCACATTACAGCCTGGTTCTTTATTTCTTTGTCAGTTTCATCGGTATCATGATCGGTCTTGAAATCCCGGTCATTATCCGTATTAACAATGACTTCAGCAAAGAGTTGTCCACCAACCTAGGAAATATTCTCAGTGCTGATTATATCGGCAGTCTGATCGGATCGCTCATATATGTTTTTATCCTTTTAAGATTTACTCCCCTTACAGAAGCCGCTTTTTTAACCGCAGGGGTCAACTTTCTTTTGGCCTTTGGCACCCTTATCTATTTTTCAAAAATAGGGCTGATAAGAAAAGGGTTTTTACCCACTATGGTTATGCTAATCACCTTTTGTGCCATATCTTATGGCTTTTTAAACAATAGAGAATGGAACCTGAAAATAGAACAGCCCCTGTATGATGATCCC
The DNA here is from genome assembly GCA_033852015.1 of Desulfobacula sp. GTDB lineage: Bacteria > Desulfobacterota > Desulfobacteria > Desulfobacterales > Desulfobacteraceae > Desulfobacula. The sequence goes on from JAWSVH010000050.1 coordinate 31,375, forward strand.
ATTATCTTAAGCCAGACCACCCAGTACCAGCATATTGCGATTACCCATTACAAACCCTTTGACGAAGTCCGCCTATTTTTAAACGGGAACCTCCAGTTTTGCAGTACAGATGAAGCCCGCTACCATGAACCCATGGTACATCCAATCATGAATCTTGTTCCTGTCAAAAGCAAAGTACTCATCCTTGGCGGCGGAGACGGATGTGCGTTAAGAGAGATATTAAAATATGATGCGGTAAAACAGGTTCTTCTAGTGGATCTTGATCCAGCCATGACCCAGCTTGCAAAAACACATCCGGTTTTAAAAAAAATCAATAACGATTCATTTAAAGATGCTCGCCTGACGACCTTAAGCAGTTATGGAGTCTCTCCTGGAATTCAACGACAGCTATATATGGATACCGCCAAAAAACATTCCCCGGAAAAACCCAATGAAACCCAAAAAATTGCCACTGTAAATGTAATGAATGTGGATGCAGATAAATTTTTAACTGCTGTCCCAGGATTTTGGGATGTGATTATCATCGATATGCCTGATCCTTCCACACCGGAACTGACCAAACTCTATTCAAAAGAATTTTATAAAAAGGTTAAACAACACCTGTCACAACATGGGCTAATGGTGGTCCAGGCCACATCCCCCTATCTTGCCAAAGAAAGCTATCTGTGTATAGGAAGGACCATCCAGAGCGCTGGCCTTACCATTTTACCCTTTCATGAAAATGTACCCAGTTTCGGAGATTGGGGATGGTACCTTGCCTGGCACCCCAATATTAACCAAGAAAAAATTGAACACAAAATCAACCAACTCACCTTTAATGTGCCCACACGCTTTATCACCCCAAAAGTTTTCAAAGCCGAACAGGTATTTGGGAAAGGCCAGCTAACCACCGAAAATCAACAGATCAACACCCTGCTTCATCCAGTGCTTTTAAGCATCTATAACCATGAGTCCTGGTTAGTAGACTAAAGAATTTCCTTAAATTCATTTAAAAAAATAACATTTAATTATTTCGTTAAAACTGTCGATTGCACATAGGAATAAAACATGTTAAATGGATGTAATAATTATAAAATTCTATGGGTATAAGAACGTAATTAAAATAGGATCATTTAAGAATTTTTTTACTCAAATTATGTAATTTATGTAACATGTCCATTGGTTTTTATATTTTACTGGCCAAATAAAAAGACAACCTTTTCTTCCAGATACACTCTTAATCATGCCTTTTTGTAGCCTTTATGATAAAAATTAGTTTTTGGAACAGATATTGCAAACACTATATGTGATTAAATGCGATAGATAAAGTAAATTAGCCAAACCTGTCGAAAGGTAGGGACGGAAAGCCACGGGTCATTATGATAGCCGGGTTGCCATTACGGTAGCCCGGCTATTTTTTTATAACCATTAAATTTGAAATTTCTCTTAATTTAGGAATTGATTATGCCAGAAAGTACAGGAGCTGAAAACAGCGTCGGAGTTGTTGTCTCACTTAAAGGACATGCATCCGCAAGCTCACAGGATGGAACTCGAGAACTGTCCAATGGTAGTGACGTATTTGAAGGGGACAAAATAACCACCTCCGAAGATTCACAGCTTGAAATTAAATTTGCCGACAACACCTCTTTATCCCAGGCAGAAAACTCTGAAGTCAACATAGATGCCTATGTCTATGATGCTGACCATGGAGAAAATTCTAATCTGCTCCTGCAAATGACCAAAGGTGTTTTCCGAACAATTACCGGAGAAATTGCAAAACAAAATCCCGATAATTTTAACTTAAAGTCTCCCATGGCCCTCATCGGGATCAGAGGAACCACTGTTGTTGGAGAAGTTTCTGAAGATGGTGAGAAATGGGGGGTAGAAGACATAGGAAAAGGGCATGTCCTGGTGGTACAGGATGCATTTGGTAATATTCAATTTATCAGCGAACCCGCTCTAATAATAGACTTTTTTAAAAATCAACCCATTGACCCTGCAAGGGAGCTGACACCAAAAGAGTTAGATTTTTTTAAAACCGTTGCCCCTATTACAGAATTGCAAGACCAGGAAGATGCAGACCCTAACACTGAAAATCCTGAAGGCTTTTCACAAGACCCCAATGATTTAACACCCGATCCCCTCACTCAACTTGACCCTTTCTCACCACCGCCAGTTCAGCCATATACACCGCCTGACCAAGGTCCTATTTACAGCCAGCCAGAAAGATTTAATGATCCATATACACCAAACCGGGAAACTTTTAACTCTGACAATGATGATACATCATCCAACGATGATCCACCAGGTCCACCAGGTCCACCACCCAACTATGATCCAGTGGCAACAGATGATTCAGGAGCTTCCGCTTCTACAGATCAAGACACCGCTATTACCATAGATGTTTTAAGCAATGACTCTGATCCTGAAGGGTCGATAATAACCATTAGTAGCGTATCAAATGGCAGCAATGGTACAGTCGTTGATAATGGCGACGGCACCGTTACATACACTCCAAATATAGAGTTCTTTGGGCAGGATTCTTTTGAATACACCATTATTGATGAGAGCGGGGCTACAGACACTGCAACCGTCAATGTAACCGTTACCTTTAATGATGCTCCAATTGCACAAGATGATGAATTTTCAACAGATGAAGACACACCACTGCCGATTCTCAGTACGCTGCTGGACAATGATTCTGATCCGAATTCTGAAGACTCGTTCACTATAACTCAAATAACTGATCCACCGAATGGTTCCGTTGGATTTATTAATAATATTTTAACCTACACACCCGATGAGAACTTCAATGGACAAGATTCTTTTACATATACCATAGAAGATGAATACGGAGCTACCGATACCGCAACCGTATTTGTGAGTGTTAATCCGATAAATGATGCTCCCGTTGCGATAGATGACACAGCATCTACAACCGAAAACACTGCTGTTATCATCGATGTTATAGACAATGATTCGGATATTGAAGGCCCTATCTTTCTTTATGAAACGACAATACCTGAGAATGGTTCTCTTCGGTATAATGATGACGGAACCATTACATACACACCCGATGAAAATTTCAACGGACCTGACTCTTTTGAATATACTATTATCGATGAAGATGGCGGAACAGACACTGCAATCGTTACTGTAGATGTTAATTACCAGACTGGAACCAATGATAATGATATCCTCTTTGGTACTTTGAACGCGGATGTAATCAATGGCTTTATGGGTGATGATACGATCTATGGCCTTGAAGATAGCGACCGGCTGCTAGGGGATTATGGAAATGATTTCATCGATGGCGGTGACGGTTTTGATACCCTGATTGGTGGTGCTGGCAATGATAATTTACATGGTGGCGACGGTATTCTTGATGTAGCAGATTATCAAGATGATCCTTCTGGCATTGTTGCAAACATGTTTGATGGATATGGGAATGTTACTGATGGGTGGGATGCTGGGTCTGGGTATGAATATACCGATTACCTGGATAGCGTTGAATGGGTCATTGGTTCTCACTTTAATGATACATTGAACAGTGACAGCGACTTCATCATCCTTGAAGGTAGTGAGGGAAATGATACCATCCGTGGTGACTTCTATGAAAATGGCGGTGAAACCTTAGTCTCTTACTGGCACGACACCTTTGATATTGATGGTGACGGCACACCGGATGCCGGCACCAAAGGCATTACCATAAACCTTAATGATATTAATGATGACGGGCAGGTGCTTGTAACAGACGGATATGGAGATACCGATACCCTTTCCAATATTCAAGGAATCCTGGGATCACAACGAGATGATACGCTCACAGGAACAAACGGGGAACACAGCGCCCTGGCAGGTGGCCAGGGAGATGATAGCCTCAATGGTGGTTCTGTAGATTTCAGCATCCCAGGTTCAGATGGCAATGCCGCCATTTATGTGTTGGATCAAAGTGGTGTCACTGTTGAATTAAGCTGGGACGGCGCCAATCTGACCGGAACAGCCACCGACGGATGGGAAAATACAGATACACTTTCCAACATAAACTCTGTTGTTGGATCTCAGTACAATGACACCCTGACCATTGCCCAGAGTACAGACAATTTTAGCGACGGCATTTATAATTACGGTCACTGGACATTGAACGGCTGGGGTGGAGATGATATTTTAACCGGCTGGGATGGAGGCAACAATGAAGTCAGGGTTGAATATTCAGATTCTCCAGATGATGTCTGGATCAATCTGTTTGACGCTGATTTAGGGTATGGATATGCTTACGATGGATGGGGCGGAATGGACGAGCTTCATCACATTAACGGTGTTATTGGTTCAGATAACAATGATACGATTTTAGCTGCCGGCGGCAGCAATAGGATCGACGGTGAGGATGAATATACCGTGGATACCGTCTCATACGAGCAAAGTGGCTCAGGCCATATTGAAGTCAACATGGCCCGCTATAACCCGGAAGTCATACTCGTTACTGAGACAGGATATGATACCCAGGACGAACTCACTGATATTGAATATATTCGCGGCACATCCGGGAACGACAGCTACGCCGGTGACGGCCGGTGGATGATTTTTGAAGGTGGCGAAGGCGACGATCAAATTGACGGCGGGGTTAATCCCGATAATTCTGAAGAAATTGGTGTCTCTTACTGGAATGATACCTTTGATTTTGATGGTGATGGCACACCGGATGCCGGCACCAAAGGCATCACCATAAACCTTAATGATATTAATGATGACGGGCAGGTGCTTGTAACAGACGGGTATGGAGACACGGATACCCTTGAAAATATCCATGGACTTATGGGGTCACAGCAAAATGATACACTCATTGGTGAAGATAATGTCTATGACTGGCTTATGGGCGGTCAGGGTGATGACACCCTTGATGGCGGTGAAATGTTTGGCGGCGGCGATGATATGATTTACGCAAGCGCCATCGACCAGGAGTTTGGTGACAACAGTAATACTGCTATCTATGTTCTGGATCCCAATGGCGTGATAGTTCATCTATCAGGCGATAACCCAGATACAATTCAGGTTGAAGACGGATATGCTGTTGATGGCTGGGGGGATAATGATACCCTGAACAACATAAATATGGTTGTCGGATCAGAGTTTAACGATTCCATCTTCGGCAACAACCAGATGAATGTATTAGATGGTGCAGACGGAACAGATACCCTTCAAGGGTTTGGGGGAAATGACTACTTTACTTTCACAGATACTAATTCAGTTGACACCATTTTAGATTTTACCGCTGATTCTGTTGGTGGTGAAAATGACATCCTGCTCTTTGACAGCGAGAATTCAGAGTTTCAGGCAGAAGGGACAAATGATTCTTCAGATATATACACGGCTGCAAATTCTGCTGATATTGCCGATCCAACTGCATACAAGGTTATTGGAATAAATGATATGGTCTCCCAAGACTGGTCAGATCTTTTAAATATTCTTAATGGCGCCATTAATTTTGAAACCGCAAATGAATTCGGCACGACTGATGACAGTTATCTGATTGTCTCCAATGGCACCGATTCAAGGGGATATTTTTGGGAAGGAGATACCAATAACGATGATGCCGTTAATGACTTTGAACTCAGGCAATTTGTTGAGCTGCAAGATTTTAGCGATACACAACAAACCCCACTTCTTGGAGAAGAAAATTTTGAAGTAGCCTAATTGCCATAAAAACAAATAAAACCACAAACAAAACAGATCAGCCAAACTGATCTGTTTTGTTTTTTTCAGACTTAACGGTATCAAGCTTGACCATATTTTTTATGATACTCAATTGTTCAGGGACTGTTTTTTCAAGATTATAGTCATCTACAATCGTTTGTCTTGCCTTTTGTTTTACCTTTTCCATAAATGATGGGAAATCAAGGCAGTTTATAATTTTCTGGGCTATTTTTTCGGGCGAGGAAAAATCAACAATCATTCCGTTTGTACCATCTTTGATCACTTCATGAACCGAAAGAATGTCCGATGCAAGCACCAGGCACTCACACGCCATCGCTTCCAGCAAAGGTCTTGAAACCACCAGGGGCGAATCAATATATACATGGACGGCTGATACCTGGAGCAGTTTTATATAATCTTCATACGGTAAGCTGTCTATAAAATGAACTCGGTCTGGGTCCAGTTTTACTTTTTCAAGTATCATAGATTTATAGGATTTTTTATCTCCTTTTGCATCCCCGAAAGAAACACGATCTGCACCCAGAACCACCACATAGGTATCCGGCTTTTGCTCCAATACAACAGGCAGGGCTTCCATAAATTGACCAAAGCCCTTGTAAGGCGCTAAAAGGTTTGCCGTGTAAGTCACTACTTGTTTAGCACCGGACAAATCCAGGCTATCTGTTTTAAATGTCTGTCCTGGTGATGACTTCAACCGTTGGGTGTCAATACCATCATGGACAATGTTCAATTTACCATGAAATTCTTTGGGAAATTGACTCTTGGACCACTTGGCGGGGCAAATGCCAACATCACATGCAACAAGATCCGCTAAAATCGGCATATTTTTATTTCGAAGATCCATTTTAACCTTAAGCTCTTGGTCAGACCCGGGTTCAAAACTTTCCTGGAGTGTATTTGAGCCATGATACCACCCAAAAAAACACAAAAACGGGGTCTGGGGGAAAACATCTTTCACATAAAAGGAGATCCCACTTCCCGACTGCCCGATAATAATATCCGGGATAAAATTTTGTTTTTTCAAACTGGCCATAAAATTGGCTACAGGCAACCCCGGAGGACTTTTAAGCGGTATCCCCTCCTTACCTTCTTCAGGGGATTTTTCAGCAATGATTATTTTTTTAACACCCGGTATCTGCAACTCTTTTTGAGTGATGTCCGTGGTAATAAAAAGAGTTTTATTCTCTTTATTTTTCCCAAAAAATTCAGCAAGAACTCTAAATTGCCCCAAAAAACGAGGATGAAGAAACAAAATATTCATGGATTAACGCTCCTGCATCGAAAAACTAATGGTATTCATAAACGGATCAATAAGATAATCTAAAACAGATCTTTTACCAATATGAATATAGGCAAGCAAAACCATACCGGGATACAGTTTGTATTGCTGATCTCCAGACTGAAAATAATTTCGGTCCGATTCAATCAGCACATTATAAAAAGTCCGTCCATTTTTATCTGTAAATGTATCCGGGCTGATATTGATTACCCGGGCTGGCAATTTATCATATTTTCTGGCATCTGCCGTGGGCAGTTGCAGCAATGCCGCTTGATTGTTTTGAACATATCCGATATCGGATATCGACAAATGTGCTTCAATAATCAGGGTTTCTTCCGAGGGTACAATATCCGCAATTGTATCTCCGGGTTTGAGCACGCCTCCTTTTGTCACTCGGTATAATTTTTTAATAATACCGTTGATCGGAGATCTGATAACCGTGCGTTTTAAACTGTCCTCAAATTTTTTCAATCGTACTGAAAACCCACTAAACTCCTGTTGAACATCTTTGAGTTGCTCGACGGTTTCTTCTTTAAAAGCATAAACCACTTCTTTTAAACTTGCCTCGGTTTCTGCCAATGCATGCGCAGCCTCTTTTAAAGCAGACTTGTCGTTTTTAATATCCCCTTCAATCTGTTTGGTATTTCGCATAATCTCAATGTGCTTATATCGAGTTGTCAGATTATCTTTGAGCAATTCTTCAGACAAAGCCAATTGCTCTTCAAGTAATGGCAACCGTTGCCGTTTATTATCGAGATTTGATTGAATGGTTCTAATTCTCTGGCGTTTTTGCTCAACTATCCGGGTTAATTTTTCAACCTTACTTTGTACACTGTTTTTATGTACAAGGAATAATTGCCTGGCATCTTTGATAAGCTGGGGATGTTTGTTGACAAGGACCACTGGGAAAACCAGATCTTGTTTGTCCTGAATCAATGTTTTCAGCCGGACCATATCAATGGTCAAAGCATCAATCCGAATCTGAATTTCTTCCAGACTGGCACCACTGTGAAGCTGTTCAAGTTCCACCAACGGTTGCCCTTTTTTCACCGCATCTCCTTCGCTGATGTTGATCACACGAATGATTCCCCCTTCAAGATGCTGTATATGCTTTATTTTCCCGCTTGGGATAACCTGACCGTCTGCAACACTCACAATGTCCAGTTTGCTTGTATATGCCCAGAAAACAAAGCTGATACACATGAGAATAAGCAGGAAAAAGAACCCATGCGTTATCTGATTTAATTTATTATCCGTTGTCAGTTTCATGAAGATTTGTCCCCTTTCAACCGGGAAGCATCCTGATTCATGAATTCAGGTTTGGGCTTAACATTTAGATTGAGAATCAGTGACGCACCTTTCAAAATTTTTGGATCATTAGAAAATACAACAATGGTCTTTTTTGCCTTCAACAAATCATTCATGATTTTATATATGGATTGAATCCCGGTTTCATCCATCGCGTCAGTTGGTTCGTCCAGTATAACAAGCTGCCCATTCGTAACAAGTCCACGGGCCAGAGATATGCGACGCCGAATGCCCAAAGGCAGATTTCTACCATTGTCTGTAATCAGGGTATCTAAGCCGTTGGGTGTCATATCTAAAAATTGTTTTAAATCTGAAGCCCGTAAGATATTATTCAATACCGCCTCATCCAGTTCCGGATTCAACAACACAATATTTTCCCTGATGGTCCCGTTAAGAAAGGTTGGCTCCTGGGGCATATAAATAATCTGTTGTCTCCACCAGGGCGCTGCCAACTGCTGGACATTAACATCATCCGCCAGAATATTTCCCCGCCTGGGCTCTAAAAGGCCCACCAAGAGCTTAGCCAGCGTTGTTTTCCCGGTGCCATTTTTACCATAAACCCCTAACACCTGCCCCGGGACAAGATTCATTGTAAGAGATTCAAAAACCGGGTTGGATATGTTGGGGTAGACAAAGCCGACATCATGAAAATCAAGTTTACCTTTATATTTTCGCAAAGCAGATCCTTTCGCGGGTTCTAAAGGTAACTGTCTGAGAATCTTTATTTCTTTAAATGCCTCTTTTGCTTTTCTGAGTTGAAAATAAGATTGAATCAGCCGTGTAATATTCTGATAGGCTCTACCCACAAGAATATTTGCACCAATTAATGCACCAACCGTCAGCTCGCCTTGAACAACAAGGACTGCACCAGCAGCATAAAGAAGTACGCTGGTTAAAGAACTGCCGGATATAGTCAGAGTTTGGGATAATTCCCTTGTATCTGTCATTTTTTTTCGAAGTATACTGATACCTGACAATTGCTTTAACCACAGATTTTGAAGAAACGGGACCGCATTGAACACCCGGACAGTATCATACGCATTCACAGCTGAAGAGTTTAAATTACGATGTTTTGAACTTTCCAGCATAAGTTGTTCTGCGCTTTGAGATGATTTCCTGATGCTCAACCAGCCAAAAAACAACCCCAATGAAATCCCGATAAGCGCCACGCCGGCCAGCACAGGACTCAACAGATAAGTAGCTGCGATAAACAATAATGAAAATGGTGCATCAATAATGGCATTCAAATTTTGTGCATCATAACTTGTCTGGATAATCTGGACTTTATTTATCGCTTCCTGAATTCTTGGTTTAGAAAATTGTTCTATAGGTTCTGCTTTTGCCAGACCAATGATAGAAAGAACTTCCAAAGAGAGTTGATCGTTTGGCTCCTCATTCACTTCACTGGCCATCTTAGTTCGCAAAATCCTAAAACCCAGTTGCAGAATGATTGCAATTAACATCCCGCTAGTCAGTGTAATCAAGGTGCCGTGAAATCCATAGCTGACATACCGGTTTAATATCTGTATGACGTACATAGGCATTGCCAGTGCAAGAAGTGCAATAAAAAACGTGGCAACTAAAATTTCTAATGCCAAAATTGGCTTTTTAAAAAACCGGTGGAATAGTTCAAGCATAAATTAAACTAACACCCTTACTCAAACAACTCAAGACCTATACGGCCCATGGAAAATAAGAGATTGAATGCCGCTATTTTTGTATCCTGGCGAGCGGCAATCGCAGTGGATGTGGCATTAATATAATTGAGTTCACCATTTAAAACATCCAACAGAGATCGAGTCCCCATTTTGCGCTCTTTTTTTGCCAGCAATAAAAAATTTTTGACAATATCTGCCTGCTGTTCCAGTAGTTCATTTTTTTGTTTTAAAGTGGACAACTGCTCCCAACTATTAGAAACCTGTTCTCTGATAATCCTTTGGACATAGTTGGTGTGATACTGGGCTACTTTTTTAGATGCCAGTGCAGACCTTAAAGCCGCATTGTCACTCCCACCATTAAACAGATTATACCGAAATTCTATACCCGCAGACCCCTCATTATCATATCCCTTTAAGCCATCATCATTTTCTTTTCTCAAGGCTTCTGCAAACAAATTTAATTGGGGATAAAATGCAGTTTTTGCGACAGCAATGTCTTTTTGAGCCACCTTGGTCGTATACCGAGAAATCGAAAGTTCAGGATTTTCGTTTAAAGCAAATTCAACGGCTTGCTCAAGTTGTAAAGGAAGCTTTTTATACGGAAATTGAATATCTTCAAATTGTTCAATTTCTTTGTTCGTTGGGAAACGATAAAAAACAGCCTGAAACCGATTTTTAGCCAACTGAAGCTCACCCTGAACATCCACCCTAAGCGCCATGGCTCCAGACAATTGTGATTTTGCCTGTAACACATCAGATGAAAGACCTGCTCCTTTTTCAACAAGCGTTTTTTCTATGCCGGTCAATTCTTTAATACGGGCCTCGGACTGACGGGCAAGTTTGAGCCGTTCTCTGGCCCTGACAATATTAATATAGGCCCGAATACCTTCTAACATGAGCTGCTGACGAGTGGATTCAAGCTGAACTTTTGTCTGCTCAAGCAAAACACCTGAACGATCGATGGTATGGGTTGTTTTCCCAAAATCTGTAATCAGCTGATTGGCCCGCAATGTAATTTCATATCGGCTTTCATCAGTGTCTGCCCCATTTTCTTTTCTAATTTTCTCCTGACCGCCGTTGGCGGCCAAATCCATAGTAGGATAATATAATCCTTTGCTTTGAGAATATCTTGCCTGGGCTTCTTCAACCTGACTTTTAATACTTTTAATTTCTTCGTGATTTTTTATCAGCGAAATGAGCAAACTTTGAAGTTTTAGACTTGAAGCTGATGGTTGATCTTTTCCGGCATCATCATTCCCATATACTGTATTTGAAAAATATAATAAGAATAAGAAAATAATTAAACATTTAGTCATCGATTTATACATTTTATCCCCTCGCTGTTTATTAAAACTTCTTTCTCTTTTTTGTTGAAATTACATCGGGATCAAAATACTATAAATCTGAGCGCGTTATGTTTGTCAAGTAATATATTTTTTAGTTCTTTAAATTCACATACATACAATAACAATACCTTGAAAAAGGACACCACACGCTTCATGATAACTAACATTTCTAACAAAGTAATGAGCACCATTAAAAACCCAAACGGATTGATCATGCTCACAGGGGTCTGCATGACCCTTTTAGTCGCAACCCTCTATATTTACAAACCTTCTTATTTAGGCCTTTTAGAATTAAAACTATACGATACATTTTTTGAGCAATCGTATTCATCCACCCAGACCCATTCTGTTGCTATTGTTGATATCGATGATCAAAGCCTAAAAGAATTCGGGCAATGGCCCTGGCCAAGATATCGTGTTGCGCTATTATTGCAAAAAATCAACCTGGCGGGTGCTCGTGCCGTTGGACTGGATATTCTTTTTGCTGAGCCAGACGGAACTTCACCCATTGTGATGAAAAATACATTAAAAAGAGATCTCCATATCGATATACAATTTTCAGATATGCCCAAAGCACTTTTAGACAATGATAAAATACTGGCCAATGTCTTGAAACAAGGGCCGTATACTCTTGGGTTCTCAGGTGATTTTTTAAAAGAAGGGTCAAATAATGCCTCAAATATGCTTCATGAGTTTAAAGCAGCACAAAGTAAAGAAGCAGGTGCTCATCCAGCCAATCACTACCTTTTCCAGGCCAAAGGTCTGCTTTCTCCCCTCCCGGTACTACTAAATGGAACTAACAATACAGGTTTCATGAATACCATTACAGATCGAGATGGTGTTTTAAGACGAACACCTTTAATCATCTCGTGGCAGAAAAAAATTTACCCTCAACTATCTTTAGCCACTTTGCTGACAGCACTGAAACATCAAATTCCTGATCCTGTCATCAAGGTGACAAGAAAAGGGATTGAGTCCATTAAAGTCGGCGACACCATTATTCCATTAGAAGCAAATGGTGCTATATTGGTAAATTATAGGGGCCCCAGCCGGACATTTCCTTATATATCAGCCGCAGATATATTAAACGACAAAACAGACCCAAACCAACTGAAAGAAAAAATAATCTTTATTGGAACTTCAGCAGCGGGGTTAAAGGATATCAGGATTTCTCCCCTTGACCAAGTCTTCCCCGGTGTAGAGGTCCATGCCACGATTGTTGATAATATCTTAAGTCAGGATTTCATACATCGGCCGGACTGGACGCCCGGTTTAGAATTGGTTTTAATTCTATTATGGGGACTTATTACGACGGTTTTAATTGGTCGGGCCAATGCCCTTTTTACCATACCGGTAACACTATTATTTGCTGTTGGTGCCTGGTTTGGAGGTGTCTGGTCTCTAAAAGATTTAAATATCTGGATTTCTCCTTTCTTCCCGATAATTGTTCTGGTGTTAAATTTTTCAATCTTAACCATGCAAAAATTCTGGCTTTCTGAAAAGAAAAAGAAATTTTTCAAAAGTGCCTTCAGTAAATATGTATCAAAATCTGTCGTAAATCAGCTGACTGAAAATCCTGACAAATTAAGCCTTGAAGGAGAAGAAAAAGAGGTCAGCATCCTTTTTTGCGACATTCGGAAATTTACAACTATTTCTGGACAGCTGACCCCGTCTCAAATTACCGCTTTGCTTCATGACTACTTCACACCAATTACAAAAATAATCATCAACAATCACGGCACCCACGATAAATTTATCGGCGATGCTGTAATGTCTTTTTGGAATGCTCCTGTTGATGTAAATCACCATGAAAGCTTTGCACTAAAAGCCGCATTAGAAATGGTTGAAACATTAAAAGATATCAATAAAGGATTTAAAGAGAAGTTCGGCATCCAGATCGCCGTGGGAATCGGGCTGCATTCCGGATGTTGCAGAGTTGGGAATATGGGATCGGATGATATTTTTGATTATACCATAATCGGTGACAACGTAAACCTTACCTCTCGCCTTGAAAGTCTGACAAAATTTTATGGCGTCCAAATCATTATCAGCGATAATATGCTCAAAGGATTAACGTCAGATATCATGGCCCAGGAACTGGACACGGTGAGAGTAAAAGGAAAGGAAGAACCGGTCCGTATTTATACGGTTCATTCAAATCTTAATGCCCTTAAAAAGGAGCAAATCCAAAAAGAAATATCTTCATGGATAGATGGTCTGGCACTATATAAGAATAGACATTTTGAGCAGGCAAAAGAAAATTTCAAAACCTTGGCCATACAGTATCCTGAAAAAAAACTATATTCTATTTACAGTCAAAGATGTGATTTTTTCCTCGACAAGGCGCCTGGGGAAAAATGGGATGGGGTATTCACGCATACCAACAAATAAAAATTACTTCAGATGGGTATCCACATAGCGGGCTAAAATTTCTGCTGTATTCTTTGGCGGGCGGATCTTCAAAAAATTATCGATGACACTATGTGCGATCTCGTGGGCAAACATACCTTCACTGCAATCATCAGCGTTCAAACTGATCGTATTGGTTTTAAAATCATACCAGGCTTTAAAAGGGCATTGTGTCTTATAGGTATTCTTATAAGCACTTTCAAGCTTCTTTTTATCAGGATACAGATTTATTATTACCTTTTTAAATTTACTTTCCATATCCAAAATTTCTTGAACACGTTTAAAAATAGCATCAATTTTCATCTGGGATATTTTACGGTTTTCTTCCACACTCAACTGATCAAAAGATGTGGATGTCGCCCACCACCCATTTCCAAAATGAATGGATTGATGAAATTGTTTTAGTGTCTCTACCGAATGATACCGTATGACTGTGTATCGGGTTTCCAATTCTATCCATTCCGATCCTATGGGTTTGGGTTCTATTGCTTTGGGTTCTATCTGACTGAACGCTATCTGGCCAGATTCTATGGGTTCTGGTCCAACCCATTTTGACTCTTTTTCTGATCCGGCAAGTTCAAGTACAGACACCAACAGCATTAGAAATGAAAAAAAAATGACTATTATCGGCTTCCTATGCAGCATAAACATCAATCACTTATTATAAGGAAAATTCTTTCAAAATAATTTCTTTTAACTCCTGAACTTTTTTTTCACATTCCTTACAGGTTTCCAACTCATCGGGCATCGGGAGAAGTTGATCCAACTGATGGTTCACCGCACAAATTTTTTCGTGAATACCTTGTGTCATACTATTCAGTGAAAATGCCATTTCAGAAAATTGATCCTTTTCTCTTAGATTAATATTCACACTAAGGTCACCTTTTTTTATTCTTTCAAGATCTTTTTCAAATCGAAACATGGGCCCTGCAATTTTATGCGAGACAAACAACGTCACAATAATCGTTGCAATGCAGATAATACCAAGTGTTATAAGATTTGTTATAATAATCACCGGCAAAATAGCAGAACCCGTATTCTCAATAACAAGCCTTGAATTTTCAAATGAAGAGGTCAATGTCTCCTGGGATAAAAAGAACAAAAGGCCGGTTGATATGGTCACGCCCGCAAGAAGAATAAGGCAGAATTTTAATATAAATTTAAACTGAAACCCCTTTTTAATATAAAGGGTCTTTCTTTTATAATCTCGAATGTTTTCCTGCATAGAATATCTCCGTATTATTCAGTAAAAATTTCATCATCAATTTTTATTTTGGCTTTTTTTTGTAAAGACTCAATCCAATTCTCAAGCACTTGAGTTTTTTTACTTTCCAAAATCTGGGCAGCAAGCTCATTTTTAATTGTGTCCAGTCCCGGCAAAGCACTGTTTTTTAATTTATATGTTTCATATTTTTTTAAAATTTCAGATTCTGAAACCAAGGTGCTCTTCTGGATTTCATTATTTTTTTGTTCTATCAACAATTTTATCAGTGTTGCTTCCCAATATCGCTCAATAGCGGAAATAAATTTAGTATCTTTATCCAACCCCATCTTTTTAGCTTCTTGAATTAAAAGTTCTTTTCGAATGATGCCATCCAACATCTCTTGCTTAGCGGTTGTGCTTGTTTTAAATTTTTCATTATACTCTACATCCACAGCACACTGATTCTTAAACTCACTTTTCGACATGGCAAAATTATTTATGGTTAACACGACATCTTCTTTTATAAATGAATCATTTTCTGAACAAGAAAAAAAGACTGGGATAAAAGCTATCAGAATAATTCGCATAAAGTAAATCGTATATTTTGATATCATACCTCCGAAATCTCCTATAATAAATCGGATAAAATTGAATAATATCGTGGTTTAAAATAGTAATTATGTCAAGGGTGATCTTTTTCTAAAGAAATAAAATGAACGTTCGTTCGTTTTATTTCTTGACATTGAATGCCAAAAAACAAATATTAATTAAACAGGTTCAAACAAAATCACATAGAACCCCAGATTTTAAAAAAACAACCTCAGCGAGGGACATATGACACAGACAGAATTTAAAATTAATTCAGATATCGGGCAAGTCACCATAGACAATATGGGAGCTGCATTGGGGGTGGCAAGAGTTGCTGCTGAAAAATCCTATATAGGCATTGGAAACCTGTTAAAAAGCGTGATTGAAACCGATGATAAAGATGCCTGGAAAAAAATAAAAGACAAAATTGACTATACATATACGTATCTTGATAAAGCCCTGTCTGCATTAGACAAAGAAGAAAATTTCCTTGCGCCCATGATACAGCAGGTAAAAGCCGGGAAAAAGTTGTTATTCAAACCCAATCTGGTTTCGGTGGAAAATATCGAGCCTTATACCCACCTGCCAATACCGGGAACGGTTGCCAATACAGAATGGGCTTTTGTGGCAGCTGTAATGAAATGGTTTCATGATACAGCAAACATTCGATATGATCAGATGTGCCTTGGAGAAGCCGCTTCAGGCAGTCTGACCAAAGCATCGAAATACACACACATAAAAAAATCCGGCCGTCCGGTCACTTCTGAAGCAGCCTATGAAGGGAAATCCGATGATTTTTACGGTGGATGGGGATTTTATTTTGTCCGACGCTATCTGGCTGAAGAATCAAAGAGTTCACCGGAAGATAATCCCATGAACGGGCTGGAAGAAAGTATGGCCGGAACGTCTGTGGCCCCGGGTGAAGCGCACAATAAACTGATGGTTTATGATCTGAACCGGATCAGTGATGATCCTTCAAAAGGGCGGGCAATCCCTTTGCCGGATGGTAAGAACTTCAAATCCATCATTCTCCACAAAGCCATTGTGGGAGCAGATCCAGAAGATTCGGAAGATCGCAAACGATATCCCGGCTCTATTCTGATCAATTTGCCAAAGCTAAAAGTACATAGTCAGGCCATTTTTACCAATGCCATTAAAAATCTGGGCATTGGTCTTTATCCGCTCCAGGCGAACCAGCCCAACTGCAAATGTGGATCCTGGATTTATGCATCACCGGATTCCAACATTCCCACCATGAAAAGCCGGATACCCCATCAGGTGTGGGTGCCGGAAATGGATACTGAAACACTCATCCCCAAAAAGGATGAAAAAGGCAACTACCTGGTCACAAAAACCGGAGGTTTAACCGGTACCATGCTGGATATTATCCGGGCAGTGGCCAGTCAGGACATTTTCATGATGCATATTGTGGATGCCATTGAAACTGTTAACCGGGATCACCAGGGGGTTGGTCTTGGAATTGCTGTTCCGGAAGGCCTGATTGTGGCGGGCCTTGATGTGGTGGCCACCGATCTTATGTGCGCACGGTACATGTTCAGCAATGTTGGGCTCAAAGAAGCACAAGAAACAGGTTTGGACGACGGATTTGGCGGGAATTTCCCCCAGGCAATTCCTTTTCCGAAATTAAACGGTAAAATAATCCAGACAGATAAACGCTATGACTGCCCCATTGCCAGAGACGCCAGTATGTCCCAAGCACAAAAATATGGTCTGGGCAGTACCTCTTATTATATTAAAGGCTGGGATGCGGTTTCCAACAATCCACTGACATCATCTGGCGGCAGACTCGGATTTCTTACCGACAACACATTTACAGACATTCATACCCAGACACTCTACTGGGATATTTATAAAATGCCCTGGGACATACAACATACATTTTTAGGATACCTGGAAGCTGTGGACCAGCTGGAGAGCAGCACACTGAAAAAGGAGTTCCTGAACGAATTTGATGAAACCGGTGACGGTTCAGTAACCTATGAAGAAAATGGGAAAAAAGGCATTTTCAGCCCTCCATTATTCCTGGGTGGAATTTATATGAGCCTATCAGGAGGCAAAGATGACAGCGAGCCCCTAAGGGCGTATTTTGCTATGACTGCCAATCCTTTAAGAGGAGTTAATCCAGACTGGAACCCGGACGGACACCATTTTAACCGGGAATTTTTCATGGGAGCTGTGGCTGTGGTGGCACAGATGATGTCATCTATGAACGTAGAAATTCCAGACCGCCACTATCCAGACATGACGTGGGGCAAAGGCAACTGGCCAAGCTTTTCTCAGGCAAAATACGCTTATCTGCACCAGGTGATTTATGGGTGGAAATTTCCCAAACACATCGGGATTTTCAGTCTCTATGGCAGTGCCATTGCTTATGCTGATCAGCTGTTGAACAACAGAAAGTTTGTGGGAAATATCTATGCTGCACCAAACCCTAAAGCCCCTCAAAAATATCTGGATGCACTGAAAAACAATGAAATTGAACCACTGGATTTTACTGTTTTTGTTCCCAAAGGATATGGTGCCGGAGGTAAATTGCCCCACGTGCAAGTGACATCTGATCCAGCAAAGGTATTCACGGCACAGTTTGACCAGGGAAAAATCCAATGGCCGGATGCAACCTTAAAGCGATAACACACTTTTCCCAGTTCAAAACGCAGTAGACTTGATAATGCTTTTCAGTTATAGGGTATATCTTAATAAAAGCAATATGGTAAGCATTAACCTTAACATTATATTGGAATAAATCATGATTAAAGAGATAATTGAAGACAATATTGTCATACTGACACTGTCACACGGAGCAACCAATTCAATTACACTGGATACCGTAAAAGCCATAGATAAAGCTGTGAACCGCGTTAATTCGGAAGATGCACTAAAGGGAATCATCCTGACAGGTGAAGGACGGTTTTTTTCCAGTGGATTTCACCTGC
Source organism: Desulfobacula sp. (assembly GCA_033852015.1). GTDB lineage: Bacteria > Desulfobacterota > Desulfobacteria > Desulfobacterales > Desulfobacteraceae > Desulfobacula. Next base: position 49,815 of record JAWSVH010000050.1, read on the forward strand.
CGGATTTTATCGGTTTTAAATCGGTTGATGAAATCGATAAATGGTTTACCCAAGAAGAAGAACTTTTAATTAATTATTTCACCTGTGAAAAACCAGTGATTTGCGCCATGAATGGTCATAGTGCTGCAGCGGGTCTCATCTGGGCATTTGCATCGGACTATCGACTGGTTACAAACCATCCAAAAATAAAACTGGGAATGAGCGAAAATAAAATCGGTCTGCCGCTCTCGGTGGCCCAGAGCGCTGCTGTTCGGTATGGTTTGAACAGCGACAGAGCCTTCCGGGATGTGATGTTTTTTGGTGATATGGTTGGCGTTGAAAAAGCACTGGAAATCGGAATAGTAGATGAAATCGTTGAAGAAGATCAACTTTTAGTCCGGGCAAAAGAGATCATTGTCACCTGGATTGACAACCCCAACCGCCCATTTATTCCAATGAAGCAAATGGCAAAAGAAAAAACTGTTAAAGAGATCAGGGAATCTTTAAAAGACGCCACCTGGAAAGAAAGATTAAAGTGTTTTTTAAGAGATGACGTGAAAAAAACACTACAATTTGTTCAAAGTTCCATGCCATCCTAATTATTTAACTTTGAGAGGAACCTATGGAACTGATCCAAACCGCCCTTAAAAATGGGATGACATCATTGTCCGAACATGAATCAAAACTGCTATTAAATGCCTGGGAAATCCCCATCACTAGAGAAAAGCTGGTTCACACTAAAGCTGAGGCCATCGCCGCTGCAGAGACCATCGGATATCCAGTAGTGTTAAAAGCCTGCTCGCCGAAGTTAATGCACAAAAGTGACAGCGGTGCCGTCCATCTGAACCTGGGAAATACCAAACAGGTGCAGCAGGCATTTGAGTCCATCACCCGGGCAGTCAATGATCCAATAGATGGTATTTTAGTTCAAGAAACCATCCAGGGCCAGCGGGAGATCGTGTTGGGAATGAAGCGGGACCCTCAATTCGGGCCCTGTGTCATGTTGGGACTCGGGGGAATCGCCATTGAAATTTTCAAAGATTCTGTCTTCAGGGTCGCCCCCTTTGACCGGATCGAAGCGATGGATATGACCCGGCAACTAAAGTCCAATCGCATCTTAGGGCCTTTTCGGGGTCAAGCTGCAGTTGATATGGAGACCCTGTGTGAGTCGCTTATGGCCATGGGGAATATAGCACTCCAACATGATGAAATCTCAGAGATTGATATTAATCCCCTGATCATTGATCCCCAGGGCAAAATCACAGCTGTGGATGCCCTGGTTGTACTGGAGAAACCCTGATATGACACCCTCATCCATTCAAGAAAGTCCCTTATATCCCATTGCAAATCCCAAAAGCATTGCTTTTTTCGGTGCCTCAAACAGTCCATTGGCTATGGGAACAAATATTTTACGTTCCATCCTCTCTTTTGACTATGCCGGAACCATCTATCCGATTCACCCAAAAGAAGAACAGGTACAGAATATCAACGCCTTTCAACACGTATCGGAGCTTCCCCATATACCGGATATAGCCTTTATCGTCCTTCCCACCACCCTTGTCAGCCAGACCCTTGAGGCCTGTGGAAAAAAAGGAATTCGCCATGCAGTCATTGTCTCTGCCGGATTTACTGAAGTGGGAGGACAAGGTAGCGCTTTGCAAGAAGAACTTATACAGGTTGCCAAAAAATACGGTATCCGCTTTCTGGGGCCCAACTGTATTGGAATGGTCAACTCCCATCTGAATCTTAATGCCACCTTCCTGCCTTATGATGCCGGTAAAGGGTTCATTGGCATGGCATCCCAGAGCGGCAGCTTTATCACTCAGATGTTTTCTTATATGAAACGATTCGGCATTGGATTCAGCACCGGATTCAGCGTGGGCAACCAGGCCGATATAAATTTTGTCGAATGTTTAAACTACCTGGGGGCCTGCCCGAACACAAAAGTCATTGCCCTCTATATAGAATCCATCAAAAATGGTCGGGCCTTTATCGATGCTGCACGGGCCATTGTTCCGCACAAGCCCATTGTTGCCGTTTATATTGGCGGCAGTGAAGAGGGACGCAAGGCAGGATTATCTCACACCGGTGCTCTGGCAGGACCAGATGCACTCTATAACGGCGTATTTCGACAAAGCGGTATTATCCGGGCCGATTCCATCGAAGAATTATTTGATTTCTGTATGACTTTTGGAATGACCTCGCCAGCCAAAGGGAACCGGGCAATCATCCAGACCCATTCCGGCGGGCCAGGGGCAGCAGCTGCAGATGCCTGTGGCAGAAACGGGATTAAACTGCCCCAACTTTCATCGGATACCCTTGAAAAATTAAAATCCTTTGTTCCTCATACGGGTAGCGTCGCCAATCCTGTGGATTTAACCTTCACAAAAAATCCTCTGGATTTTTTCCAGACCATTCCAACCATTCTGCTGGAAGATAAAAATATGGACGGGCTCTTAATCTATTTTCTGGCATCCACACAAATGATACAGGCCGGATTAGAACAATTCGGTCTACCGAAAGAAGCGGCCAGAAAAGAGGCCAGAAAAATTATCACTGAGCAGACAAAAGCCGTTGCTGACCTAAATCGATATTCATCCAAACCCATTATCGGTTTTTCATTTCTAAACCGCAATGACTCTCGATTAATCAGAGAACTTCAAGATTCTGGTGTGCCCATTCTGCCAAGCCCCGAACGAGGAGCAAGAGCCATGTCTGCTTTGATTACCTATCAACAGCTAAAAGAAAAACTGATGGCCAGCATCTGATTTTCGGAGAAACCATGACTCTTTTTTCATCTTTAGAAATTCTATTTTATCTGGTGATCGGGCTGGGTGGATTATACCTGTTACTTTCGCTTTTTTTCACCTATGTTGTACAGCAAATCCCCCGCAATCCCGTCGAGGATACCCCAGATTGGGGAACGATTATTGACACGACCATTCCCTCTATCGACGGCAGATCACTGGAAGTATGGCGAATAAATCCACAGAATAAATCCAGAGGCATTGTCGTGTTTGCCCACGGGTGGGGTAGAAACCGTGGCCGGATGGTGGGCCGGGCCAGGCTATTTGCCAAATGGGGGTTTACCGCTGTAATTCACAGTGCACGGGATCACGGGAATTCGAGTCCAAAACGACTGATGAATGCGGTCCGGTTTGCAGAGGATATTGAGGCTGTGATTACCTGGATCAATGAACCGGTTCTACTGTATGGCCACTCTGCGGGATCTGCCGGGGCAATCATTACCACTTTCAAAAACCCGGGAATGGTCCGGATGCTTTTTATGGAAGCCTCCTATGCGCACACCCGTGAAGCTCTTATAAGTCTTTACCACTGGGTGAACCCTGTTTTCGGAAAACTGTTCGCCCCCATAATCATCTTCTGGATGGGATTGTTTTACAAGGGGGCCATCCATCGTTACAGCCCGGCGCTTCTGGCACCGCATATCCAGATTCCAGTCATGATTATTCACGGAAAAAAAGACCAGCGATTTCCCCTCAAGTTTGCCACCCAATTAAAACAAAGCTTTGTCCATGAACAGGTCAGTTGCTATTTTGCTAAAGATGCTGGTCACAGTGATTCAAGCCTGGCTCCAGAATATCCAACTGCCGTTAAATCATTTGTTGATCAATATCTGGAACATAACGACAAAACTGTTCAGATATAGCAAACATTAAGTGATTATATTTCACATGTGCTTTTATTTAATCAAAATACAAAATAAATCGTTCACTATTTAAGACACTTCTTACAAATCACGACCTATTGGAAAACAATCAAGATCAAGATTCAGCATGGTTTTTATATTAGCAAAGTAGCATTTATGATCGTATTCCCAGATACTTGGCTTGGTTGTTGCACAACCTATTTAAGTTGTCAGACTTAATTATTATCAACCAAAGGGGATAACGATGACATTTCTTGAAATTGTTACAATCTGGAATAATTACATTCCTATAAGCATTGCAATCTGGCTATTGCTTCTTCTTACTGTTTTTTATTTTGCAAAATCACCCATACATATGGCGATAAGATCTCTATGCACCGTACTGCACGATGGTTTATTACAGATGTCAAAATCTGTTATTGCGGCATCCGGCAAATTAAAAGAACGTAACCGAGAAGTATTACTGTCTGCGGGAATGGCCAGCGTTGAAAAACATATCGAGCGAGAATTTTACCGGGTGAACACAACCGTTGAAAGAGATTTCAGCGGATTTCCAGTTCTAAAAAGACAACTTCTTGAACAAATCTCTAAAATTGATGAAGATTATCATCAAAGCTCAAACATCCCTCCAAATCCACCCGAGTGGATAGAGGCGGTAGAATCTCTTGTCAAACTTGAGAACGAATCCAGCGGAAATAAGGCGGTTGCAAATATTCTTAAAGAAATCCATAAGACAACTGCCAGCCAGCATAAATCCGCAATGGATGAATATAAAAAGGTTGTTTCTGTTTATCACACTGCATTAAGCAAGTTGATGCCCTATTGGCGAAAAGTAGTAAAAACACTTGAGATTGTTGGCAAATCTTTTACAGGACTCCAGGAACGCACCACCGAAATCGATAGCAGGATGGAGGAATATGAAAACATCCTGTCAAAGTCCAATAAAGCAGAACGGATATTGTCCTCCTCTTCCATGACCCAGTTTTTTATTTCAGGAATGGTCCTGGCCATTGCCATTGCCGGAGCTATTATCAACTTTAACCTCATTGCACTTCCCATGTCAGAAATGGTCGGGGGCGGCTCCTATATTGGCAGTTTTAAAACATCGGATGTTGCAGCTCTTGTTATCATTCTTGTTGAAGTGGCAATGGGATTATATCTTATGGAATCTTTAAGGTTCACACGATTATTTCCGGTCATCGGCCAGATGGATGATAAAATGCGTAACAAAATGATGATTATCACACTGGTTCTCTTGATCATTCTTGCCAGCATTGAAGCCTCTTTAGCCTTAATGCGTGACCAGATTGCCATAAATAACCAGGCCCTGCTGCAGACCCTGTCGGGAAATGAGCCCGTATCAGCATCGGGCAGTATTATTCCAACCATTGGTCAAATGGTGTTAGGTTTCATTCTCCCCTTTATCCTGACATTTGTCGCCATACCGCTTGAGTCCTTTGTTCATTCTTCAAGAACGGTTATCGGTGTTCTGAGTGTCGGCTTTCTCCAACTTATTTCATTTCTTTTAGACCTTTTGGCAAAAATCATTTCAAATACCGGTGAATTACTCGTCAATATTTATAATATCATGATTTTCCCTACACTATGGGTAGAAGAATTATTATTCAAAAAGCTTAAGAATAATATCGAGAATAAATCCGGAAATGACACACCCCAAAAAACCGAGAAAAACCTCACCCTGGACAAGATTGACATCCCATTAAAGGAGGCCGCCTCATGAAAACCCTATCTACACTACTCATCCTTATCTCTCTTTTTATCTTAGGTTGTGCGGACACACAAAGTCATTCTACAGGTGTCTATCTGCTGATGGATACCTCCGGGACATATACAAAACAACTCAACCAGGCAAAGACAATCATCAATTATCTTCTGGGCAAATTACAGGCCGGTGATTCTTTTGCTGTTGCACGGATTGACAGCGGAAGCTTCAGCGAAAAGGACATCATTGTAAAAGTCACCTTTGATCAAAGACCTTCGGTGGCAAATCAGCAAAAACTAAAATTCAAACAAGTTATTGAAAATTTTGTGACAACTGCAAAAGGAAGTTCCCATACAGACATTAAGGGCGGTATCCTGCAGGCAGTAGAATATCTAGACGAAGCAGGATCTGGTAATAAGCACATTTTGATTTTTTCCGATCTCCAAGAAGATCTTGCCAAAGGATATGTAAGAGATCTTGATAAAATCAAGCTCGATATGACAGGGTATAATGTTGTGGCTTTAAATGTTACCAAACTTGGCAGCGACCAGATAAATCCTGTAAAATACTATGAAAGGCTGGATTCTTGGGATGAAATCGTCAGTGACCGTGGTGGCACATGGAAAAAAATAAATGATTTGAAGCGCCTTGAGCATATTCTGGCCAAATAGACCCTATCTTATCTCATGCGTTTATTGGTAAAAGCAAACTTTACAAATCCAATGGCATCTTTCATGAACCGTTTCCAACTATCTGGAGATTTCCAGATCATGGACACATAACCCCACAGGACTTTGTTTCGTTTAAAATGCGATTTGTAAAAATCAATGAAAAGTTCTTCCATTCGCTGTTTTGTAATCCCTTTGGGAACAAAGAGAAACTGCATGCAGTCCATTTTTTCCCAGTCTTCATCAAAGGTGCCAAGCTCATCACCTTGTTCTTTGATCTGCCGATAAACCGGAGATCCTGGAAACGGGGTAAACTTTGCCAGATTAAAATCATCAATTGGAAGCGAATAAACATATTCCTGGCTTTTTCGAATGCTAACTTCAGTTTCTCCGGGAAGCCCCATCATTAAAAGCCCTTTTACCCGGATACCTGCTTTTTTAATCAGATCAATTTTCTCTCTCATCATCTCAAGATCCGGGTTTTGTCGATGCTGTGCCAAAAGGTCCGGGTCCCCTGTTTCGATACCCAGGCTGATCATCCAGCAACCAGCTGCCTTCATCAGTTTTAAGAGCTCAAAATCAAGATGTTCCGCCCTTGCAGCACAATTAAAGGTCATATCCAGGTTGTTATTGATCATTAGACCTGCAAAATCCTCCACCCGCTGGCGATTGAATGTAAACTGATCATCATAAAAATTGATGTGTTTAATCCCGAAAGTATCTTTAAGATATTTTAAATGATCGTAAAGGTATTGGGCTGAATTATACCGAAAACTTTTTTGAAAAACAGACCGGTCACAATAACTGCACGAATAGGGGCATCCCCTGCTGGAAATACAACTGGCATTGGGTGCTTTAGGGTAGTTGAAAATAGGCAGTTTATAACTGTTAGGATACCCAGCAAGCTTTTCGTAAGCTGGTAACGGTAACTTATCCAGGTCCATCTGTTTTTTTCTAAACCCTGTAAAACAGACCGTACCATCTTTTTTCCTGAAGACAATATTTTTAACATCTTCTAACTGATCTTCATTCGTACACAACAGCTCTTTTAAAGTTTGTTCACCTTCTCCGATCACGCAATAATCAATGCATTCAAACTCTTTTAAAATATCTTCTTTAAGAGATGACACATGCACTCCGCCAAAGACTGTTTTAATATCCGGAAGAAGCTGCTTTGCTAATTTAGAAAGCCTCACCCCATCGTAAAAACTGGAAGTGGTGCACGAAAAACCAATAAAAGCCGGTTTCTCTCTTTTCAAGTAGTCTACAATCAGAATATCAGACTCTGGATGAGCGTAACAGTCAATAATATCGTTTGAGATTTTATGAACATCCAAAAAAGCCGCAATACTTGCAAGACCTAGTGGAGGCATGATGTTTGCCATCCGGGACACATCAGTTTTTGCCTTTTTAGAGCTGTATCCCAAAGGATGCACAAAAAGAATTTTATTGTCTATAGGCATATTTATCTTTGTCGGGCTCTTTTTCTTTTTCGGTTATCACTTGAAAATTCAATCAGCATGTCCCATAAAATCCCCTTAAACCCAAATGCCTTAAGCGCTTTCATTCTCATTTGTCCTTCAATCGGTGGAAAAAGCCAGGCTTTATCTTTTTTAAAAGCTGCACTGATTCGAGATTCCATTTCTTCTTTTTGAACAAAAGGAGACGTGTAATAACAGGGCTGTAAAAGAGAATTATCTTTACTGATGATCTTTTCATCAATGGCTATTTTTTGCAACCCGGTTCCAGGCAAAATTCGGATACTGGAAAAGGCAAAAACAACACATTTTTTCAATAATTTAATATTTTCAAGGCCTTCTGTAATGGTTTCATTGGTTTCACCAGGTCCTCCAAACATGAAAAAATGCGCACAATTAATGCTTTGTTTTACACACCCTTCGTTCATGGCCACAATATCGTCAAAAGTAAAGGACTTATTGATTCCTTTTAAGGTGGTATCACAAGCTGCATCCGAACCAATTTCCATGGCGTACAGACCTGAATCTTTAAGCAGTTTGAGTTCAGGATCAGATATGGCATCCGGCCTGAAGTAAGCCGACCATTTAAGATCACATTTTTGCCGGAGCATCTCTTCTGCCACCTGTAAATAATGGCCTTGTTTATCATTGAAAACAGAGTCTGTGAAAAACACTGAATCCACATTGAACTGCTTTTGAATCCGAATCAGGTTTTTAACGACAAACTCAGGTGATTGTTTTCTAAATACTTTGCCTTCAATAATCGGATATGAGCAATAATTACACCCATGAGGACATCCACGTTTTGTCTGATAATTAAGCAACCCGGTCTGATCCACATAAAAATCTACAAATTCTTTCTCATACAAAGGTGCAAAAAAACCATCATTATTGATCTGTTTTTTCTTTGCCCGAATAATGGAGTTGGTTGCTTTATTGGCGATAAGATCGTCAATCAGTTCAACAAATGTAATTTCACCTTCTCCAACAATCCCATAATCTGCCTTTGTAAATGTTAGTATCTGATCCGGCATGATCGAAAAAGCAGGACCACCAAGGACAATCGGTTTTGTAGATATTTTTTTAATATCTGCAACCAGTTCTTTAACGGCATCAAGGCACCAGTTGCTATCTTTTGCCATGGAATCAACATTATCAATATTTCGAATAGAAATCCCAATAAAATCCGGATCAAAGTCTTTGATTGCACTGGGCACACGATTTGTTGATCCTTCCGGGTTAAACAGAAAATCAAACTGTTTAACCGTATGGCCCTTATCTTTTAAGGCTGCTGCAACCATTGCCATTCCAAGCGGATATACAGGTAAGGGTTCAATGGTTGTATTGGAAGAGATCAGTAATATTTTACTCATATTTGACCAATTTTCTTAAACGATCTTTTTTCTCGTGGTCTGTATCTTTTATATGTTCCGTCCAATATCTCTTTTTTCATCAGTTTAAAAAACAACTCTCCCATTTTAGTCTGATATCCACTGTCTGCATTAAAGGTATCCCAGGCATAATCATAGAGTTCTTCAAGTTTTTGTGGTGTCATGTTTTTGGGTTGGAATACAGTTTTACCACAGGTGTAGTCGATCCAGGGATTATCTAACAATCGGCCTTCTTTTTTAAGTTTAGTCCGAATAGGAGATTTAGGGAACGGTGTTAAAATGGTAAATTCTGCCAGATCCAGTTTGATTTTCGTCAAAAACTCTACGAACTTTTTAATATAAGTCTCATCATGATCATCAGTACCAAGCAAAATGGTACCTTCCACACCAATTCCATTATCATGTAGCCTTTCCACCCGGGTCTTTATAACATCTGATGTATCAAAAATGGCCTGATAAACATACCAGCACCCAGCATCTGCCGCTGCCTTAAGCACATCATCATCATCCATTAACGGATGAGATACCCATTTTTTCTTTAGCGGTTTCATGGCTGTAAACAGCTCCATCAACCATTTTTTATCATGGGCAAGAGAATTATCGACTATGAACATTCGGTTGTTGGGAATCTGTTCCATTTCTGCAATCACCTGATCAATCGGGCGGGGACGAAACTGCTTACCTCCTAAAAAACCATTGCAACAGGGAAAACAGTTAAACTTACAGCCCCTTGAGGCATGAACAAGATCCAACATTTGCACACCACGGTAGTTGTAAAGATCTCGGTTTAAAATATCACGCCGGGCGGTTTTAATCAGGCTGATATCCGGGAAATTATTCATATAATCATAGACTTTTTTTAGCTTTCCCTGCCGGGCATCCTCAAAAACTGTTTCCAGGCGACCTTCGACCTCCCCTAAAAAGACACAATCTGCATGTTCTTTAACCTCTTCAGAATGAAGCATCGTAGCAATTCCACCAAACATGACCGGAATACCAATTTTTCGATATTGATCAGCAAGTTCAAAAGCACGGGGAAGCTGACAAGTGAGCATCACAGAAAATGCCGCAATATCGATATTTTCATCGATTTCAAATGCCTGTACATTTTCATCTAAAAAATCAACCTCTACATATTCAGGTAAAGCTGCCGCGAATACAACAGGGCCATGGGGGGGAAGATGAAATTCTGTCTGTTTTTCAAGTTTCGGCCACTTAGCATATACCAGTTGTATTTTCATATTTTTTTCCTTTATATTTTCCTTTTAAGACATTTTTGAGCAAGATCATATAAACTGTCAATTGCAAAGTCTTCATAGTAAAAACAATTATCCAAACTATTTGATGAAAGCTGCCCGTAGTTTTGAGCACTTTCGCGTTTCTGTTTTTCAAGCACAAAAAAAACAGATCCGGGCTTAATAAAGTCTGACTCATCAAGTAAATGATTAATGCCGGAATTATTTATTCCACACAAAGCCATATCCGTTGTACCTGAAACCAGAAGATCCACAGCCATTCCAAGGCCGGTCATCCCGGTTGTTTTTTCCTCACTGATAATAAAGCTTTCTCCGGTCAAACCATACAAGATAGAGGCTTCTCCAAGAAAACAACTGGGTAAAGTATATGCAAACAGTGCCGGACTGGGAAGGGTGTTGTTTTCCGGATTGATGGTTGCCTGATATTTCATATCTGTTTCAAGACAACCCGTGGAAGACGATGCAATAATCGCTGTGTTTTTTGAAGCGGACTGCCTATTTTTCTTATCCATCTTGTTCATGGAATAAAGATTTGCATCCTGCATGGCAAAAACAATGGCACTAACACCCAATTTGGAAAAATAATCCATCCTTCCAAAAGGCTTATACGGTTCTTTAAAGACATCTTCTCGGCAAATGGAAGGCAGACTGTTTTTGCCATCAAAGGCAGTGACATTATCTTTATACCCCATAGATGTTTCACACACCCAGCCGATGCCTGTTATGAAGATATCCATCATCGATTAACCTGCTTAATAATGATGGCAGCATTTGTACCGCCAAAACCAGAATTTGTTGTGAGAATATACTCACCTCGAAAAGGTTGAGATTGAGAGCTAAATATATTTTGACTGTTTTCTTCGGGATCTGTAAAACCCACCGTACCGGGCATTGTTTTGTTTTCAAGCATTTTAACACAAAGCGCCACTTCAATACCACCTGCCGCACCAAGTGTATGGCCAATAGCCCCTTTTATAGAGTTGGCAACAATATTTTTGTCCGGGAACAACGCCTTTATCACCTGAATTTCCATTAAATCATTGTAAACAGTTCCTGTCCCGTGGGTGTTAAATGCACCAATGTCTGATGGCAAAATTTTAGCTTGTGTACAGGCATTTTCAATGGCCAGTTGCAAACCACGGCCATCCCTTGCAGGCGCGGTGATATGGCTGGCATCATTGGCAATACCCCAACTGCAAACCTGAGCCAAAGGATCAAGATTCAACTCGTCTACCCGTTTTTGGCTCATCAGAACAATTGCTGCTGCGCCCTCACCAAGGGTCAAGCCCTGCCGATTTTTATCAAATGGTTGTGCTGGAACGGCGGACATGGCCTGGAGTGCCGAGAAACCCGAAAATGTAAACTCAGAAATAATATCCATACAACAGATCAAAACGGTGTCTGCATGGCCCATTTTAATTAAGGATGCCCCTTGTGCAACGGCTATCGTAGAGGATGCACAAGCTGAATTAATATTAAACCCGGAATGGTCAAGTTTAAGTTTATCTGAAATATAACTTGGCAGACTGGATGGAAAAACCTGGGGCGCTATCTTTTGCGATGAATTTTCATGTTTTTCAAGCAGATCAATACCGGCTTTTGTGGAAGCTGTAATCAAGATACTATCTTTATCAATGCCGTAAAGCTGATCAATTAATCTGTCTGACAAATCAAAAATAAACGACCGACCATTTTTATTTTCGAGATCATCAACAAGTGCTGCATACGGACTGATACACTCTTTTGTCTCAAATCGATTAACACGGCTGATTCCGGTCGCAGGTTTCAACAATCCATCATACAGACCATCAAGATCCGGGCCCAAGGCAGTAATTGCTTTTGCCTGGGTAATATAGACAGAATTTTTCAAAGCTTTCCGGCCTTCCATCTCTGGCAAAAATCTTTAAAAAACTTGGGTTGTCTTAAATAGAGTTTATAATCTTTATTAAGCATCATCTGGATCGAATATCCAGTGGCACAGATTTTCTCACTGCTGTCCCTGACAATAAATTCACTGTTGATTCTAGAAGCTAAAGAGTAGTGAAAAATTGCCTCTATCGTGATCTGTTCCATAAATCTTAGCGGATGAATAAAGTCCACATGAACCGTTTTTACAGGAGCCATAATGCCATTATCATAAAACTTTAAATATCCAATCCCATATTGTTGGGAAATCGTGGCCCTGGCATCGTCAAAAAAACCGACATAATGCCCATGCCAGGCAATCCCCAACATATCAACTTCATTGAACTTAACCTGCCGGGTTATGATTCCTCGAATAGGATCCGGGTCCTGCTCAGATTTTTTTTTAAAATAAGGTTTTTTCATTAGAATATTATTTTAACTATACCGCATCCATTTGTTTTATTTTCTTATCCATCAATTATATTTTCTTATCCATCAATTATATTTTCTTATCCATCAATTATATTTTCTTATCCATCAGTTTTATCTCTTTATCCATCAGGTTCTTAACGTGTTTTTTAAGTTTTATATGGGGCATGTCTCCTTTGAACTGATCGGGCCATATTGGATCCAACACCTGAATCTGAATTTTAGCCGGAGATAAATAAGGTCGTTTAGGGGGCAAGAGATCTTCGGTTCCAGTCAGACAAATGGGAATAATGGGAACATTATTTTCACAAGAGAGTTTAAAGGCGCCGGAATAAAAAGTGGTCAATTCTCTGTTTTGACTTCTATGGCCCTCTGGAAAGAAAAGGATAAAACTTTTATCATTAAAATTGGTTTGTGAAATACTATTGATCTTTTCCCATGGATCACTTTCAATATTTATATAGCCTGCCATCCCCATAAAAAACCGGTAAAAAAAGATTTTAAATGGCCAGGCCCGAACCGCAAAGCAAACATCGTAAATGGGCAGCATATTCATACAGTAAGTATCAAAAAAGGAACGGTGATTAACAACAATCACTCCGGGGTGTTTAAATTTATCAGGATTTACATCGATTTTTTGAAAATCTACAAACAGACTAAAAATAATTTTCCAAACCCTTCCATATATCCAGATACACCTACGGGTGAGAAGGGCCACAGAATAGCCCTGAAAGAACTGCATCACAATTAAACCCAGCGGAAACAAAAATATACCCGCAAGCGTCCACAATGCAATACAAGGGATAATAAACAGATTGATCAGAAAAATAAATACATCTTTAAAAAGCTTGCTGTTTAATCTGTTCTCAAAAAAATTATAAATCATCACTGTTTTTTTAACTCATCTTTCCCTGACTAGCAAAATATCAATCGGGTCAAAACCAATCGAGCAAATACCAACCAAGTAAATACCAACCAACGAAATACCAATCAGATAACCCACACACAAAAATCTGTCTAAAAACCCTACCTGAAAGATCTGATAGTATACATAAAAAGCAAACTTTTCAAACCATTCATTAAAAAACACCGCCATTCACACCAATTACCTGGCCGGTGATGTATGCAGCGTCATCTGAACATAAAAACAGGACCGTTGCAGCAACCTCTTCGGGTTTGCCGACCCTTCCTGCTGGAATTGATTTTGAAATCTGAGCCAATGGAAGATCATGGGTCATGTCCGTCTCAATGAATCCGGGTGCAACAGCATTCACTGTAATTTTTCTTTTTGCAATTTCTTTTGCCAGTGCCTGGGTGGCACCAATAAGACCAGCCTTTGATGCAGAATAATTCACCTGGCCTGCCTGACCGGCTTGGCCGGATGTTGAGGTCATATTGATAATCCTTCCCCAGCGCTTGGAAAGCATGTTTTTAACCACCAGACGGGTCACATTAAAAAATCCGGTTAAATTGGTATCTAAGACATTTTGCCAATTATCTTTTTTCATCCAGACAATCAGCATATCATCCCTGATACCGGCATTATTAACAAGAATATCAATCTTACCATGATTTTCATAAATCTGTTCCAGCGCTTTTTCTGAGTCTTCTTTACTGGTAACATCAAATTGTAATAACTGAGCGTGACCGCCTTCACTTACAATCTCATCAAGGGTTTTTTGAGCCTCTTGAATATTGGAACGAAAATTAATATAGACATACCGACCCGTCTTTGCCAGACTTTTGGCTATTTCTTTTCCAATTCCCCTACTGGCACCTGTCACAAGAGCAACCTGAACGTCTTTCTTTTTCTCTACCATTTTCTTTCCTTTAGATTATACATTTCTTTTTTCTAATATAAGGGTGGCATTTATACCGCCAAAAGCAAAATTACTGGTCATGACCATGTTCATCTGCTTTTCGATTATCTGCTGCACATGAAAAATACCGGAACATGCAGGATCAATGTTGTCAAGGTTCAAGGTTGGAATAACACAATTATTATGCATCATCAGTGTGGAGAATATGACCTCCATAGCACCACTTGCAGCCAGTGTATGGCCGGTATATCCTTTGGTCCCGCTGACAGGGATTTTATTATCTCCACACAAAGATTGGATCGCTTGAGCCTCGGCAATATCGCCTTTTAAAGTACCGGTTGCATGGGCGTTAATATAATCGATTTGACCGATATCACATTGTGCTGATTTCAATGCGCCTGTCATGGAACGAATCATGCCATCTGCCTGGGGGGATGTCATATGCTCACCATCACAACAAGTGCCATAGCCTTTTATTTCCCCCAGAATCTTAGCATTTCTTTTTTTAGCATGCTCATACTCTTCTAAAACAACAACACCAGCACCTTCACTGACCACAAGACCATCCCTGTCAATATCAAATGGCCGGGGAGTTTTTGATGGGCAATCTCCATACTTTCTGGATGCAGCATAAAGGACATCAAAAACTGCTGCAGTGGATGGATGCAAATCATCCGCACCCCCACAGATCATAACATTCTGATGCCCGTTCTTTATCATTTCAAATCCTTCTCCAATGGCCTGGGTACTGGTGGCACACGCACAGCATGGGGAAAGAACTCGTCCTTTGGTTTTAAACATGGCAGCAACATTGGCTGCCACAGAATGGCTCATAATTTTCATAAAAGCCGTTCCTTCCAGCATACTGATGCCCCCGGTTCTTGTAAAATCTGAAAACACTTTTTCTATATGCATACCAGATCCGGTGGTTGATCCCATGGATACACCCGTATCCACCGATGAAATAATTTTATTATCAAGACCTGCCTGTTCAATGGCATCCAGAGCAGACAAGGCGGCCATCACTGCCATGGGCCCCATTGTTCTTCTGCTTTTCCGGTGAATTCTCTTTTCTTCAAACCCTTCACACTGACCTGCAATGTTCACATTCAAGCCATCAATACTGTTCCATCCCTCAATCGTTTTTATTCCAGAGACTCTGTTTATCAATGATTGAAAAACTTCATCCAGACTGTTTCCAATGGGGGATATGATCCCCATACCGGTTATAACCACTCGTTTCATCTAAGTTTTTCCACTAATTTACGATTTTATTCATTAAATACTCTTTACCATACAATGTTGAACATAAATCAACACTGCTGACAATTGAGCCATGAATTCCTGAAAAAGAGATACTTTGACCGGTTAAGAAAAAGTTTTTAATCCGGGTCATGGGCCTGAACATGCCTTCTAAAAAATTATCCGCGGTTTTTTTAATACCATAAGCTGAACCATTTTTTG
>JAWSVH010000223.1:0-2807 GCA_033852015.1 Desulfobacula sp.
CCCGACAAGCCGTTCCTCACTTTCGGTTACTGCAACTATCGAAGGTGTGGTTCTGCATCCTTCTAAATTGGGGATGATTTTTGCTTCACCGCCGGTTTCCATAACAGCAACACATGAATTTGTTGTTCCAAGATCTATTCCGATTATTTTGCCCATAACATACCCTCCACAATATCTTTAATTTTCTTTAGTTTCTGTAGTTTCTTTCTGTGCTTTTTTTGAGACGACAACCATTGCAGGCCGGATTAATCTGCCATTAAGCGTGTACCCTTTTTGAAGAACTCTTGTTACCGTATTTTCGTCTATTGTATCTGTTTCTTCCTGGGTAACGGCCTGGTGAAAATTTGGATCAAACGGTTGGTTCTCCGCATCCACAAGTTTGACATTAAAGGTTTCAAATAATTTAAGTATTCCTTTATAGGTCAGTTCTACCCCTTCTAAAAGATTTTTATCATCGTCAGCATTTTCTTTTGCAGACTCGATTGCCCGTTCCAGATTGTCAACAACAGTTAAAATCTGTGTGAATACCGACTCGTTCGCAAATTTTTTAAAGTCATCAATTTCACGCTGTTTGCGTTTCTTGTGGTTTTCAAACTCAGCAGAAAGCCGCAATACACGATCTTTTTCGAGTGCGAGCTGTTCTTTTAGATCATTGATTCCATCTTTTTTTGTGTTTCCATTTTTAGTGGAATTTGCAGTCGTGTTCGCCTTCTTGACCTTTTTGGGGGGAGAATCCTTTTTTTCTTTTTTATCTAACTCTTCTGTTTTTTTGGGTGCCAATTTTTTCTCCTACTCCAAATATTTCCTTAATTAAGAGTGATTTAGATTGCGGTAATTAAATTATGGCAGAAAAATAAGTCTGTTTAAAAACATGTCAAGATAAAAAAAGCAGGGGGGAAGAAAAGAAAAGATCCGGCTGGCAGGAAGGGCTAAAGGAAAATTGCATGACCGGGATCGATCCACGACACAGAAGAAATCACTTATCGCTGCTTCCTTCCAGACCTGACGAGGTTCATGGCCTTCTGTTACGAGGCGACCGGTCAGAATTATCCACACCCGGCCTGCACAGCCGGAAGATGATTATATAATGGTTTCTAAAATTTTTTTCAACCCTAATCTGATTAACATATTTAAAAGAGTCGAGATTAAAAATACTGTTTGAACAACGATTATTTTTTGGTATAGTAATTTATACGTTCTACACATTGATTTAATTGTATGTTGGTGGTATTTGACAAAGATGATACACAGGGTTTATTAATTCTTTACCATGGGAGAATGATATGAGCGAAATAGTCAATCAGGGTGATCAGGCAATTATTAAACCAGGTATGGATGTTGTGGCTTCCATGGCTGATGATTTTAAGACCGATCTGCTTTCTATAATTAATGAGTCCTCATCTGAAGTGGTGATTGATTTGGATGGTGTGGAAATGGTTGATTCAGTTGGAATTGGTGTGATCATAGCCGCTCATAATACATTGAATCAAGCAGGTAGAAAACTCAAAGTGATTAACGTAACAAAAGATGTTTATGGTCTTTTTACCACCATGAGATTAAACCGACGTTTCACTGTTGAAGGAGTGGGATAAAAAATAAAGAGAATGAAATGAAATCAGAAAAAAAAATATTGTTTACGATTTTAGGGTTGTTTTTTTTGGTTTCCGGTTGCCAAGACGATAAAGGGAAAAACGATTTTTCAGGTGTTTCAGATCTAATATCTGATCGAAATAATGCACGATATGAAATCGCTGAGACCGCACCTAAAAAAAAGGGTGTAAGTCCTAAAAAAAACACAGCAGAGATAACCAAAGATTCAAAATCCAGATCTGATAAGCGTCAAAAAGAGCTTGCGTCTATTATCCTCTATGAAGAAAAAGTAGATATTGTTAGAAGTGATTCTGGGAAAATCCTAGCCAAAGGAACGGCCTATGTTAACAAAAAGGGCCAGATTGTTCGGATTAAAATATTAAAAGAGTAAATATAAAGCGATTTTTAAACGATAAGTTCTGAATTGCCCCCAAAGATGGTTTGTTAGATACGCCGTTTAATTCCGTCAGAACCACAGGGAAGATCATCGTATTCTTTTGAACGCTTCTTTTTGGGTTCTGATGTATCTTTTTTTGAAGAAGGCCCCATATCTTTTTTGGGGTCTGAATCTTCACCACCAAATTTTTCCTCGTAGGCTTTGATCCGTTTATTGGCCATATATATTTTTTGAGCCGATTTTTCATGTATCTCTTTCATCTCTTTTATGGTCTTTTCTTTTGCTGTAATCTGATTTTTATATCCGGCTGCTTTTTTCCCCCATTGGGTATTGAGCTTTTTTTCTACAGACTTTGTAAGGGTTTGAGTCATGAACATGTTCATCAGTTCGGCGACTACTGCGATAATAGTGACATAGATTAAGCCGTCTGCCTGGAGGTAATAAAGAATACAAACAATAAGAATAGAAGTAAAAAAAACCATTTTAAAATGTCACCTCTTTTTTTTTATGAAGGCCATTAACTTTTTATCATACAATCGGTATTGCAATAGTTCAAGCAATAAAAATGGTGCATAGTTGATGGTGACGTAAAATAAAAAAAGCCCAGATTTTTTTAAAAAAACTGGGCCCAAAAAGTAATGGTCGGGGCGAGAGGATTCGAACCTCCGACATCCTGCTCCCAAAGCAGGCGCGCTACCAGGCTGCGCTACGCCCCGTTCCATATTCAACACAGACAAGGCAAGTACCATTTTCAAAAAATAAAAGCAAGGAAATTTAATATAAAATAGTTATTTTTTGTCAAAGTATTGGTCGATGCAGT
>JAWSVH010000224.1:0-1882 GCA_033852015.1 Desulfobacula sp.
CCGTGCTGTTCTGGATTGATATAGCAATGGGTGCAGGCCAGATTGCATTTTGTCAGGATATGGAAAAAAAGATTAGTGGAATCCTTTGAAAAAGCAACGGTTTGTTTTTTCATGTTATCCCATGCATTGCTTGGTGAAATTTGGGTCAAAAGGAACCGGATAATTTCCATCAAAGCAGGCTTTACAAAAATTCTGCTCAGGGTTTTTTACGCCTGATGCCTCTAACATGCCTTCAATGGTCAGATAGTGCAAGGAGTCTAATCCTAAGTATTCTGTTAGCTCATCAATGGGTTTTTGTGCCGCAATTAATTCGCCTTTGGAAGAAAAATCAATGCCGTAATAACAGGGAAACTTATGAGGGGGGCAGGAAATTCGCATATGAATCTTTTTTGCTCCTAATTCTCGTAGGGCTTTGACGCGAGTTTTTGCTGTGGTACCTCGAATGATGGAATCTTCAATGATAATGATTTCTTTGTCTTTAATTAATTCTCTGACCGGGTTAAGTTTTACCCGGACAGCAAAGTCCCGCATAGACTGGGTGGGTTGGATAAAGCTTCTGCCCACATAATGGTTTCGAATCATAGCCATTTCAAAGGGGATGCCTGATTCTTTGGCATAGCCGATGGCGGCATAATTGCCGGAATCGGGAAACGGCATTACAAAGTCTGCGTCCACAGGTGCTTCCTGGGCCAGGCGTTTACCAAGGGCTTTCCTCATTTCATAGACATTTCTTCCGTTAATGGTCGAATCGGGTCTGGCAAAGTAGATATATTCAAAGATACATAAAGATGTTTGTTTAGCAGCTTTTGGGTGATGAATACTTCTGATTCCGTCTTCATTGATAATGACAATTTCACCGGGATCTAATTCTCGAATAAATTCAGCCTGGACTAAATCAAAAGCACAGGTTTCAGAAGACAAAACATAATGGCCATTGAGTTTTCCTAAAGCCAGGGGCCTGAATCCATTGGGATCTTTCATTCCGATGATTTCACCTTTGCAGGTGAGCAGAATCATGGAATAAGCGCCCTCTATTTTAGATACGGCATTTAAAATAGCGGTTTCATAATCCCCGCTAATCAGGTTTTTAATAAATAAATGTAAAAATACTTCTGAATCCATAGTGGTCTGGAAAATAGACCCTTGTTCTTCCAGTTCTCTTTTAAGGATGTGCGCATTCACAAGGTTTCCATTGTGTGCTACAGCATAGGAACGTTGCCGGTGGTTGACTGTAAAAGGTTGAGCATTTGTGATGACTGAATCACCGGTGGTGGAATACCGGACATGGCCGATGGCTGAACCGCCTTCAATTCTTTCCAGGTCTTCCATATTAAAGATGTCTGGAACAAGGCCCATGCCTTTATGGGAAAATATTTTATCATTTTCTCCTCGGTTCACAGAGATACCAGCACTTTCCTGGCCTCTGTGTTGAAGGGCATACAGTCCAAAATAGGTTATTTTAGCGGCTTCCGGATGTTTATATAGTCCGAACACACCACATTCATCTTTTGGGCGTTCACTGTCCGTTAGTGGGTTATGCATTTTTGTTTTCCTGGTGATAGTATTGAATAGGGTTAACAGATAAGCCTTCTTTTTTCATGGCCTGGATTGCACTGCAAATGGCTTTGGTTCCGTCTGTTGTTGTGGCATAGGGAATCTTGTATTTGATCGCTGCCCGCCGGATGGCATAGCCATCTTGCCGGGTCTGGCTGGATGCGCCTGTATTTAAGATCAGCTGGATCTCATTATTGGTCACAGCATCCACAACATGGGGGCGACCGGCAGAAACTTTTTTAACCATTTTGGCCGGGATATCGTTGTCCTGTAAAAAAGAAGCGGTTCCTTTTGTTGCCATGATGGTAAAACCCATCTCCTGGAAGTC
>JAWSVH010000225.1:0-1111 GCA_033852015.1 Desulfobacula sp.
CGACCGGCAGAAACTTTTTTAACCATTTTGGCCGGGATATCGTTGTCCTGTAAAAAAGAAGCGGTTCCTTTTGTTGCCATGAAGGTAAAACCCATCTCCTGGAAGTCTTTTGCTACCGACAGAGCAGAGGCCTTGTCTTTGTCCTGTACACTGATAAAGACCGTGCCTTTAGTCGGAAGTTTTTGGCCTGCTGCAAATTGGGCTTTGGCAAAAGCCGCACCCAGGTCAAAGTCAATTCCCATGACTTCACCGGTGGATTTCATTTCGGGGCCTAAAACTGGATCGACATTTTCAAACCGATCAAAGGGCATGACCGCTTCTTTAACACAATAATAGGGTGGAATAATTTGTTCTGTCAGGCCGACTTGTGCCAGGGTTTTGCCGAGCATCACCTTTGTGGCCAGCTTGGCCAGAGGAACTCCAATGGCTTTGGAGACAAAGGGAATTGTCCGTGATGCTCTTGGGTTTACCTCGATGATATATACGGTGTCATTCATGATGCCAAACTGGATATTCATCAGGCCTTTGACATTGAGCTCTTTTGCAATGGCTTTTGCCGCATCAGACATTTCATCCATATGTTCCTGTGAGATGGAATAGGGAGGAAGCACGCAGGCAGAGTCTCCCGAATGGATACCAGCTTCTTCAATATGTTCCATCATACCGCCGATAATGGTGGTTTCACCGTCTGAAATGGCATCCACATCCAGTTCAAAGGCTTCTTCAAGAAATTTATCAATAAGAACGGGTTTGTCCGGAGAGGCTTGGACTGCCAGGTTAAAATATTCTTCAAGATCACTTTCATCATAAACTATTTTCATGGCGCGTCCGCCCAGAACAAAGGAGGGTCTAACCATGACAGGATATCCGATATCTCTTGCAACCTTCACCGCTTCTTCATAGCTGAAAGAAATACCGTTTTCCGGCTGGCGCAGCCCCAGTTTATTGAGCATTGCCTGGAACAGATCCCGATCTTCAGCACGATCGATGCTTTCCGGGCTGGTTCCAATGATGGGAACACCTGCTTTTTGCAAATCTGTGGCAAGGTTCAGCGGTGTTTGGCCGCCAAACTGAACAATCACCCCATAAGGTTTTTCTTTCTCAACAATAT
>JAWSVH010000226.1:0-5021 GCA_033852015.1 Desulfobacula sp.
GTACAGAAGCTGAAATATTGGGCAGTTTAATAATATTGGCGGTGGGGTTTTTTACCAATTCTCCCAATTGGGCAAGATGATCCGGTACTTTTTGCTCGTCAGACAGGTAATCCGGGAAATTTGCCAAGATCCTTCCGGCAAGTGAAATGTCATAGGTTTTAATATCAATATCTGCATGTTTTAAAAAAGAACGCACAATGGGAAGCAGGGAAAAACTTGCCAGCCCAGGGGCTTCATCAGTTTTAGTCCAAGTAATATGGGATGTTTTCATTTGTATCAATCCTTCTTTGATAAATTATTTTCTTTTTAAGAATTGGTTTTTAAACGTTGGTTTTTAAAATCAATTCTTAAAATTTTGGGGTATCATATGGTTTTTATCTTATTCACTCAAGGTTGAACCTGTAATAGTAAAAGGCTTATTTTTTTACATTATTTTTTACCAGGGATTCAAATATATGGTATTCCTCCATGTGGTAATGGGGCTCAGGGTAAATGGCAATGGGTTTGGAAAATTGATTTTCTAAAGCAGAGATTAAGTGTTTTTCCCTTCCATGAAGTAGTTGGGCAATTTCGGGATGAACCTTAACGGTAAAGCGGTTACCCATAATATCTCCGGCCTCGCTTACCAGGTCCCGATAAATTTTATGGCAGATGGATTTTTTAGATAGTAAGTGACCGTCACCATTGCAGTAAAAACAGGGTTCACAAAGGGTTCGGGTCAGATTTCTTCTTGTTCTTTTTCGGGTCATCTGCACCAGGCCAAGTTCAGTTAACGGCAGGATATTTGTCTGGCTTTTGTCTTTTTTCATGGCCTCATCCATGTGGGTCATCACCTTTTCTTTGTGCTGCTCTTTTTTCATATCGATAAAATCGATGATGATGATGCCGCCAATGTTTCTTAAGCGTATCTGGTATGCAATTTCTTTTACAGCTTCTAAGTTTGTTTTAAGGATGGTCTCATCAAAATTATGTTTTCCAACATAGCGCCCGGTGTTTACATCAATGGCCACTAAGGCTTCTGTTTGGTCAATGACAATATATCCGCCGGACTTGAGCCACACTTTTCTTTTTAATGCCCGGGATACATCTCCTTCAATGTTATATGCATCAAAAATAGACTCCGGGCCCTGGTATAGTTCTACAGACAGGTTTACATCCGGCATTAGTCGTTTTAAAAAGTTTTGAACATTTTGAAATTCATCTTTTGAATCAATAATTAATTTATCAGCTTCATTGGCCAGAAGATCTCTGACCGCTCGAAATGTTACGGTAAGATCTTTATATACAAGAGATGTGGCAGAGGTTTTCTCGCTTCTTGCCATAATGTCTTCCCAGGTTTTGTTTAAAAAATCGATCTCTTTTTTGATGGTATCTTCATCAATACCATGGGCCTGGGTTCTGAGAATATAGCCAAAGTTATTACTACGCAGGGACAATAACAGGTCTTTGAGGCGGGTTCTTTCTTCTTCATCTTCAATTCGTTTTGAAATGCCAATATGGTCAACGGTGGGCATTAATACCATATATCGGCCAGCCAGAGAAATATGGGTGGTGATTCTAGGGCCTTTGGAGCCAATGGATGATTTTGCGACTTGAACTAAAATTTCCTGGCCTTCGGTCAGTAAGTTGTCAATGCTGCATTCTTGATTTAAGGCAGCTTTCCAGGATGTGTTATTTTCCTGAAGATTGTTTGACTCTGATTCATTGTCCTGTTCAAATTTTTGGTACATTTTATGGCTGGCAGTATCTAAAACATCATCGACATAGATGAAGGCGGCCTGATCAAAACCAATGTCCACAAATGCGGCCTGCATTCCTGGAAGGACTCTTTGAACCCGTCCTTTATAAATGTTACCGGCAATGGAGGTTTCATCTTCCCTTTCAATAAAAACTTCAACAATGGTTCCGTTTTCAAGAAGAGCAACACGGGTTTCATGGGGGGCAGCGTTTACTACAAGCTCTTTTAACATGGTTTCATCCTTGTTTTAGTTTCTTTATTCTTGCAGTTCTTATTGTGGTCTCATCCAGGTTGAAATATTTGGTTAATATTTCAGTGGGTCTCACATTTCTTTGATCTGATTTTTTTAAAATAATTTTAACGGTATTGGAATCGATAAAAGAGATTTGCTCAACCGCTTGCCGTAAATCTGTTTTTCTGATTTTTCCTTTTTTACTTCTGTCCTGAACAATAAATTCTGAAAGACTTAAGAATTCATCTACCTGTTCGGTGTTAAGACTGGGCTCAGAAAAGGAAATGGTATAAAAAGAAGTCTCTTGAATGTTTTGTTGAATATTTGGGGCATCTTTGATTTTTCTAAAGGGGTGGCATTCGGTAATTAGAAGTCCTTCGGGCAGTTGTTGGTTTAATTTTTCTATAATGATGTTTGAAGGCAGGTCTTTTTCAAGATAAATGAACATTCTTTCCTGTTCACTTTCCATTCCAACGGGCAGGGCATTGTCAAAGGACAGGCGCATGGAAGGATTAAACCCTTGGGAGAACTTCGCGTTCAGACCCGCTCGTTTTACTGCCCGCTGCACAATGGTTGCCAGCTCAAGATGCCCAAAAAAGCGAGCTTTACCAAGTTTGGAAAATGAAAGGTCAAATTTTTTATAGGCATCATCTGCCAATGGTTTTTGTGTGTATAGACTTTGTGGATTTGTTTCCAGGAGGTCCGGTGCGTTTGAATGTACAATGGGCTGTAGGGTCTTAAAATCACAAACACCACACCCAGTACAATCATTTTCCCGGCAGTCCGGGGTTAATGTTTCTTTTTGAGCTTTTTTAAATTCATCGTTCAAAAAGTCTGGTCGCACACCAGAATCGATATGATCCCAGGGAAGGACTTCATCTTCCATGCGCTCGCGCGTTGTGTAAAATAAGGGATCAATCCCGGTTTTTTCAAAAGCAGCTTGCCACTTGGAAAAATTAAAATGATCCGTCCAGCCATCCAGACGGCATCCGTCTTCATGGGCGGCCACCAGCAATTTTGATAATTTTCGATCGCCCCTTGCCCAAACGCCTTCAACCATACTCATTTCGGGATCCTGCCATTTGAGTTTTACTTTGCGGTGGCGAAGGTTGTCTTTTAAATATTGTAATTTTTCTTTGGTCTCACTCAAAGAGATTTGGGCGTGTCTTTGAAACGGTGTATGGGCTTTGGGAATAAAGCTGGTGGTGCTGACATTAAGGCTTTGTTTGCCTTTGGCAAAAACCGCTAATTTTTCCGAAAGAGTGCATATGTCCTGGATATCTTCTTGTGTCTCAAAAGGAAGCCCCATCATGAAATAGAGTTTGACATTTTTCCAGCCAAGATTCAGGGCATTTTCAACCGTTGAGGTAATACTCTCTTCAGTCAGGTTTTTATTGATGATATTTCTCAGCCTTTGGGAGCCGGCTTCCGGTGCAATGGTAAAGCCTGTTTTTCTGACCTTTTTAATGATGTTCATCAGCTCCGGGGTCAGTTTTTCTGCTCGCACCGATGGAAGAGAAATTGCATTGCAATGACCCTGGCCAAGATCTAACAATTGGGTCATTAACTGGGATAGGTTTGAATAATCTCCGGTGCTCAGTGATAATAGAGATATGTCGGAATAACCCGTGGCTTCTATGGATGTTTTAGCAATATCCACCAGGTCCAAAAGAGAGCGTTCTCTGACGGGTCGGTAGATCATTCCTGCCTGGCAAAAGCGGCATCCCCTTGAGCATCCCCTGGCAATTTCCAGGCGTAGCCTGTCATGGATGGGCTTGGCAAAAGGAATGATTGGAGACTGGGGAAACGTTTCTTTGGTTAATTCGGATAAAAATGCCCGTTTAATGGTTTGGTAGTCATCAAATTGCGGGGTTAGTATCTGGATACCGTTATTGTCATATGTTACATCAAAAAAGGAAGGGACATAAACACCATCAATTTTTGATAACAGTCTAAGTAGAGTCTTTTTATTTCCATCGCCTTGTTTTTTAAATTCAATAACGCAGTTTGAAATGTCAACGATCACCTGCTCCCCATCTCCGATGACAAAGGCATCAAAAATATCCGCCAGAGGTTCCGGGTTAAATGCGCAGGGTCCGCCCCCTATTATCAGGGGAAAAGTATCATCACGTTCTTGAGAAAAAAAAGGAATATTGGATAAACTGAGCATCGTAAGGATGTTGGTAAAGTTCAGCTCATAAAGCAAGCTGATGCCGATAATGTCAAATTTACCCAGTTCTCTTTGAGACTCCATGGACAAACAGGGAATTTTGTTTTGTTTTAAAAGGGCCTCCATGTCCGGGGCCGGAGTGAAAAAGCGTTCGGCAGCAATATTGTCTTGGGCATTTAAAATGGAATAGAGAATTTGCAGTCCAAAATGGGAGGTGCCAATTTCATATAGATCTGGAAATACCAGGGCGAAGTTTAATTCCACCTGGTTTGGGTCTTTTTTTATTGCATTGATTTCATTTCCAGCATATCGAGTGGGTGTCTGAACCAATCCAAGGATGTCTTGATAAGTTTGTTTATGCATGATATTGATTTTCTTAAATATTATTTAACCTCAAATTGAATGTAATCAAATTTTCTAATATATTATTTTTTCCAATAAAACACAATGGATAACGCAATGAAAAGAACAAAAGTCTATGTTCTCAGGCGGCTTGAAAAGTCTCCAGGTCAGGTGATGGTCAAAGGATGGGTCAGAACCAAAAGAGATTCTAAAGAGTTTTCTTTCATGGAAATAAATGATGGCTCCTGCTTGAAAAATATCCAGGTTATCGCAAACAGTGATCTGTCGAACTACTCTGAAATACAATTGGTTACAACGGGAACATCGGTCAGTATTACCGGCCAATTGGTTGCTTCTCCTGGTAAGGGCCAAAAATGGGAAATTCAGGCCAACAGTGTTGATATTATCAGTCTTGCACCGGAATCTTATCCATTGCAGAAAAAGCGGCATTCAGATGAGTTTTTAAGGACCATTGCCCATTTAAGACCCCGGACAAATAAGTATGGTGCTATTTTTCGGATCAGATCTGAAATGGCCTT
>JAWSVH010000051.1:0-30186 GCA_033852015.1 Desulfobacula sp.
ATGAAAGAACAAAATTATGAAGTTAAAATTATTATGGAAGGGGCAAGCGTAAAACTCATTCCTGAATTGGTGAAGCCTGAAAATCCTTTGAACAAATTATGGTGCAAAGTGATAGAACAGGATCTGGTTGATGGTGTTTGTAAGGCCTGTTCAAATAAACTTGGAACCTTAGACGATGCAAAAAAACAAGATTTACCGTTATTAAGTGATATGTCCGGACATCCAGCTATCTCTAACTATAGAGAAAATGGTTTTGAAATCATCACTTTTTAATTTTGATCTAAACATAAAATAACCAAGACGGGAGAATTTAAACAATTAAATTCTCCCGTCTTCTATACAATTACATCGCCGATTCCGGGTGAAATACATTCACTTGTTTTAAATCATCATGTAAATACTCTCGTTCATTAGGCCCTAAAATACCTAAAGAGAGACAAATTAACGTCCACAAATGTACGACAGGATAATTCCCGCCAAAATGCTCACTGAGTTCATGGATCTGGGCATGACAGTTGTGACAGCCTGCAATACAATAGTCAGCACCCGTGGCTTTGATCTGGGCATCTTTAAGCTTCCCGTATTCAAGCCGTTCTTCTTTAAATCCTGATTGAAGAAATCCCCCTCCCCCACCGCAACAATAGTTATTGGATCTGTTGGGCTGCATATCAATGAAGTTTTCTTCTCCAACAACAGATTTAACCACAAACCGCAAATCTTCAGCAATTGGGTCCCCATAACTCTTTCGTACGATCTGGCATGGATCCTGTACGGTGAATTTGATCCCCAAATCTTTATTCCAGTCAGAATTAACTTTTAATTTTCCTTCACGAATCCATGTTGCATAGTATTCATAAATATTTTTAACATCAAAGGAATGCTCAAGATTAAATTTTTTCAGTCCGGCCCGGACTGAGAAAGTAACGTGCCCTCACTCAGTATTTAGGAAGGTCTTGCTCTTGAGTTTATTGGCTTGCCCCACTGTTTGAGATGTTATTGACTCCCAGGAATCATTATCTGCTAAAAACATACAATAGTTTTCACCCGCCCAACCTTTAGAGCCATATGTCCAGTCAACTCCGGCCAGATGAAGAATTTTCCATAACGGTACCATTTCATCAGGTTCCGTCACAGGTTCTCTGGAATTCTGATTCAAGAAAAATTGGGCATTTTCCTTATCAATAGGGGCCTGCATATCCGCAAACTCTGGTTGTGCTTCTTGATATTCTTCCAAAACATCCTCAACAACAAATTGGAAATCTTCTGGAGTCGTTCCCATTGCGCTGGTACTTTCATTTCTAAGTGCCATATCACAAGAATCACGAATTCCTTTGGGTCTTTCTTCTCTTGGACGAAGTGTTCGGGCATTGAAAATCAATTGAGGAATATCAATCTGCATCGGACACACATAAACGCACCGTTGACACATGGTACACATCCAGGGCCAGTCAGATTTGCTGATTTCCTCATCCATACCCAAAGCGGCCATCCTTAAAAATTTTCTTGGATCCATATCCTTCAATCCTGTTGCTGGGCAACCTGAAGCACATGCGCCACACGTTAAGCATGCGTTTAAATTGCCACCTTCCGGCAATAATTTTTTAACTTTATCCAAAAAAATACTTTTTTTGCGGTTTTTACTTCCAAGCGTAATTACAGCTGCGGTCATCACTCTTTCCTTTATGTTATTAATGATACGCGTGAGTTCCTTCTACGACTTCAATTCCTGTTTTTTCCTCTATAATCTTGGCAAGATCCTTTGCACCCGTATAAGGGCATCCTGGTACAGCATTGGCTAAACAGGAACTCAAATAAATTTTATCCGGCTTAATTTCAGAAAGTCTCATCGCCATTCCAATACTTGGGATTACCGTTCTTCCAGGACATTCACACTTTACAAATGCAACAACTTGCGACGGATTTTCAAATTTTCCATCACCCTGGGAAGCTGCTTTCAGACAACGCCATTCTCCAGGGCATCCGTATCCTTGATCCATATATGAACCACATCCAATAACCGCTACTTTTTCCATTTTCATATCTCCTGTTAATATCAAACCCTTTTTTGGGGTCATAAATTCTTATTAAAGAGAGCATAATGCATGCCAAAAAAACACACGGCTCGTTATTTAAAAAACTTTTAACAAATATAAGGAGTTATAACTTTTTATAATGTAGACTCACATCTTGCGGTCGCAAAAAAGCGACCATTTAAAATTAAAAGGTCTTAAATTTGCGACCCTATCAATGATAAGAGAAATGGAATAAAGGAGGGAATAAAACGAAGACTATACTTTTATGCCTAATTTTTTAATGCGTCTAAAAAGCGTACTTTTATGGATGCCAATATCCTTTGCAGCTGCATTACGGTTAAAACCATTACGTGCCAATGCATCCATGATAAGCTTAACCTGAGCGATCTTAACCGGATCATTATTCTTATTTAAATCAACATTTGTTTGCAAAGACGAATAATTGGGAAGATGATTAAGTTTAATATATCCTTCCGAACAAAGAACAAATGCATGCTCTATAATATTTTCCAACTCCCTGATATTTCCCGGATACTCATGGGACATGAGGTACTGAAGCACTTCACCATCAATGCCCTGGATATATTTACCCTGAAGGGCATTCAATTTATCAATAAACCTTTCCACAAGTAGTGGGACATCCTCCATTCTCTGTCTCAAAGGGGGCAAGGTTAATCGAATCACATTAATTCGATAATAAAGGTCCTGACGAAACTCTAAGGATTTAACAAGTGCCGAAAGATCTTTATTTGTTGCTGCTATTATTCTTATGTCACTTTTTTCTTTAATCAAACCACCAAGCGGTGTAAATTCATGCTCTTGTAAAACTCGCAAAAGACTGACCTGGAAAGCAGGACTTGTATCCCCTATCTCATCAAGAAAAATAGTTCCCCCATCGGCCAAGGCAAACTGCCCCGGTTTATCCTTCATGGCATTGGTAAAGGCACCTTTTTTATATCCAAACAATTCTGATTCAAGAAGTGTGTCAGGCAATGCACCGCAATTAATTGCAATAAAAGGTTTTTCCTTTCTTGGACTCATATTATGAATTGCCCTTGCCATCAATTCTTTTCCCGTACCCGTTTCACCTTCTATGAGTACTGAAGAATCACTTTCTGAAATCTGGGGGATTATATTAAAGATGCTTTTCATTGCATCCGCGTTGCTAATAATATCCTCAACTTGAAAACGAGTGGAAAGCTCTTTGCGAAGTTCCTCAACAAGAGAATGATCTCTAAATGTTTCAACTCCGCCAATAACATCATTATTTTTATCTATTAGAAGAGAGGTGGATACGGTGATGGGAATCCGTTTTTTTTCATTGTTAATAATGTATGCAGATGTAGAAATAAAGGGTTTGCCTTGTTCCATTGTTTTTTTCAGGGCACAACCTTTTTCACACATATTTGATCGAAAGACTTCCCAACAATGCCGACCGATTGCATCTTTACGTGATATCCCTGTAATCTCTTCTGCCGCACGATTAAATGAGGTGATTTCCCAATTATAGTCGATGGTAAAAACGCCGTCAGATATACACTCGAGAATTACTTTAGTGGTCTCTTCGGAAAGAGGACCAAATATTTTCTTATTTATCATTTCTTATGCCAATAAAATTCATATAAATTCAATAGTCTATTTTTACATATGCCAAAAATCCACTCAAGTTCTTTCTTTAAAATCCAAGAATCTTAACCAGAATTCATTAAAGCTTTTTTAGATATGTAATATTCCATTCCTAAGAAATTAAAAGCAATGGTTATGCCAGGCAGAGTCTAAATTCTAAATTAAATATATTCACTATTTTTACAGGTAGTTACAGAGGATCTCCATCCAGAATGCATACAATAGTCAACCAAAGACAAACCATTCATGATATTTTAGACACAAAAAGGGTCGCGTTATTGCGACTCACTGATCTTTATTACGAATAGTGGTCACCGTCTCACCACCGATTCCCCAGTTATCAGTGCTAACCTCATCAATCACAACCATCGTTGTTGAAGGATTTTTTCCAAGGACTTTCACAAGCAAGTCCGTCACCCCTTTTACAAGCTCTGCTTTCTGGCCGGACGTAACACCCTCGTCAGTAACCTTGATATTTACATATGGCATAAAGAACTCCTGTATAAACGTTTATTTTCGGGTAAGTATCCAACTTTTAAATTTATGTTTACTCAAAATCTCTTTTTGACGGATTTCAGCCTCGGCAACTTTTGCAAAAGACTCAATAGATACCATGGTCATCAAATCTTTGGTCAATATTTTACTACCAGAATATCCCATGTCTTTTAGGCGTTTTAAAAAACGCTGTGCATTCAAAGGATCTTTAAAACTACCCACAATTAAATGCTGGGGCAATCTCACGGGAACCACCAGTGAAGTCACTTTCGGAGTCACTTTCGGAGTCACTTTCGGAGTCACTTTCGGAGTCACTTTCGGAGTCACTTTCGGAGTCACTTTCGGAGTCACTTTCGGAGTCACTTTTGGAGTCACTTTTGGAGTCACTTTTGGAGTCACTTTTGGAGTCACTTTTGGAGTCACTTTCGGAGTCACTTTTACCACCACCGAATCCAATGCTTTTGGCACAACAGCAATATCAGAAGCTTCAGGTTTTATTTCAACTGAAAGTTTGACAGCTTTTGGTATAGGTTGAACAATAGTGTTTCTGATCTCATTTTGGACACCATTTCTTTCAGATTCCACTTCCCCATCTTTAAAAAAAAGGGAATATACTAAAACTATCACAGCCATTGACAGCACGATGGCTAAAGTTAGAAATGAAGCATTTTTTATCTTGGTTTGTATCCGCTTTAATTTAAGTTGCTCAACCACTTGAGTATGTCCTTTTTCTTTAGCCATCTGTAAGGCTGTTTTACCCTGCTCGTCTTTTATTTTTTTATCAGCACCATAGCTAAGGAGTATCGGTACCATCTGTGCCTGATCATAAAAAGCTGCATAATGAAGGGGAGTAACTCCAACATTATTTTTAACATCGATATCGGCACCATTTTCCAAAAGCATCGTCACAACATCTTTATGATTTTTCCCAATGGCATAGTGGATAGGTCTGCCATCGTACTGATCTTTTGCGTTGACATCTGCCCCCTCTTCAATCAACCAATCAAGAATTTCTTCTTTCCCAAATTCCGAAACAATATGAATGGCCTGACCACCGTCATCTGACAGAACATTAATGTTAACACCACAATCTAAAAGCAGGCGCATCACCTCTAATTGTCCTGCATGTGCAGCCAAATGAAAAGAAGTATGCCCTCCGGAATCTTTGATATTAAGATCTTCTCCAGAATTATAAAGTTCCATGATCTTATCAAGCTTACCGTCCTTAGCAGCCTTATGTATTGGATGCCCTTTTATTTGTTCAGACTTTACTGTTTTCCCTTCATTGGTCTGTTCTGTATCGGATGAACTGGGTTCTGTAGTATCTGACGACATATTTTTCCTCCCATCGCATAATCGACATAAAAACTGATAAAAAAACTGTAACGACTAAACATACCTGCGCAAGAGTTTAAACAGACAAACTTTGCGATCTTTTTTAAAATATTTTAATTTAATTTTTATCAGCCACACAATCCCAAAGCAAGCACATATTGCTATAGTAAAAAATTGTTTAATTTTTTTATCAATGATATAGCAATACTCTTCTTTAGAAAACTAAAAATGAGACGAGGGAAAAATGAGATTTATAGGTGCACATGTCAGCACAGCCGGCGGAGTAGAGAATGCCCCGATAAATGCCCATAAAATAAATGCCACTGCATTTGCCTTATTCACAAAGAACCCACGACAATGGAAGGCTCCACCATTATCAGAAAAAACAATCCATGCGTTTAAAGAAAACTGTATTACATACAATTACAAACCCGATCAAATCCTGGCCCATGACACCTATCTTATTAACCTGGGACACCCCGACACAATGGCTTTGGAAAAATCCAGAATCGCTTTTATTGATGAGATCGACAGATGTGATCAACTGGGTCTTAATATGCTAAACTTTCATCCAGGCAGTCACTTGGAAAAAAAGAACACTCAAAATCAAAGCAGCATTAATAATTGCCTGGAAATTATTTCCGAATCTTTAAATCTGGTTTTAGATAAAACCCAAAGAGTCTCAGTCATCATAGAAAATACAGCAGGCCAGGGAACCAATATCGGTTTTTCCTTTGAACAGATCGCCCGGATCATTGAAAAGGTAGAAGACAAAAAACGCGTTGGCGTATGCATTGATACCTGCCATGCGTTTAGTGCAGGATATGATCTAAAATCAGTAGAAGGATTTGAACAGACATGGCAACAATTTGATAATATCATCGGGCTAAAATACCTGAAAGGAATGCACTTAAACGATTCAAAAAAAGCCTATGCTTCAAAGGTTGATCGGCATGAAAGTCTCGGCAAAGGCGAACTGGGAATAGAAGCATTCCAACGCATTATGGCCCTGCCCTGTACAAACGAAATCCCTCTGATCCTTGAAACTCCAAATCCTGACATATGGGCAGAAGAGATTACTCTTTTAAAACAATTAAGTCTGCAAATTGAGTGAAGCAGGCACAAATCAAATAATAATCTTACGAAAATCGTAAATTAATTATTTTTTTATATGTTTGTAAAAATGATCCCACGACTGCATCGTCCCTGCCATTGCCCTTGCGCATAAATCTTCAGATAAAATTACTATCTCTAAATTACTGTTTTTCCTACCTAATTCATATGATATAGTGCAATTATTTATCATTGACTTACAATTTTTTATTTCCTAACATCTTTTTTCATACAGGATAGGGTCCCATCCGTTACTTGGAAAAATTGTCATGAGAAATATGATCTTAAGGATTCGCAGACTATGAAGATGGGAAAAAAATTGTTTTGCATGATCGCTGTTTTGGTTATTTCCATTAGCTGTTTTCACAATGCCAACATTCTTGCGTCCACTCAAAAAGAAGCCATATCCCACAAACGGGCAGATGTAATTAACATAAATTTAATGACCATTTTTGGAAAACTTGAAAAATCACCGGTGCAATTCCTCCATGATGCCCACACCAAGGCCCTGGCCCAAAAGAATCTATCTTGTGACACCTGTCACATCACTAAGAATGATCGCATTCACTCAAAATTCAAACGACTTGAAGATACAAACCGAACAGAGGTGATGAACGTTTACCATGAGGGATGCATCTCTTGTCACGGCGAAATGACGATTGCCAAAGAAAAAACCGGTCCCATAGATTGCGACGATTGCCATTCAGAGAAAAACAAATATTCATCTTCCAGACAACCCATGGGATTTGATAAATCACTTCATTTTTCTCATTCTCAAGTGAGTAAAAACAAATGTGAACAATGTCATCATGAATATAACGAAACTAAAAAAGAGCTTTTCTATAAAAAAGGCAAAGAAGGAACCTGTCGCTATTGTCATGAAAAGAAAACCATTGATAATCGAATCTCCATGCGCCAGGCATCTCATCTTGCCTGTATCAATTGCCATATCGATACCGTTGCTAAAGAAAAAGGACAGGTCACACCTCCGATAACCTGTTCCCAATGCCATGACCCGCTTGAACAAAAAAGATTTAAAAAAAAGAAAAGAAAAAAACAGATGGTTATCCCCAGGATGGATCGAAATCAACCGGATGTTGTGTTGCTTAAAGCCACACCCAAAAACATTAAATCAGACGAAAAAAGAAACTGGATGGATTTTGTACCATTTGATCATAAGAACCATGAAGTGTCTAACGAAACCTGCAGAACCTGCCACCATAAAAGTTTACAGCCCTGTAATGAATGCCATACCTTAAGTGGATTATCCACGAAATTAACAGGTGGTTCATCAAATCTTGAAAAAGCCATGCACAAGATCAATTCGACAAGAAGTTGTATCGGCTGCCACAATGAACGCAAACAAGAAAACAACTGCGCCGGCTGTCATGCCCCCATGGGCAAAACCAATAAAATGAAAGAAGATGCCTGCATTAAATGTCACTCGGTACCGGTTCAAAACATACCTAATACTCCAAATCCTGATGGTGAAATAGTACTTGCCAGATCAGCGCTTCGGTCAGCACTTCGATCAGGTCAAAAGATGGATAACGTTTATAAAAAAGATGATATCCCAAAGATTGTTACGATTAAAAGTCTTTCAAAAAAATACGAGGCAGTCCAATTTCCACACCGGCAGGTGGTTAATGCAATAGAGAACCGCATTAAAGATAATTCATTGTCAGATTATTTTCATAATGGAAAAGAAACTATCTGTCAGGGGTGCCATCATAACAGCCCTACATCAGTCAAACCGCCGCAATGCGAAAGTTGCCACAGTAAACAATGGAATGAGGATACGCCCTTAAAACCCGGAATATTGGGAGCCTATCACCAGCAATGCATGGGTTGCCACAAAAAAATGGATATAAAAAAACCCATTGGATGTACAGAATGCCATAAAATAAAGAATTTAAAATAATTTGATCGGATATCTATTGGAGTATTTAGCATGTCCATATCACGAAGAAAATTCATAGGATGGTTTGGTGCAGCAAGTTTAGGGACAATTGCCGGCAATTCTGCGTTTGCAGCTGGCGATAAACATTTTGAAGGGTTTCCCGACACGTTTGGCGTACTGCACGATATTTCCCTGTGTGTCGGCTGTCGAAGCTGTGAAGCGGCCTGCAATACCGTAAACGAACTTGCTGAACCGGAAAAACCATTTACAGATCTCACTGTACTTGATCAGGAACGCCGGACCCACGCAAATACCTATACCATTGTCAATAAATACGATGATTCAAACCAAGAATCGCCTCTATTTAGGAAACAACAATGCAATCACTGTCTTGAGCCGGCCTGTGCATCTGTCTGCTTTGTCAAAGCATTTCAAAAAGACAAAACAGGCGCCGTAGTCTATGATCCGGATGTATGCGTTGGCTGTCGGTATTGCATGATTGCCTGTCCGTTTGAGATTCCGGCATATGAGTATGACGAACCGTTTACGCCAAAGGTCACCAAATGTACCATGTGTCACCCCAGAATAATTAAAGGTCAACTTCCCGGGTGTGTAGAATCCTGTCCCATGGAAGCCCTGACATTTGGGAAAAGAGATGACTTGCTCAAACTTGCCCGGGAACGAATCCGAAAATACCCAGACCGCTATATAGACCATATCTATGGTGAAACTGAAATGGGCGGAACAAACTGGCTCTACCTTTCCAATGTTCCCTTTTCACAAATAGGAATGCGAGAAGATTTAGGGATTACACCCGCACCTAAATTAACATCAGGAGCACTGTCAATCGTTCCGATGGTTGCTGGATTGTGGCCAGTTCTTTTAATGGGTGTTTATGCCATCACCAAACGCAAAGAAGCCAACTTTAAACAAGAACTTAAAGTACTTGATAAAAAAGATCCATCCGCAACCGAGGAGGAATCAGATGCCAAATAACGCAATGGCGCCACCCCGGCCGTGGATTACCCCTTTTAATGTAATATCCAGCGCCATCATCCTCATCGGCCTTGTGATCACTGTTTTAAGATTCACAACAGGCTTGGGGCCTGTCACCAATCTTACCGATGATAGCCCCTGGGGAATATGGATCGGATTTGATCTGCTTGTTGGGGTCGCGCTCGCTGCTGGCGGATATGTTACATCAGCCGCCGTCTATCTTTTTGGGATGAAAAAATATCACTCCGCTGTCAGACCAGCAGTGCTAACAGGATTTCTGGGTTATGCGCTGGTGGTCTTTGCACTACATTATGATGTCGGTCAACCCTGGCGTCTGACTTATCCTTTTCTCATGCAGCAGGGAACCACATCCCTTCTATTTGAAGTTGCCGGGTGCGTTGCGCTCTATTTATCCGTTTTATTCCTCGAATTTGTACCGGCAGCCTTAGAGTGGTTAGGCCTCAAAAAACTCAGACAACTCATCATAAAATTGACCCTGTTATTAACGGTATTCGGTGTAGTGCTTTCCACTTTGCATCAATCTTCTTTAGGGGCGCTTTTCCTTATTGCACCGTCAAAGCTTCACCCCCTGTGGTACTCACCCTATTTGCCTGTTTATTTTTTTATATCAAGCATCATTGCAGGACTCTCCATGGTAATCTTTGAAAGCACGCTGTCTCACAAATATTTTGCATATAAAATGGACCAGACACACCGGGATGAGAACTTAGGGGTAACCCTTGGCTTTGGGAAAGCCGCTGCCCTGGTTCTTGCGGGCTATTTTATCATAAAAGTAATGGGAATCGCTGCTGGAAATCATTGGCATTTATTGACAACACCCTATGGACACTGGTTTCTTGTTGAACTCATCGGATTTATTGTCTTACCGTGCTTTTTCTATGCCATGGGAGCCCGCAATAAAGATACAACACTGATAAAACTGGCGGCAGCTTTGTCGGTTCTTGGTATTATCATCAACCGCTTAAATGTCTCTTTGATTGCATTTAACTGGCACCTTCCAGCCAGTCGAAAGTATTTTCCGCACTGGATGGAAATTGGTATTTCTATTTTTATTGTAACCGTTGGTATTGTCATTTTTAAATTTATTGTCACCCGGATGCCTATTTTTTATGAGCATCCTGAATATAAGGACACCCAATAATTAACCAAATCATAATTACAAACAATGATTAACCAAACAATAAAATTGCAAAGAAAAACAGGCCCCATATGGAAACCATATTTTACACATACCAGGAATTTTACACTCACACAAAAGCCGTTACCTACATTCTGATCATTGCATCTTTGATCGGGGTTGCCTGTTTCTGGAGTTTTCTGGCTGGAAAAGATGATGATGAAAATAATGCTTAAAGGAACTGCCGCAAATGTTTTATAATACAGCAACATATATAGCACTGGCCATTTTTACAGTTGGGCTAATATATAAAATGGCCGGGTGGTTTCGCTTCAGCATTGATATGCAAAATAAAACCAGAACACCACAGGCATCTTCCAGAATTTTGATGGCCATTAAAGGAATAATCACCACCCTTTTTAGCCCTAAAATACTCATACTTATCCGGGTGTTTATAGAAGATGTGCTTGTGCAGATGCGGATACTTAAAGAAGATACGCTACGCTGGCTGATGCACATGCTCATTTTTGCAGGCTTCATGTTTTTGCTATTCACCCATGCCTTAGACAAATTTATTTTCACTTCACTTTTTAACAAATTTTATTTAACACTCAACCCCTTTCTTCTCATTGCAGGACTCATGGTGATTACAGGTGTTGCTATATCCCTCTACCGTCGTCTGATCTTAAAAGTTCCCCGATTAAAAACCACCGCCATAGATTATTATGCGCTGATTATTTTAGCGATCATCATTTTGTCTGGCATAACGATGGAGCTGACCAAACTGACCTCCTACGAATATTATCAAACCATCTGGATCATTCATATCTCAGCCTGCCTGTTTGGTCTGGCATATTTGCCCTTTTCCAAGATGCTGCATATTTTCACCACGCCTCTGAGCCTGCTGACCAATGCTGCAATGGATGAAAAATCCATTCAAGAGAATATTAAAACCCGCCAGATAATGGAACTGGACGCCTGTACCCGTTGCGGTACATGCAGCAACCGTTGTTCTGTTGCCGTGGCCTTTGATCATCTGGGCAACAAAAATATCCTACCATCTGAAAGAATGGAATTTTTAAAGGCGTATTATACAGACAAAAACATTGGCCCCAAAGGGCTTGCAGCAATCCAACAGGGCATTTATCTGTGTACCAATTGTGATCGCTGCACCGTTGTCTGTCCGGCAGGTATCAATTTAAAAGAGTTATGGTTTAATATCAGAGAGGAGATGATTGGGCACAATCAATTGGTTGAACTGATATTAACACCATTCTCCTATTACCGAGGACTCCAAGTAAGCAGATTTGATGCAAAGCAGTATAACAAACCCTTGGCAATCACCTGGGAAAAGATAACAGATCCATATAAATTGCTGCGTCAACCCGATGATACGATCCCTTTAACACCCAAAAACCAGGAATTTAAAAAGAGTGTCGGTCTATCACCCCAGGCAAAGACAAATGCCTATTGTTTTACCTGTGAAAACTGTTCCACCGTATGCCCTGTGGTGGAAAATTATGAGGATCCCCAAAAAGACTTAGACCTGTTGCCGCATCAGATCATGCGCTCTATGGGACTTGGGATTAAAGACCTGGCGATGGGCTCTAAAATGTTATGGAGTTGTCTGACCTGCTATCAATGTCAGGAGCATTGCCCTCAAGGCGTGAAGGTTACGGATATACTGTATGAACTTAAAAATCTTTGTGCCAATGAAGCAAAACAGGGAATCAAAACAGAGAAACAAAACAATTGTGAATAAAATATGATTTCCTATACTTATAATTCAGGGAAGCCAAAATGAAGTTTACGTTTTTTATTGGATGTAACATTCCAACCCGGGTGCAGCAATATGAACTTGCAGCAAGAGCTGTGTCAAAAAGCTTAGGGATTGAACTTGTGGACAACCCGGATTTTAAATGCTGTGGCAATCCAATCCGCAACACAGACCAGCAGACATTCCTTTTGATGGCTGCCCGCAACCTGGCATTGGCTGAAAAACAAGGATTAGACATGATGGTACTGTGCAAATGCTGTTTTGGCAGTCTGAAAAAAGCGGCCCATTTCATGGCACAGAATCCCCAAGCCCAAGCAGACATAAACAGTCACCTTTCCAAAGAAAATTTGAACTACTCAGGAACCATTGAAATAAAACATTTCCTTTCCGTTTTGTATCATGACATCGGTATCAAAACCATAAAAGAGACCATCACTCAACCGTTTAAAAAACTGAATATTGCAACCCATTATGGTTGTCATGCTCTACGCCCCAGTGATGTCACACAATTTGATGATCCAGTGGCACCTGTTTTATTCGATGCACTGGTTAAAGTAACGGGTGCCAAAAGCATTGACTGGCCATTAAAACTTGAATGCTGTGGCGCACCTATGTATGGAATCATGGACTCGCTTTCCATGGATTTAACCCAAAAAAAATTGGCCGATGGCCTGGGAGCTGGTGCGGATTATTTATGCGTGGCCTGCCCTTACTGCCAAATGCAATTTGACAATGTTCAATCCCAAATGATGTCTCATAATAAACACAAGCATAATCTTTCAAGCATCGTTTATCCCCAGCTTCTCGGCATTGCCATGGGGCTTTCAGGTGATGAACTGGGGTTAGGACAAAATATACTTGATATCAGCAACATTGAATCTTTTTTAGAGTAGGAGAAAACATGTCTGGGGAAAAAATTGGTGCTATATTGGTCGTAGGTGGTGGAATTGCAGGCATGCAAGCAGCAATTGATGCAGCTGATTCTGGGTATTACGTTTATCTGGTAGAACAATCATCATCCATTGGCGGAATGATGTCCCAACTGGATAAAACCTTTCCCACCAATGATTGTGCCATGTGAGTTATCTCTCCTAAACTGGTCGAGGTCGGCCGGCACACCAACATAGAGTTACTCACCCTTTCCGAAGTAACCGATGTATCAGGCTCTCAAGGCAACTTTAATGTATCCGTCACCCAGCATCCCCGATATGTGGATATGGACAAGTGCATCGCCTGTGGGGAATGCTCCAAAAAATGTCCCAAAAAAGTAGATAATAAATACGAAAGCGATTTAGCCAAACGCAAAGCCATATATGTCCAATACGCCCAGGCGGTTCCGCTAAAATACACCATTGATCCAACCCATTGTATCTATCTGACCAAAGGCAAATGTAGGCTATGTGAAAAAATCTGTCCGGCTGATGCGATTAATTATGAAGATCAAGCCAAAGAAATAAAACTAAATGTCGGTGCCATCATCCTGTCCAGCGGTTGTGAACAATATGACCCCAATCCCCATGATGTCTATGGATATAAAAAATCAAAAAATATTGTTACCAGTCTGGAGTTTGAACGTATCCTGTCATCCTCAGGTCCATACGGCGGACATCTGGTACGACCGGCAGACGAAAAAGAACCCAAAAAAATTGCCTGGCTTCAATGTATCGGCTCAAGAGATGTACACATTGGTGCCCATGGGTATTGTTCATCGGTTTGCTGTACCTATGCGATCAAAGAGGCCATGCTTGCCAAAGAACACAGCAAAGAGCCTCTGGATACCGCTATCTTTTACATGGATATACGAACCACGGGAAAAGACTTTGAACGATATTATAATCGAGCCAAAGATCAACACGGTGTTCGGTTTATCAAATCCAAAATCACGCATATTGTACCCACCGGCAGTGGAGATCAGCTGATTCGATATATTGACAAATCAGGTAAACGGGTTGAAGAAATATTTGATATTGTCGTATTGTCAATCGGCCTAAGTGTGAATAAGTCTGCGGCACTGCTTGCCAGTGGAATCGATATTGAAATGGATGAGTATAATTTTGTCACAACCAATAGTTTTGAACCCGTCAAAACATCCAGACCGGGTATTTTTGTTTGTGGATCTTTTGAAGCACCCAAAGATATCCCGTCCTCGGTTGTCGAAGCAAGTGCATCTGCCGGATTTGCTGGTAGTTTCCTGGCGGAATCGCGGTGGACACTTACCAAACAAAAAGAGATCCCTGCCCAAACAGATATCCGGGGTATTCCCCCTAGAATTGGAGTATTTATCTGTTGCTGTGGAACCAATATAGCTGGCGTCGTAGATGTACCTGCTGTTGTTGAATATGCCAGCACGCTTGAGCATGTTGTTTATGCAGAACAAAACCTGTTCTCATGCTCCCAGGACTCCCAGGATAATATGGCCAAAACAATCAAAGAACAACAACTAACCCGGGTGGTACTGGCGGCCTGTACCCCTAAAACACATGAACCTCTTTTCCAGGGGACCCTCACCGATGCCGGATTAAATAAATATGTCTTCGAGATGGCCAATATCAGAAACCAGTGTTCCTGGGTCAACCAGGCCGACCATGATATGGCCACCCAAAAATCAAAAGATCTGGTCCGGATGTCTGTGGCAAAAAGCATGCTGATGGAACCATTGGACGAGGCAGAGCTTCAGATCAATCAGTCGGTATTGATCATCGGTGGCGGTATTGCAGGTATTACTGCGGCAAAAAGCATTTCATCCCAGGGATATCAAGCCTATGTGGTTGAACAAAATGAGACCTTAGGTGGCAATGCTCAACATGTCCATCGAACCTGGAAGGGTGAGAATGTTTTGCAGAACCTGAATCAGATGATTAATGACATTGAGTCTGATGACAATATTGATATTTTTACCCATGCCCAAATAACCAACGTCGATGGATTTATTGGAAACTTTAAAACCACCATTAAAATGGGGAACAAAACCAAAGAAATTGTTCATGGAGTTACGATTATTGCGTCCGGTGCCCAAGAGCGCACACCCGATCAATATCTTTATGGAACAGATGACCGAATCATGACCGGCCTTGAACTGGATCGTAAATTAATTAAAGAGGACCTTGATATATCTGAAAAAAAATCAGCCGTTTTTATCCAGTGTGTAGGGTCCAGAATTCCTGAACGTCCGTATTGTTCTAAAGTATGTTGTACCCACTCAATTAAAAATGCGCTGCAATTAAAAAAACGAAATCCCAAAATGGATGTTTATATTCTTTATCGGGATATGCGCACCTATGGTTTACGAGAAGATCTTTACAGGGAAGCCCGGCAAAAAGGAGTTCTCTTCTTAAGATATGAAGCTCAACAAGGTATCACTGTCAATCAGAAGAACAGTGTCTTAAGTGTCAAATTCATAAACACAGGTCTACGCCGCAAACTGGAAATAACCCCGGACTTATTAATTCTGGCCAGTGCGATTATCCCTCCTGAAAAAAATGATATCGCACTTAAATATAAAGTAGCACTAAACGATGATGGATTTTTCATGGAAGCCCATGCTAAATTACGCCCGGTTGATTGCGCCACGGACGGCATTTTTCTTTGCGGCTTAGCCCATTCACCAAAACCCATTGATGAATCCATCGCCCAGGCAGTGGCTGCTGCCACGAAAGCCGTTACCCTTCTTGCACGCAAAACGATTAAAACCAGTGGCACAACAGCCCATATCAATCCCAACAAATGCAGCATGTGCGGAGTTTGTCTGGCAATATGCCCTTTTTCAGCACCTTCGTACATTCCAAAAACTGACAAGAACTTTCCGGGAAGAGCCCAGATTGAATCTGTTCTTTGCAAAGGGTGCGGATTATGTGTAGCCTCTTGTCGATCCGGAGCGATACGGTTAAAAGGGTTCGATAACGACCAGATATTATCCCAGATATTTTCTCTGTGTGAAGCAGATTAAGAATCCAATTAGATTTAATCTGTTTCAAAGGAAAACATTATAGTGTAGTATAAATTTAAAAATCATCTTTAAACTATAAGCTGATATTTAATATATTCAAAAAGAACCGCTCAACTTAAAAAAATCGTAAAACAATCAACGGCTACCTGCTTTTTTTAAAGAAGGAGTTCAAGATAATGAAGTATACCATCGCAAGAAAATTAACCGCTAGTTTCGGGATTGTCCTTTTTATAATGATCCTATCAGGCATTATTGTTATCATACAACTT
Source organism: Desulfobacula sp. (assembly GCA_033852015.1). Lineage (GTDB taxonomy): Bacteria > Desulfobacterota > Desulfobacteria > Desulfobacterales > Desulfobacteraceae > Desulfobacula. The sequence continues at coordinate 16,629 of JAWSVH010000051.1, forward strand.
GATAAAATTAAAACAAACCTAAATGAGATTGTCAATGATTCGAATCCAACAAGCGATGCCGCTTACGAAATGGAAATCAATTTAATCGGCACAGGCTTTGGCCTTTTAGGCTATCTGGAAGATCGGGATCCGGAGCATTTAGACCGTATAAATGAAGATATAAGCGAGTTCAGACAGTATCATAAAATCCATAATGCCTTATCAAAAACACTTAAAAGCAAAGAGTTATCCATTCAGGTTCATGATCAATTTGACCATTTTATCCAATTGGCTAAAAGAATTATTAAAATTGAAGATGAGCAAGATCAAAAAATAGCAAAATTATATAAGAATCACATTAAAATGGATGACCTTTTGGATAACAAAATTCAAATGGCAGTTTTTGCGAACCATCCAGGAGGGGTTACAAAACTCAAGGCTGCCATGGAATTAGAAATTAATATCAACGGGATCGCCAAAGGCTTAGGAGAGTACTTGAGAACTCATGACTCAAGATATGAAGCACGCGTCATGAAAGATGAGGGCGATTTTACACATTTTTTTAAACAATACAAATTGTCAGGTCTTACACACGAGGAGACAAAATGGGCAAAAGAACTCAATGATATATTCAAAGAGAGCACAGACCTTACTGAAGATATTATTGAGGCAGATAAACTAATAGCAAACAATCGATATGAATTTGTAAAAATACGTCGAAAAATGGATACAATATTAGATGAAGGGATACAGGAAATCGCTCTCCAAGAATTAAAAAATACCAGTAGCGGGGCTGCTAAATCAATTGTCACCACCAAAAATATTGCAATCATTTTACTGGTTTTCGGAATAATCATTGGAGTCTGTGCCGCCATTTACATCTCTCGCGAGATTACAAAATCAATTCGCAAGCTTTCTACCACTGCAAAAAAAATAACTAAAGGAGACTTAACTGCTCGGGTACAAATCCAAACACAAGATGAGATTGGAGAGCTTGCAGATACATTTAATATAATGGCCGAAGAACTAAGTTTGACAAAATATGAACTTGAAACGCAAAAAAGCACCCTTGAAAAAGAGATCAAACAACGAACCATAGACTTGGAGGCAAACAAAGCAATCTTGGAAAAATCAGTACAAGACAGGACAGAGCAATTACAAATGTCCAAGACAATATTAGAACAAAAAATAGCTGAATTAGAAGATTTCTATGATGCCACCGTTGACAGAGAACTTAAAATGGAAGAGCTGCAAAAAAGGAATAAAGAATTAGAAAGTAGATTATAACCACAATTACAGTCTACACGTCTAAGGACAAACATATGGATAAAATGGACATTAGAGGAAAGTTTAATATTACCACCACTATTTTTTTATCTTTTTTAATTGTGGGAATAATTCCAATTATCATTGTTGGTTATGTTAATTATAATGCCTCCAAACGTGTCCTAGAAAAAGAAATATTCAAAAAATTGATCGCTGTATCTGACCGGCAGGGTGAAGAAATTGAAGGCTATGGAAAAGAAAAACTAAGGGATCTTGAAGCACTCTCAAAAATGCCCAGCATCATTAAAGTTTTTGAAGATTTCAACACTTCTTTTGGATATGGGACCGGGTCATCTGAATACCTCTTTACTGAACAACATTCTCAGCTTTTACTAAAAAACTTTAAGGAAATTTATGATTTCCACGACATTCTATTTATCAACAATAATGATGAGATAATATTTTCTATTGCAAAAGAAAAAGACTTTGCTACCAACCTGAAAACAGGTCCATATCGGAATACTGGGCTTGCGCATAGCTATAATAAAGCCAAAAACATGCAAAAAGCCAGTATATCAAATTTGGAATACTACTCACCATCCAATAAACCTGCAGCTTTTATTTCCATGCCTATCTTCAGTAAAGGCAAACCCATCGGAATCATTTCAATTCAGTTAACAAATTCAGAAATCAACAGTGTCGTAAACAATTATACCGGACTTGGAAAAACCGGTGAAACAGTGGTGGGTGAAAAAGCTGGGGCCGAATTTGTTTTCGTGTTTAACCTCAGGCATGACCAAAATGCCGCATTCAACATCGTAGAAAAGATGGGATCAGCCAATGCACTTCCCATGCAACATGCCCTGCTACAGGAAAGCGGCGCCGGATTATCGTTGGATTATCGTGGAAAAAAGGTATTGGCTGTATGGAAATACCTGCCACTATGGAAATGGGGCATGGTCGTAAAAATAGATGCAAGCGAAGCATTTGAAGCAGAAAAAAAATATCAGCTCTTTATATGGGGAATAATAATTGTAACCTTATTTGGAATCGTTGCAACCGCAGCTTTCATTTCAACTTTTATTTCAAAACCGATTAAAAAACTATCTCAAGTTACCCAAAGTATAACACAAGGAGATATGGACACCCGAGCCCCCCAAATAGGCACCAATGAAATAGGTATCCTGGCAATGTCCTTTAATAAAATGGCTGATAAATTAGTTAATTCGATTCAATTTCACAAAGATGAAATTCATGAAAAAGAAATCATTCAAACCCATTTAAATAAAAATGCAAAAGATCTTTCTCAAGTGAATAAAAATTTAGAAGGAAAAATTAAAAAACTAAATAATAGTCGAAAAGCACTTTTTTTTATCATTAGAGACACCAATAGAATTTCAAAAAATTTATCCGCCGTCAATAAAGAATTAGAATCGTTTAGCTATTCTGTTTCACATGATCTTCGATCTCCTCTTAGAGCGCTGGATGGGTTTAGCAGAGCCTTGCTGGAGGATTATGCAGACAAATTAGATAATGATGGGAAGGATTATCTGATCCGTATTTGTTCCGCCGCAGATCGCATGGCAACACTTATAGATGATTTATTAGGGCTCTCACGAATTACCCGGCGCAGAATGCAGATAGTTGATATTAATTTAAACCAATTAATCACACCCATTATCAAAGAGCTTAAAAAATCCAACCCTGCACGTCATGCAGATTTTGTAATCAATGAAACCCTAATGACCAAAGGAGACGAACATTTGTTACAAATAATGATGCAAAATTTAATGAACAATGCCTGGAAATTTACTGCCAGAAAACCGAGCACAAAAATAACGATGGGCGTCACTGTTATTAAAGACAAAAAAATATTTTTTATACGTGATAATGGGGCAGGATTTAATATGGAATATGCGGATAAACTTTTCGGCGCTTTCCAACGACTGCACTCTCAAAAGGAATTTGAAGGAACAGGCATTGGTCTTGCTACAGTACAGCGTATTATTAATCGCCATGGTGGAAATATATGGGCAGAAGGGAAAGTGAACGAAGGGGCAACATTCTATTTTTCTTTGGGGCAAAATTAGAATGTTGAATACGCTTCATAAAATATTATTTAACATTTCTTAAAGGAGACAAAATGAGTAATAAAACAATTCTTCTGGTGGAAGACAATCCTGATGATGAGGCATTAACTATTCGCGCTCTTAAAAAGAATAATATTTTAAATGAAGTGGTGGTTGCCCGTGATGGCGCAGAAGCACTTGACTATTTATTTTGCCAGGGCGACTATTCAAGTCGAGATCCAGAGGCAATACCTCAGTTAGTTCTTCTGGATTTAAAGCTTCCCAAAATAGGTGGTTTAGAAGTACTCAAACAGATCAGAGGCAATGTTCGCACAGAATATCTTCCGGTGGTGATTCTTACCACATCTAAAGAAGAACAGGATATAATAGACGGGTACAAATTAGGCGCCAATAGTTATGTTTGTAAACCCGTAAATTTTAATGAGTTCGCTATTGCAATAAAACAGCTTGGATTGTATTGGCTGATTTTAAATGAGACCCCAAGGGTCTAATTTTTTTGGCAAGATAAAGAGATAAAGGCCAATGTGCTCCATCTCAATTAAGATTTCGTACAAAACCTATAGGAAAATAAAAAATGGCAAAACCTATTCGCTTATTAATCATTGAAGATGTTGAAGATGATGCGCTTCTGGTAATGCGTGAAATCCGAAAGGGTGGGGTTGAATTAATCTCTAAACGAGTAGATTCAAAAGAAGATTTAGTTCAAGCTTTAGAACAAAAAACATGGGATATGGCTATCTCTGATTATTCCATGCCGGGCTTTACAGGGATAGATGCCTTAAAAATAGTTAAAAAAAACGATCCTGATCTGCCTTTTATTCTCATCTCAGGAGCCATTGGAGAAGAGATCGCCGTAAAAGCTTTAAAAGAAGGAGCCGAAGATTATCTAATGAAGGATAACCTCACACGCCTACCCTCTGCAATAAAAAGAGAATTAGAAGATGTTAAAGTACGTAAAGCCCGCAAAAAAGCGGTTAAAGATCTTGAAAATAGCGAAAAAAAATATCGACTGTTAGTCGAAAACCTAAATGATGTGATTTATCATACAGATCTGAACGGAATTATAAACTATGTAAGCCCGGTAATAAAATCAGTTGCCGGATATGATCAATCAGAATTAGTCGGACAACTTTTCACAAATATAATTCATAAAGATGATCTAAAATATTTTATCGATCTTTTCCAAAAACCTCATAACAGCTATGAAAAAACTTCAGAATATCGTTTGATCCAAAAATCAGGTAAAGCTATATGGGTTAGGAGCTCCAGCAAACTGATCTATGAAGGAGAAAATGCGATAGGAGCTCAAGGGGTGTTAACTGATATTTCTGAAGAAAAATTGCTTCAAGCACAATTACAGCAAGCACAAAAAATGGAATCCATCGGTCAATTAGCGGGTGGGATAGCACATGATTTCAATAATATTTTATACCCCATCATGGGATTTGCAGAACTGTCCATTGATGAGTTACCCAAAAACCATCCGGTAAGAGAAAATTTAGAAGTTATACTTCAAGGAACCATAAGAGCACGTGATCTGGTTAAACAGATTCTATCATTTAGCAGTCAAAGAAAAGAAATACAAAAACCATTATTGCTCAAACCTCTGATTGAAGAAACCCTCAAATTATTAAGAGCAACTATTCCTACAAACATTGAAATAAATTATAAACTGTATGATAAGCCGGATTATGTATTGGCTAATCCAATTGAAATTCATGAAATTGTCATGAACCTTTGCACCAATGCATATCATGCCATGGAAGAAACAGGAGGCTTTCTCAATATTCACTTAGACAGATCAATACCTGCTGCGAACCTGAACCTGCCCTCTGACGAATATTGTTGTTTAAGTGTCAACGATACTGGCTGCGGTATTTCGCCTGAGGTGATAGACAATATTTTTGACCCATACTTTACAACTAAAAGATTAGGGAAAGGATCTGGCTTAGGGCTTTCTGTCGTTCATGGAATTATCACAAATTATGAAGGTGCCATTACCGTTGAAAGCACACCGAATAATGGAACCATTTTTAATCTCTATTTTCCTTTAACACAAGAAGAAGAAATCCCGGAAGAGAAATTTCTCCCCCCTTCAGATATCGGTGGCGATGAAAAAATATTATTTGTCGACGACGAGGAGACCATTGTTAAATTAGGGGTTCGGCTTCTTGAACGGTCTGGTTATAAAGTGACTGGAGAAACAAACAGTATTGAAGCATTCAATACATTTAAATCTAATCCAACTGCATTTGATCTGGTTATCACAGATATGGCAATGCCTAAAATGGTGGGAACACAGCTTGCAAAAAAGATATTAGAGATTTCTCCTAAGATACCTATTTTAATATGTACCGGTTACAGCCAAAGAGTAGACGATAATATTGCAAAAAAAATAGGTATAAAAGCATATATTAACAAACCAATTTTACCCAAAGAATTATTTTTGAAAGTAAGAAAAGCGCTTGATCAGTCAAAAAAATAATCATATGCTCTCCATAAACAAGCCTGAAAAATCATCAACACTTTTTAACAAAGATTTAATATTTCTAAAACAAGGATAATAAATAATGTCAAATTTAGTCACCATTTCTATAAAAGACCATATCGCAGATGTAAAGCTTAACCGCCCGGACAAATTAAATGCACTCAACCAGGAAATGTTTAATGCTATTTCAGATGCGCTTGCACAACTATCTTGTGAATCCAGTGTACGTGTTGTTGTTCTCTCCGGTGAAGGAAAAGGCTTTTGCGCAGGCTTGGACATGGAAATGTTTGCCAAGATGGGAGAACGGGATGGGAAAAAAGACGGATTAAGCCTGGTTGATCGATATAAAGGCGGCATTTCAAACCAGGCCCAGCATGTCGCCTATGGATGGAAACAACTTCCCATGCCGGTCATTGCTGCGATCCATGGCCCCTGTATGGGCGGTGGAATCCAGATTGCCCTGGGAGCAGATATCCGTATTGCCAGGCCAGATGCTAAAATATCCATTCGTGAACTTTACTGGGGGATTGTACCGGATATGTCTGCCACACAAACCATACGGGATCTTATCCCTCTTGATGTTGCAAAAGAATTGATCTATACCGCAAAAATCGTCTCAGGAGAGGAGGCCGCCAAACTCAATCTTGTTACCCGCACCAGTGACACCCCCTATGAAGATGCCATGGAGCTGGCACAAGAGATTGCGAACAAATCCCCCCATGCTATCCGGGCAGCAAAAAACCTTTTGGACAGTGTCTGGCATGGTGACTCCGCCAAAGGGCTGCTCATGGAATCTGCCTTAGAAACATCTCTTATGGGCAAGGAAAACAACCTGGAAGCTGTCATGGCAAACTTTGAGAAACGGGCTCCAAATTTTACAGACCCCGAATCCTGATTGCAGATATTTTTTCAAGCAGCGGTGACAATTGTTTTCTATGTTCAGGCGGGACCATCAAGACTGTAATCTTTTCATTGATAAGAAAGCGGGAATGGGTATCATTTTGAACCATTCCCGGCAGATCTTTTGGTACATTCTCTGATAAAAACAAGGCCATGATATCTGAAAAATTACCACAGATTCCATTTTGATCCATCTGTTCTATCACCTGCATGCAAATATCATTAATGGTCAAAACAATCGGCGGCATCTGGGCATATCCAAGTTGACTGCAATCACCCTGGGATAAAAGCGCCCGACACCCAAAAGGCCGGACCTCATAAAGTGTGCAAAGATCAACGTTTAATGCAGGACAGTTTCCCCATGACGGATCATTTTGTTCTTCGGGAATCTGTTTGCCCTCTATGCAATATCTTGCGAATTGATTGGTTGTCAATTCAGGAATATATCTTTTAGGAGGGAACTGATCTTCAAGCATTTTCTTAAGCACTTTTTTTTCCTCCAAACCCATTGAAGACAAAAGATAACGTGCTTCTAAGCTGGTCATTACCACATTGCAAGTACAGCAGGAAGCACATTGTTTCTCACACTTAGCATCCACTTCTTTTATGGCATCTGCATGAAGTTGATAAATTTCTTCCAAGCCTTTATATCTGACATCTTTCATTTTTAACTCTTTATTTTTAATTCAAATTTGGTTACTTTTATACCATATGATCCCCAAAAAATTACATCTTTTTTTACATAGTGCTTTAAAGGAAAGCGTCTGGAAAAAACGCTTAATCTGCGATGGCCCATTACGATTTGTAGAATTTGGTCCCCTGGATGTTGAGCGCCTGTTGCGGCTGGGTATTAAAGTTGATCGCTTAGGCCCCCGTCTGGTTGTATGCATGTGGAATGAGAAAAGCCCCCTTGAAATCGGTGGATATCTGGTGGTGGACAACCTTGCCATGGGCCAGCCCTCTATGGGAGGCACAAGAATGCAGCAGGATATTACCCCGGATACCATCCATAACCTGGCACGGGGCATGACCCTTAAAAATGCAGCCGCAGATCTTCCCTTTGGTGGTGGTAAATCCGGCATTATCGCCCCTGAAAGCCTTAACAAAAAAAATCGAACAAATATCATCCGAGGCTTTGGACAACTTTTAAACCGGTACAGAAAAATTTACATCCCCGGACCTGACGTTGGGACCAATGACGCAGACATGAAGATATTTGCCATTGAAAATGGTCTGAACAATGTCGTGTCAAAACCTGCAGACATGGGCGGGAACAGAATTGATGAGCTGGGAGGTGCAGCAAGTGGTGTCGTCATCGCCACTAGAGCCCTTCTAAATCATTTACCCCGATTAAAACAACTTCCTCAATTTAAACAAATCAAAATTCCATCTATTTCCCAGATGGATATCTTAATCCAGGGATTTGGCGCAGTCGGTGCCCATGTGGCTCGATTGTTCAATGAAGGTGACCCTGACAAAACGCCTGTCATCAAAGGAATCAGTGACGAAACCGGATATCTTTTAAACCCTGATGGTTTACCACTTGAGGCTCTTTTTGAATTATGGAAAACATTTGGAACCGTTACCTGCAAATATTTTCATGACCATCTAATGCACAAAAACCCTGATGCGCTTAAACATTTTATTTTTTCCAATGCACCCGATAAATTATTAACTGAATCTGCTTTTTGTATGATCCCGGCTTCTCCTGTATCCAATTATCTGGATATCAATGCCGCCACCGCACCTTCCATAACGACCGATCAGATGGGTTCCTGGCAAATCATTGTTGAAGGGGCCAACACCTATTCTCCTGATCCTGCAAAAAAAGCAATCCGCAGAAGAATGGAACGCAATGTCTATCGAGATAAAGGCATCTTGATTGCCACAGATTATCTGGTGAACTCCGGCGGAGTGATCTATGCCGCCCATGAACGTATCATCCCCACCCCACCCCATTTATTAATTCCAAAAAATATTTTTGGCAAACCCACAGCTATTGAAAAATGGCTGGAAAAAAACCAGGATGATTATAGAGCGCTTGCAAAAATAAGACAAAAAACAGCGGTGAATAAACTTGAAACCATCATCCAAAAGAATATGAAAGAGCTGATAGATGGTCTTATAAAAGATGCAGACAGTCTGCCATGCGAAGTTGCAGAGCAGATCAGTATCCACCGTATCGCCTCCAAGGAACAATCCAGGCGGGCAAAAGATATCATGGAGCCTGCCCCCACCATCAGTATCGACAAGACCGTTACGGATGCTGCAGGTCTACTGATAAATGCCCATGTTCCCATCGTCAATGTATTATCCCAAAAAGGCAAACTCATCGGGATTGTTACCGATTGGGACATCACCAACGCCATGGCACTCAAACTGCCCATGGATTCACCACTAATCTGTGTGATGACCACCAACGTGATCACATGTGATCCAAATGCCACCATATTAGATTGTGTTCGCAAACTTGAAACCTATGAAATTTCGGCGATGCCTATTGTGGATAATGATACGGTTGTCGGTATTATTTCAGGGGATATATTGGCAAAGAAAACGCTTTTCAGATTACTTCAGACCCTGCCTTAGAAAAATATCTGTGCCACTCCAAATAAAAAATATGCTATCAAAAACTTTTACTGGTCACAGTTGCACCAAGAAAAGCGAATAGCAAATTGAACCTTAACTTTATGTAGAAAGTTAAAATTTGAAGTGGATGAGCGCACAGCTGAGACAATCTTATTGGCTGCTCACCTGTAGGGTGCAGTTAGTTCTTTGAGATTTCTTTTTGAATCCATTGTTCTTTGTATTTTTCAAGACCTGTAAAAACAAAAACACCAAGGCCATGAAATAATAGGCCAATCCCCCAACCACCCAAAGGCCATATTGACCAGATCACTTCATTTGATTGAAAAAAGTTCATTGTAATTAAAAAGCTATTCACCAGAACATATACGGTTAAATGGATGAAAAATCCTAATTTTGCCTCTACTCGTTTTCCTGCCTGCTTGTATTGTTCGTCGTATTTCATGTGATATCTCCTTATTGGGGTTGCTTTATTTTATGTAATCAATCTAAGTCGGAAATATATTTTTTTCAATTCAATAGTGACCAATGGTAAAAAACAGGGGGTGAACAGCGTTATTTAAATATAGATATTCTTTTTTTTAACAGAAATAAAATTCAAATATATGAGAAAGAAGCGGACCGAAATGGACCAAATTTTCCATTACACAATTTTGGAGATAAAAACCATTTGCATTATTTTGAGATGGTGCAGATTTTAGCCAGTAGTCTTGTTTTTTTTGAGGCCTTTCTTTTCGGTTTGCTTGATATCACAAAAACAAAATGAAGATTACATGTTTTTAAATGATATTTAGTTTTTTTATTGGTGAATCGTTTCTTCAACCTTTAGTGGGACAGGTGATGAAACTTCCGAAAGCTTATTTCCATTTTTGTCGAAAAACTTAATTATGAAAATAATTTTCCCTGTTTCTTTGAATTTGAATTTATCGAAAATGGCCTGTAATAAAAGCCCTTTCTCTGCTTCTGATTTAGGTGGAGGGCTGTCGCTACCTCCGATATTTTTAACTTCACCATTATAATCAATTTGAAGTTCAAAGGATTGAATATCATTCAAATCTTCATCTTCTTCGACATCCATCTGGATATACAGAGCAATTCGTTTGGTTTTAGGCCATTGGTTCTCGTCATTAGCTTTTGAGTGAAAATTAATAGATTCAGAGTAAACGCCCATTAATGACAGCTTATTGCCAATTTCAGACCTAATGTCGTCACATATAATAAAATTGATTAATTTCATTGATTATCCCTATTATTCCAATGCCAAGCATTCATCATTCCGGCTAACAAGAGAAAAGCCAAATCCATCGTCGGGATCCTCTTGAGATTCGGATTCAAAGGTTTGTGTAATCCGCATTCTTAAAACTTCGAATGTTGTTGTGGTCTCAGCCCACCTTGTCTCTTCATTGAAAGTCATTTGGCTGACGAACTGGCTCAATGCATCTGTCATGTGAATTTGTTGTGCTTTTTTAAAATCATACTTTTGCTCTGCCACTTCTATTAGCCAAGGGAACAGATGTAGATATTTTAAAAGCGCAACGACTGCGGCAGATGGTTTTGAGGAACTTTTCCACTTTGAAAGGCTTCTCTGAGGAATTTCGAGCGCCCTTTCAATGGCTGAAAAATTGTAATGATTTTTTTGAAACATTCCTAATATGTTTTTAACTGCCTGTGCTTTAAGTTCATCAATAGCCAGTTGAAGTGACTTTTCATTTTCTTTGAGGATATCTCCTGAAAAACCGCATAAGTTGCAGGTGTAGCTGATTGTTTCGACGTGTTTAATCCCACCATATGGTTCGTTAATTTGTTTGATAAGTATCTTTTTTCCAAGATCGTTATCCCCGCAAGCCGGGCAAATAATCTCTTCCATTTTTTATTTTCCTTTCAAATCAATCAATGCCTTTTGGAGTGCGACCTGCATGCTCGTGTTTGTGTTGATATCAACAGAACGGTGAAAAGACTTGATGATCCATTTATTTGTTAGTTCATTTCGCATGATTGCAATATACCCTTTTTTACACATCGTCGTGAATGTATAGCCGAAAACCATTATTGGGTTGTCTGGTTTTGGGTTTTTCTCCCAAGGTTTTGTGTTTGTGTGCCTTGGATTTTCAAGTCCACCATGTGAAATAAATTCATAAAGTTGTGTTTCTGTCCGTATATTAAAATCATCGTCGGCATCGTTAAGCACGCCTCCCCATGGAATAATATTTTTCCTGTTGTGTTTACATGCCTTTTTGAACTGTTTTAAAAAATTATATGGCATCCCCACCTCTTTTGTAAAGAGTTTTTATGCTATATGGATAAAAGAAGTCAATCTTTTTCTATCATTTGCATACAATTCCATTTGAAATATAATCTTTGGCACAATATATAGTGTTTGTTTATATGGCACGCCATATGTCGATATTTCCTTGGAGCGGTTGCATTCTTCAAAATTAAAGAATTTCGATAATGGGTAGTAAGTTTATAAATTAATGTCAACAATCGTTTTTCATGAAACACTGAATTTTCATTTTTATACTTAAATTAAGTGGTCCAAATTCAAAGCTATTTGCATGATCCTTGAATCATTTTTTTTAAAATGTTTTGATTTGTATCGGTATATTGTAGATTTTACACTGTAGACTATGTCTATCAGTCATTCGCTTAAAGGGACTGAGCACTATAACGTGAATTCATGATTTTTTCTTGTAAATGCCCACCACAAGATCTGGTATCTTCAATTTTTAATTTCCAACCATGAAATTAATTTTTAGAATCCGGACCTAAAAATTCAATTTTCTCAAATTAAAATATTTTGAAAAGGCGACACTACTGGCGAAAGTCAGGATCAAATATTTATGATACCAAAACAAACTCGAACATTTTTCCAGGCATAATTTTAGAAAAGATAATGCAAGAATTCTTGATTCCAAGATTCTCCTATTTGCTTTACACCCAACTAAAATACTGATAGGAAATCTTTTAGTTCTTAAAATGATCAAATATATTTGGCGCATATCATTCCGATTCTGAGTGCTATGCGGTTCGATAATAAATTATTGGAGTTATGCGGACAACCGCTTAACTTAAAGTTAAATGAACATAAAATTTATTAAAAACAAAGAAGAATTCTCGCCAAAAATCCAGTGTGCAAAATGTGGGGAATGCTGTAAAGGCTTTTCCAATGAAAAATTAGTTGTTCTTTTCCCAATTGATTTACAAACTATTCCGGCAGTATTGAAAATAGAAAAAGATGAATTTTTAAAAAAGTATTGTGAATCATCAACTCTTCATACTGCTGTTAAAGAAGTTACACTTTACACTCTTAAATATATCGATGGCCAATGTATTTTTTTAAAAGATAATCTATGTGAGATTTTCTCTTTCAAACCTATACAGTGCCAACGAGCCCCATTCAATTTTTTTTGGTCAGGTACTATCGAATATAAATATAAATGCATGCAAAATATTTATATACCCGATTCATGGTCATCTGAATACTATGACAAAGAATTGTTAGATTCTTTGTTTAAACAATCAACTTAAGGAGAAGAGTTATGCCTGGTGCACCACAAAAACAAGTAATTAATGCTATCGTAGAACATGCTAAAAAAAGTGTTCAAACAAACAAAAAAGTCAAAAAGAAACCTAAACAGGTTATGATCTCTAATTAGTTTTCAGCATTAATTGTCAGGAGAGGCAACAGCAAGTTGCTTCTCCTGACATAGGAACATTCATTGACATGATACTCGATTACGTGCAAGACATATTAACAAGCCAAGATTTAAGTAAAACTATTATAATTGGTATATTAGGAGGATTAATATTAAAATTCTTTTCTTCATTATATACCTATGTAGTTAACTGTATATACAAAAAAAGTAATTTCACCCTTTCTGGAATATGGGTATCTTCCTTTAATAGTTATATACCGGATAAAAAAAACATTGAGTTGGTTGTCATAAAACAAAAAAAAGAATCAATAAATTTGTATATAGAACAGTACAGCAATCATAAACAAAAAGTCAAAAAATATAGAGGAACAGGTGTTTTTAGGGGGTCAGAGCTTTCCTCTGTCTATTATCCCCTTGATAAAAATGATATTCAAAATGGAGCTCTCGTATTAAAACTGTTTCATTCTCCTATAGAAGGGCCTTACCTAAATGGTATCTATACAGAAGTGAGTTATAACGGTGAAGACCAAACTGCAAAAGTAGAAAATGGTGAATATCGTTTAGAAAGACTAAATATCCCAATTACTAAAAAA
>JAWSVH010000227.1:0-1386 GCA_033852015.1 Desulfobacula sp.
GGCTCATGGTGGTGATGAGGGAGCGGAAAAAACGTGTTCGTATGCTTTTAACTGCAATTTCAACAGATTTCACAAATGGCAGGACCACTTGTTTTTGTGGAAGGTTTGCTTGTGATTTAGTGTTTGTCTGCATCAATTCCTAATATGAATATTTCGATATTGGTTTGATTCAATAACTATTGACGCTTTACAGGCCGTCTTCCCCACCAGATACAGGACCAATTATTCACAGAGCATGATTGGCCTTTTTGAATAAATCTTAAAATGAATTTTCAGATCAAGCAAACTTAAGTTATAAGATTGATCGGTACATCATTTTATTCCACACAATAATTATTGATAAAGAAAAATAAGCTGTAAGTCAAGAATGAGGCCAAGTTAAATCATTTTAAAGGGATATAAAAACAGAGTAAATTTTAGTGTAGTAAGCATATCAGCGCCAGAGCGTGTCAGGTAAAATATAATAATATCAGTATCGCCCGCCCATAAAACCGATTGTTGTGAATGTTTGGATAATTTTTTGATTCAAATATTGTCGTTTCCTTGACTTGATCTGCAAGTTTGGATAAAAGTACGAAGAATATTTAAAGGACTATTTATGGCAATTTCTGAAATGCATCCTGTGCATAATTTTGACCCTTGGCAGGTATGGCCGGGATCATATGAGAACAAGTTTGTTCCAGGATTATATCCTCACAATCCGGAGCAGGGTTTGTGTATTGATAAATCGACCCCTGTTGCCTCTTTAGGTTCCTGTTTTGCAAGAGAAATCCGTAAAGTTTTAATCCGGGAAAATTACAATTATATAACAGAAGAGACCAATCATCCGGCTGCTGTCCATGCCAGTGCCGCATGGGAAAGAACCTATAACACCTTTAGCATGAGACAAATTTTTGAGTATACGTTTGAAACGTTTACTCCCAATGTTAAATGGTGGGTGTCTCCCAAAACCGGGCAGGTTCAAGATCCATATCGGAGAATCATTCTCTATGATTCCATAGAAGAAGCCGAGCAGGATTTTTTAAATCATATTCAGTGCTCAAGAAAAGCGTTGATTAATGCCAAGGTATTGATTCTTACGCTCGGTTTAACTGAAATCTGGGAAGATGTGAATGATAAAAGTGTAATTTGCCTGCCATCTGGGCCCTATTTTAATGAGGGGGGTGGTAAGGATGAATACAGTTTTCGGGTTAGCCGTTACCAGGAAAATCTGGATAATCTTGAAAGAGTTTATAATATACTAAATCAATATAATCCCGACTGTAAAATTATTGTCACTATTTCCCCGGTCCATCTTTGGGCCACCTTTCGAAAAGACATGGATGTGATCAGTGCCAACTGTAATTCAAAATCTACCTTGCGAGCAGTGGCCGATGAGTTTGTTTC
>JAWSVH010000228.1:0-2222 GCA_033852015.1 Desulfobacula sp.
AATTAGTTTGATTTTAATACCACATTCTGGTGACAAGTTCAGTTCACCTTTTTTATTTTTCAGAGGCCGTCTCATTTTTAGTGTCTTCTTCTTTAGGTGCCTCCGGCTCAACTTCTGTAACACTTCCTTTTTCTATTATAAGATCAACTGCTTTTTTTTCAAGCTGTGTGTGCTTATAATATTCTAACTGCTTTGGATCCATGTTGAAATAATTCTTCACCGCATCGACAGGTGCATTCATTCCAAAGGCCATTTCCTCAAAACTTTTTTCCAGTTCTTCATCGGTAAGTTCAAGCGCTTCCTGAGAAATAATTTTATCCAGAATCAAATGTCTTCTGGCTTGTTTCTCTGCTACATCCCGGTACTGGGTTCTCATAACATCTTTATTTAAGCCCGCTTCCTCAAGGGTCGTACTATTAGCCGAATAAGCCTGTTCCGCCTCTGCAATAATGCCTTCCATCTCACCGTCGATCATTGCCTGGGGAACCTCAAACTCATATTTACCTAACAGAGCTTTAAAAATCTGTTCGGAAAGTTCATGTTTTATCCTCTGGGCATACCCTTTTTCCATATTATCACGAATGGAATCGCGAACGTCATCCAGGGTTTTAAATTTTCCAAGATCTTTGACAAGGTCATCAGTAAGTTCAGGCAGAACTTCTTCCTGAATCTCTTTTAACGTCACTTTATATGTGATCTTCTTACCCTTCAAATTCTCATCTGCATGATCTTCTTGGTACTCCACTTCGATCTCAAGATCCTGAACCGGAATAACGCCGATCAATTTATCGGAGAACTCTTGAGGCATCTCGCTATGACCAATGGCCATGACATAATTTTCAATCTTTGGCGTTGCTTCAAAAGATTTTTTATCTACGAATCCTTCATAATCAATCAATACAAAATCATCTTGCTTCACAGGACGTTCTTCTTGAACGGTCTCTTTTTTAGCCAGCGTTTTTTGAATCATAAAGATCTGACTTTCAATTTCACCATCAGATACTTCATATTTTGTTTTTTCCAGCTCAACCCCTTCGAACTCTACATCATCCAATTCAGGCTTGATTTCTACTGTAATATCAAACGCATATGCATTCTCAGGATCCAGTTCCGGTGGATCCATCTGAGGAGGACCCACAATATTTAGCTTATGCTCCTGGACAGCACCAACAAATGCATCCTGGATTAAACGAGGCGCAACATCAGCATGAACATCTTTCGAGAAACGATTCTCCAATACTTTTCTGGGAATTTTCCCTTTTCTAAAACCTTTAACATCTGCTTTCTTTTTCAGGTCGTTATAAGCATTGTTAAGTTCTTTGACGATATCTTCTTTAGGGATTTCAAAAGAGAGTACTTTTTTGACGCTGCTTTTATCTTCGATTTTTACCTGCATGTTTTTTGTCCTGTAATCATTACTATTAAAATAAATATATATTAAACATCGCTTCAAATAATTAAAAAAATGTAATATATTAAATTATATTACATCGAAATTGCTTTTACACAAAGTTTACTAAGATAACGTTTATATAGAAAGGTGTCAAGAAAATTGCCCAAACAAACCCATTTAGTAACCATGATCTTTTTTATGCTATTACTCTGTTCTGGTAATGCTTTTGCCACCAAGCCCATACAAACCACACAACGAATTATAGTCTTAGATCCAGGACACGGAGGATCGTCAAATGGCCTAACATCTTCCACCGGCATCGAAGAAAAAGCCATCACGCTGAAATTGGCCCGGAAAACTGCCCAAAAACTTGAAAACCGCTATAATGTTTTTTTAACCAGAACCAGCGACATCAATGCCTCACCACAAGACAGGATGGCCATTGCCAACCAACAAAAAGCAGCCTTTTTTCTAAGCTTCCATCTACATCACTCCCCCACGCCTGCTGCCTTTTTCTATTATTTTGACACACCCAATGCCCCATCATTAAAAAAAGCAACCAAGGCCACCTGGATATCCAGCGCTTTTTTACATTCGGCTGAAAATAAAAAGGCTACAAAATATTTTTCCCAAATTTTCTTACGTCAGGAAACAAACATCACGACACAGACCAGGGCCATGCCCATTATCGTTCTTGAAGGCGCCACTATGCCAGCCATTCTTATTGAGCCTTTCTCAATCTCTGATCTGCCCAATCACCCCGCTCGAATAGAAATTCTCCTGGATAAATATGCACAACTCATTGTCGACTGCATCGACCAATACTTTG
>JAWSVH010000229.1:0-10413 GCA_033852015.1 Desulfobacula sp.
TAACTACCTAACATCACCGGTGAAATCCGGTGCATGTTGATTGTTGAGCATTTTTCAAACAAGTAGCTTAACTATTTGTGTACAATATCGGGGGGAGGGAAGATCAATGAGTCCGTTTTTAGTGTGCAAAAAGTTCTTGCAAACAATTCACTGTCTTGACTTGGGCACTTTGAGAAATCATACCGAGTTTTTGAATTAATCTGGATTTATCAACTGCTCGCATTTGGTCCAATAGAATCAAACCTTTTTTACCTTGAAAGGTGCATTGAATTCGAGTTGGAAAGTTGAATCCCTTAGATGTCATTGGAGCAATTATAGCGGTTTTTAGCGAGGACATTTCATCAGGTGAAATAATGACACAGGGTCTTGTCTTTTTGATCTCTGAGCCCTTTGTTGGATCCAATCGGACTAACCAAATGTCGAATCTATGAATATTCTGTTTTACCATTCCCAATCCTCATTGTCGGTAAGCGGGGCATCTAACCATTCCTGATCAATTTGATCAGCTCCTTTTGTTTTTAAAATTTTATCAAATTCCTTTTTCCACCCTTTCCTTGGTTTCTGCAAAGGTTGAATTAAAAGTCCGTCATCACTAATTTTAAAAACCAATTCTTTTTCTTCTAATTGAGCCTGTTCAATAATTGCTTTTGGAATCCTTACTCCTTGCGAGTTTCCAATTCTTATCAAAGTAGTCATATTTGCCCCCCCCCATTTATGATTAATGTAATTACAATATAATCACATTAAATATTATTGTCAAACTCAAAATAAATCAAAAATTTCACGATTGACCTTATCTTTATATTTTTCCGTCCTAATTCGAGACTGTAATGTTTTACCGATAAAGGCTTACCGACTATTCACTTTTTAAGGAAGGATCAGCGTGCATGCATTTATTAACTCTTAAAATAACCGGTAACACCCGGTTCATTTTTTTGTTGTAAATTTAATCAAATTGCTTAAGCGTTCTGCGTGATCTTTTTTTTATTGCAGTTATGATATCCTCTAACAGGCTGTTCTGTTGATATTTGTTTATAAAGTCCTCATAGGTACTGTCAATTTTACTGGTTAAGTTAAGACAAAAATTTACTAATCGTTTCTTGAGAATGGTATTGTTTATTGTTATCTCCTCTGAAAATCTTTTCCAGTGTCTTTCCATAATCCATTCAGGCCTGTTCTCTCCTCCTATTTTCATAGCAAGTTTTTGTGATAAGTCTTCATATATGTCTGTACACAACATGTCATAAAAAGGTGCTATTCGAATCTGTTTGGCCTGATATATAAAAGACAAATTTTTTGCATGCCCATCCATATTCCCGATTAAGTAATTAAAAAATACCCATTGCATCAGTTGCTGAAAATCTTTAATCGGATTTGCAGAGTAGGATCGTACTATATCAAAGCATGCTTTCAGCCCAGGGCCACCATCAGCCTGATACTTTAGTTCATGTGAAAGCCCCATGGCCTGACAAAAATCTTCCTGGTGAAGACGCATGAGAAAATCATTATCCACTACTCTATCATATCTTTTTATCAACAAAACCTTTTGGGCCTCTTTTCGAACAATTCTAACAGGCGGAACATTCAAACCAACAGCATTGGCAAGCATCATGCAAAAGCATTCATTTTCAATGGAAGACTGAAAATGAGTCATACTCGGTTTTAAAATAAAGTTACTTGGCGCACCATTTGCTGGGATATAAAATGTAGAGTCTTTGTAGAACAGAGCTATTTTTTCTTGTACCCCTGCAAGCGATATTCGAATCCCTTCCTGACCTGCAAGTAAAGGGCGTCTTGGGATATGCTTTATCAGATCTTCTAATTGTTCGTCTGATAAAGAACGATATGTGTATTGATGTGGTGATTCAGGTATTTCTGATTCAGGCAGAATCGTTATTGCCCCTGCACACTCTCCCCCAATAAGTTTAAGAAGCATAAAATCATTTTTATCTGAAATCCCGAGACGCTTCGCGATTAATTCTCTAACGGCAGATTCAGGCAACAGATTGGAAAAAAATGATTTTACTTTATCATGTGAAAAAGTATCTTTCTGCATAGGCAAAGAAATAGATATTTGAAAAGCATCCGGTGATGTCAACCATTTCTTAGAATATTGGAATGAAAATAGTCTCCTGTCATCAATACTTAGGCAACCGACTCTGGTTTGCCCAAAAAAAACATTCAAGGTTTCCAAAGTTAGCTATCTCCACGCTTAATAAGATGGAGTTCAAGGCCAAGACTGTTTAATAATTCAAATACTTTTCCAAGTTGAGCAGTTGCCTTACCTTTTTCAAGTTCTATAATAAACTTTCTTCCAACATCACTAAACTCAGAGATCTCTTTTTGAGTCAGCTTGAGACTCTTACGTTCTTTAAGGAGATGCTGCCCTAATTCTTTAGGATTATTAATTTTAGCTGAAGATTTCAATTTGCCACCCATATAAATGTTTCCGATAGGATACTTTTAGCGACTTTATAAACGAAAAGCAATAAAAAGTTTTCGATCAGGGACTTTTTGCTTTCTTTTGATGGAATCAACTCGAAAAGTAACCGATCTGGAACTTTAAAAGCAAATACAACCACTAAAATCTGCGGTTTATCCGTAGCATCTTCATTGTTGAGAATGTAGGTTGCTTGTTGATCTGGGAATTCTGAGTTGGTATAAAAAATTAAGATTTCAATTCATGGATAATTCTCTGGATAGTATCCAAAAGTGTAGGGATTTTTCTTTTGCATGTGAAAAATACTGTTTCGGCATTAATATTGGCATAGTGATGTGTAATAATATCCCTCATCCCTTTTGCTTTTTTCCAGTCAACATCTGGATAGCGCGATAGCAGTTTTCCTTCCGTAACTTTATCAAGATTTTTTAAAGACTCCCCGATAACGATGAGCATCATGCAGATGGCATCCATTTTTTCCATCCCAGCCGCAGTATCAGTAAAATCGTTTGGATTATTGATTGCCTGAAATCGCAGAACAACTTTTTTGGCAGCATCTTCGATTTGTTGAATAATTTCCAATATCAGTTCATTATCAGGCATACACAGCCTCATGGTCTATCCTGTTTTTCAAAAAAGGGTTCATTGAGTCTGTGTAAGTTACAATATCAATGGATTTGTTAAGTCTTTTTTCTAAATCTTCTTTTATCCCCGCAAGTATGAAAAAATCGGGTTCAGAAATACGGATCACTATGTCGACATCACTCTCATCTCCTGATTCCCCACGAGCAACGGAACCAAAAATGCCAATGGTCAGGATATTATATTGATTAGCAACTTCATTTTTATAGTTACGTAAAATTTTTATAATATCTTTTTTGCTCATAATTTCCTCTCGCAGATTCTAATCTATAAATGCTCTTAATGCATTTTATAACCTGACCATATCATGGTTAGAATATGATCTCAATTATATCATTTTAAATTATATCATACAATTGCGGTACAGTTGCCGTGAACGTCGCTTTTCACCGGGCGCGGCTTTTTGCGCTCCGCTGCAAAAGCTTTGTTATGTTTTGCATAATTCTTGAACAGCCTTATTTCTGGCTGTAACAAAGGCTCTGACAGAGCGAGTAATGTCATCCTCGGTGGTGGCCCATGAACAAATACTTATTCGGATAACGGTTTTTCCATCCCACGTGGCTCCGCCGACCCAGCATTCACCCGACGCTTGAATATGCCGCATGGTCTGATCGGTGATCTTATCGTTATCGCATGCAACAAGTACCTGATTAAAGACGACTTCATTTAAAATATTAAAGTTTTCAGCTTTAAGTTCCTGTCCTATTTGTACCGCTCTTTGGTGAAGACCGAACACTAATTCGTCAACACCTTCCCTTCCCAAATATTTCAAGGCTGCCCAAAGCTCAATAGCTCTTGCCCGTCTGGACATTTCAGGTGTGTAGAGCATCCCGTCTCTGTTTTCACTGTAAGCGATGTAGGAGCCTGATGCGTGCAGCGCGTGGGTCAGTGCTTCTTTATCATTGCAGAGCACAATGCCGCTGTCATACGGCGTATTGAGTGTTTTATGCCCATCTACTGAAAAGGAGTTTGCTTTCTCCATTCCTTTTGTAAGATGGTTTAACCGGTTTGATGCTGCCGCCCAAAGCCCGAAAGCTCCGTCAATATGCACCCAGGCGGTTGCCTTCTTAGCTTTTTCACATATTTCATCAAAGGAGTCAAAGGCACCGGAGCTTACATTTCCGGCTTGCAGTATCAGTATTGTGCTTTTATCAAGTTCAGGAATTTCTGACGGTATAATCCTACCCTGTGTATCTGTTTCAACCCATTCTATGTTATCTATGCCGAATCCGAGGAGGGCAATCGCTTTGACAACTGTTCCATGAGCCTGACGACCTGCAACAACTCTGACTTTAGGCGCACCGCAAAATCCTTTTTTATTAATATCCCAGTTGTTGTTTTGAAATATTCGATACCGTGCGGCTGCCAAACCGCTGAATATCGCCAATGAAGAGCCGCTGACCAAACCGGCAACAACTTTCTCAGGTAAACCGAGCAGTTCTCTTAGCCATGATTCAGACACTTTCTCAAGTTTTGAGGAGATAGGTGAGATGACATAGAGTGCGGTATTTTGATCCCAGAAATCAGACAGCCATCGTGCTGCAAGAGAGGCGGGAATAACTCCACCATTGACAAAACCGAAATATCTACCGCCTGTCTGTGCAACGCTTGCCGGATTGCCGTATTTATTCAATTGCTCTAATATTTCGGTGGCATTTCCCGTAGATTCTGGAAGCTTTTCGACAAACATTTCTAAGTCGGCAATTGCATCAGGGGTTGGATAAACATTACGTTCAAGAACATTATCAGCATAATCAAAGGCATATTTTTGTGCCTGCCTAAAAATATCTTTTTGTTCCATTTCATGTAACATTTTCTTTTGTAACTTATTTGGCATCTTCAATCCTTCATTTTATTTCTATTGGCAATACTTAAAGACACATAACATAACTCGAAAATAACCAGCGAAGTCTGGTTCATTTTTGTTGTTTTACAGCCCTCATTTTTTTAAATATTCAAAATCGGTCACTATCAAATTTATCAATAATTTCAGTCAAGTCGGATTAATGCGAGGAACAACCAGACGGGTAGACAGATTTTAAGGTCAGTGTCCATTTTATATTTTTGTTTACTAAAGATGTTTTAAGGCTATCTGAATTATTTTCAGCAACAAACCCCAATTGACTATAAGCTTTATTAAACTTAATAAAATTGTTTTCTGCAAAACAAGGTTGTGAAAAAAATATTATTCCGATTAATAAAAATACTTTTAAGCTCATATGTATCATATCCTCTCTTTAGATAATGCTCTTTTTCTTTCTTCTGTATAGTGCCACCATTTTTCGGGAAGGCCTCCTTCCATGAATTTGACGGCTGAAATGAATACGTCAGCGAGGCAAGGATCAAATTGTTTGCCTGTCACCTGGCATAATTCGCGAAACATCGAATATGGGTCTTGACCAATTAGTTCAAAAGGCTTTTTAATGCCCAAAATGTTTAGATATCGAATTGTTGCTGGGCCAACATTAGGAATAAATTTAAAATCATTTATGTCGGTTCTGTTTTCCATTTTTTTTCTACCCGTCATTTGGTTTTGAGCGCTCCCATTGAGCAGATGGTTCTGTAATATTCCTGACAAAAGATCACTTCCAAAAAGGCATCCGGATTTTTTTCAAACTCCGTAACGCCTAAAAATCATGTTACTATTTGCAGCATATATTAGAAATTTCGTGGCTGCGCAACGCCAGGAGATAGCAGGATATGGCAAATATACATGAAACCCAACAAGCCAATTCCAGCATGGAGAACTCGAAAAAAAAGAATCCGCATATAATGCGCAATAAATAAAGACCTGCGATAAAAAAGATGACTGTTTTCTCTAAAAACTTAAATTCTTTTAAATCTGCTAAATAAATTGAAATAAATGTGGCAAACACAAAAAAGTAGGTGACTCCTGTATCCAACGTTAGCATAAGTCCCTTATTCATCGTGCTGAGTCTTGCCAACTCTTCATTCCAGTTAAAAAGTTTCCAAAATAAAACGTGGATAATCACATATACCAAGCTAATAGATCCACCAGCATACAATAATATTTTTCTCAATTATTTCCTCCGATATATCACTTCTAATTTTAAGTTATCTATAACGCAGAAATAACCGGTTCGACCGGTTCATTTGGTTGGTTGGAATTAAGTATGGATGTCCCCCAATTTCATACCTGAAAGTCGCTATTCTTTATCCTCATTTTTCTGTTCCAACTGTTTGATCATCCGGTCGAAGTCACTTTCAAAGAGGCGATCCTGAATGATGCGGTATCTTTCAAATTCACTTTCGGCATGGGCCTTGGCAATTTCTGCTGTGACTTTTCCTGCGTCCTGCAGAATTTTCCGGTCTGTCGCTTCGATGAATCGGTTGAGGCGTTTTTCCCAATCTTGCATCGTCATCGGGATCTGCCGTAGCGCCATATCTTCCGCAACGTCCAGATAGGCAGAGACCAACCGCTGCAATTGCGCCATTTCATTTTCGGTCAAATAGTTTTTGGCTACACTAACATCGAACTTTTGAATTTTACCTTTTGGAGCGTCTTTCCAGGCGGTCAGCCCCATATTATCTTTTTTGTGGTCCGCACGGTCTACGATCACTTCCGCAGCCGTCCGGCCATGGATTGCCCAATGCAGTTTGTTTTGTACTGTCGCAAAAAAGCGCTTTGTGGCTTGAGCCGTTATATCATAATCAATGGACGAGGCATAGATATCGGTAATTTTCTGATAGAACTTACGCTCACTCAGACGAATTTCCCGGATACGCTGCAATTGCTCTTCAAAATATTGTTTGCCAAGGACAGAACCGTCATTCTTTAGGCGTTCATCATCCATTGTGTAGCCTTTGATGGTGAACTCCTGAATAATCGTTGTCGCCCATTTACGGAACTGCACGGCACGTTCTGAGTTGACCTTGTAGCCTACGGCGATGATAGCCGAAAGATTATAGTGTTTGGTATTGTAGTTTTTACCGTCTGCGGCAGTTATTCGAAAATCTCGAATAACTGAATCCTCTTCCAATTCACTATCAGCAAACACCTTCTTCAAGTGATAGTTAATGGTATGGGTCTCGACATCGTAGAGAACGCCCATCATTTTTTGGGTCAGCCAGATGTTTTCATCCGCATAAATCGCTTCAACGCCGCCCTTACCAACTGCCGCGACAAATGTCAGGTACTCAGCAGCCGAGGATCGGACAATGGAGGTCTCTTTTCCCTCTGGCTTCTGTATTTTTTTGTCTTTATCCTTTTCCATTCTGTCCCTTCCCAGTTTTGATATCTGTCTCGGGTGTCCCTCTCATTAATCTTTACTATTGAAATTATTGATAATTTAGGCCTCTTTGTAAAAAAAGTTATTTAATGGAATTAAGAAGCCTCTTTCCATACATAACGATGGTGAAGCCCTCCAACACGGGGAAGAGCTATCAGTTTTCCATTTTCCGGTTCAATCTGTATCTGGCGCTTATAAGGGGTATCTTTTGAAAGACCAAGATGCGTCCTGTCACGGTGGTAATACTCGAAATAATCTGACAAAATACCTTTCAAATGTACCTCGTTAAGCACAATTATATGGTTTAGACAGTCACGCCGGATGCTACCGATAACTCTTTCACAATATGGATTTTGCCAGGGGCTGTGGGGTGCTGTTTTCACTTGTTCTATTCCCATATTTTTTATACGGCCCTGGAACACTTTTCCATAAATCCCATCACGATCTCGCAATAAATATTTCGGTACTTTATTCCAGGGACAGGCTTCTATTATTTGCTGGGAAGTCCATTGAGCTGTGGGATTCATGGTTACATTGAAGTGAACAACTTTTCGCCTTTCATGCCATAGCACTATGAATACATATAGGATTTTGAAATTAATAGTTGGTACTGTGAAAAAATCTATAGAATAGGTATTGTGCATATGATTTTTTAAAAAGGTTCGCCAAGTCTGGGATGGAGGCTTCCCAACTTTATATTTCCTGATCGTATTCTTTTTGATTTGAACGTCCAATACAACTTAAAACCCTTTCTATGCCATTGAATTACGGTTTCGGGCTGCACAACAATTAAAACATTCTTCAAGTCTCGCCACAATCGGGAAAAAACAACCCAGAACAGTCGATCTCTTTTTCGAATTTTAGGACGATGAATAGATTGTTTCATGATAGCCAACTGCTGGCGAAGGGCAAGATTCTCAATTGTAAGTCGATAAGTCACTTTGTATATCAAAAATAGGATAAAAAATGTGCAAATAATTGTTTCCATAATGTTTGATGGCACTATCAGTCACCACCAGAATTGTCAATCATTTCAGCCAAGTCGAATTAATGCGAGGGACAACCGAGGAATCCTCGGTAGTTGCCAATCTTTTTAACTCCCCAGATTTATAAGTATTTCTTAAATGTAAACCGATGGTGTCTGAATTCTTACCAAACAGTTCTGCCATCTGAGCCTGTGATAACCATAGGGTATCTTTTTCAAGGCGGACTTCAATCTGAGTCTGCCCATCGTCAGATTGATAAATTTCAATTTGTTTCTTTTCAGACAATGTTATTTTTCCTAATCAGATGCCATTATTATAAATATTGTAATCGAATAGCATAAAAAGATGGGAATCTACCACCTAAAAATATAATTTGGTTTTTAAAAGAAATTTTTTTAATTTTTCGGCTACGCCTCAAACGCTTTACTCACCGGTTTGGTGAAGTTGGCGGATTTTTTGCGCAAGCAAAAAAGGTGACAGCTTTACCAAATCCGCGTGCAGTAACTTGTTATACGTTTTGTGGAACGACTTATAAATAAACATGAAGTCCTTTACCATCATTGAAACGTTCATTATCTTTTAGAATGGCTCCAACTAAAAGTTTTACAGATTGAATCTCTGTGATATTACTGCCGATGCCGTGACCTTGAAGGTTGTAGTTTATATTTGCCATTGAAAAATCTACTGCGGCGGCATATTCCCATCTTGGATTATCGGGATCAGCTTTGGTTATTAAACTGTAAATTACCAGTAAACGCTGATTTTGGGTGAACCATTCATCTAAGAGTTCGATTGTAATATCATCCGGTAATATTTCTTTAAGCACTCTCACTTCCGATTACGTATAACTTGAAAATAACCGGTCACACCCGGTTCATTTTCTTGTTGTTTGCCAATCCATGACGGATCCTCAATGAGTTTCTTTGTTTTTAGACCTTCCTGTATTTCAAAAACCGCCATAATAAATTTGTTGCCAAAATGGCACCAATGACATATTGTATATGGAACAACTGAAAAGCAAACCATAAAATACAAATGATTAGGAGAGGACTCAAAAATGAAAGCTGAAACTAAAACTGCTCGTGTCTCAGCACGAATATCACCTAATGTCTATAACACATTAACCGAGGCATCGGAAATCACGGGATCTACATTAAATCAATTTATAGTACATGCAGCGCTTGAAAAAGCCCAGGCCATTATTGAACAAGAAAATAAAATTAGGTTAGATATACAATCTGCTCAGCATTTGTTCGAATTGATTGAAAACCCTCCAAAGGCGAATCCCAAACTGGCTCAAGCAATGAAACAGTATAAGCAGGATTTGAAATGATAAAGATCGAACTTTTGGATAAATCGCATGACAGAATGCGGTTTGACTGTGGAATCACCCAATTAAATATATTTCTGCAAAAGACTGCCAGACAGCACATCACTAAAGGTATGTCCCGCACCTTTGTGTTGATTAATGATGAAAACTTGAAAGAAATTCTTGGATTTTACACCCTGTCGATTTGTGAAGTTGAAACGGATTACTTACCACCTATTATCGCTAAAAAATATCCAGATCAAGTTCCTGCTTTAAAACTGGCGAGACTTGCTGTATCAAAAGAATACCAGCACAAAGGCTATGGAAATTATTTAATAGGGAGTGCTGTTGAAAAAGTCATTTTTATTTCGGAAAACGTTGGCATAATTGGACTCTTTGTCGACGCAAAAGATAACCATACCAAAGAATACTATGAACAGTTTGGATTTATCTCCCTCAATGGGAAACCTTTGATATTATTCCTTCCGATAAAGACACTGGTTCACTACAAATAATGTTTAGTTCACAAGCTTGTCTGTGGCTAATCCATAACTCTGTAGCGCCCGTCTGACAAAAAAAACTGCCAGTCTCAATATCCGTGGGATACTCCCTGTTAACATGGTCAGGAAGTACCCTTTCTTTTAAATCATATACTCGCTGAAAACCTTTTCTGCCGGAAACCATGATACTCCCTTCGCTGAACAAAATTTCCAGAGCTGTCTTGGCAGGCTTCCAGTCCCACCATCCGTTTCGTTTTCTGCCAGGTACGGTGGTCCCCAAAAAACG
>JAWSVH010000052.1:0-952 GCA_033852015.1 Desulfobacula sp.
ATCGCTAGAAGGAGATAGGTGATGAGCCCTGAAAGGATTTGAACCATCAAACCATTCTTGCTTCTAGCAAAAAGGTGGTAAACTTTAAGGTGCCGTTTCCACCAAGCAAAAAACGATTCGATGTCCCAACGAAGTTTGTATATCAACGCTACCTGTTCAGCCGATATGTCAAAGCGATCAGTGGCTACCCAATATGAGTTGCCTTCAATCGTGTAGCCGACAAGGCGAACGGGTGTTTCGGTCTGATTAACGTTTGGGGTTCCAAGCAACACCTTGGCATCAAAAAAGATATGGGAATCTTCCAGTACATGATATTCTTCAAGAACGTCTTGTTTGGTAGCTTCCTTAATGCGGCAAACAAAATGACATTGATCCTGCTGCCATTGATCAAACAGGTGATGTGCCTGGTATCCTCGATCCAACACACCTGTTTGGCCTGGTTCGATAATTTTACTAACGAAGGGCCTTTCAGCACCATTGCCTTCTGTCAAAAACAGTTTTCGAGGAATACCATGGTTGAGATCAAAGCCAAGGTGCAGCTTAGCCTTTTTTGAATTTTCTCGGTATTCAGCCCAGTGCATGGAAAGTACTGAATCGATGAGAGAGCCATCGATAGCAACAAGGTCACCAAGCTCTGTATATTGGGAAGGCAACGTTCCTGCTGCTTGTTTCTGCAATTCAATAAATACGGTAAGAAGCTGTTCAACTCCACGGTCATTTACTGTATCAAAGAAAGTCGAATGTTTAATTCCACCAGCAGGGGCGACGAATTGTCTGGCATAATCATCTTCTTGCAGAGCTTGAATCAACTCTGTTCCAGAGGAGAACTCTTGAAGGTGGTAATATGTCAGAATGTTAAGTAGTTCTTCAGTGTTCATGGCCAGTGGTCTGTTCGATCTCGATTTAAGTGGTGGTATTTTGGGCAATATCTGATGTAGAGGTTTAAGAAGCT
>JAWSVH010000230.1:0-4168 GCA_033852015.1 Desulfobacula sp.
CAGCTTTAAATTGTTTTCCGGTTTCCTCAAGTTCTCGCCGGGCTTGACCGGAAATCATATTTGTCAGCTCCCCTACAGCATCAGCAATCTCACTGTTCAGTTCACTCATGGTTTCACCAAACATATTAGACACAATCGTCAAAATGCATGCTTCCTTAAATGTAACTGAAATTGTCCCGTTCGCAACCCCTGTTAAACCCAAAACACCTGACACATCTCCAACTGCAACATTATCTTTCTTCAGGTAAGGCTTTCCTGCATTCACCGTAATAAATGCCATGGTTTCTAAAACATTAATAGTTGCATTGATAAAAGGATTTACAAGCCTTACATCCATAACAGATCCTCATTATCCCTATTTTATCAATCATCAGACAGAATCATCGATACTATTATAATACACAATATTTTTCAGGTGAGAATATGTATCCACATCCATGGAATCAAATACGATCCCTGTGCCTACATTATTGCTTCTGACAACAGAACCTTTAATAAACAAGACTATTTCATCTATCCCGCCGGAAAGATAAATATTAATGTTGCACATGGTCCCAATTGGCAATTCACCAATATCTGTATTTATGAACACCCCTTTAAGACTTAAATCCCTGGAATTTCCTTCCAAGGAAATTTTTTTCCCATTTGCTTCAAGATGGATCTTGATTTGGGTTGCAAAGCCCACTCTAGGGTGTTTTCGTTTTTCATTACCATTCGAAACATCCATGATAAATTACTCCATGCTTTTCATTCATGCAGCCAATTTTAAAAACAAGTTAGCATATTTTAAACGAACGCTCAAGACATTAAAAACCATCAGAAAACTCTTTATCAGCAACCCTCAAGAAGGCTTCCACTGCTTCAGGATCGAACTGTGTGCCTGAGTTTTCCCGAATGATTTTCAACACCTTTTCGATTTTCATTTTTTTCCGATAAGATCTGTCTGATGCCATGGCGTCAAATGAATCGGCAACGCATAAAATCCGGGCAAGTTTTGGGATCTGCTCTCCTTTCAACTTGTCAGGATATCCATTGCCATCAAATCGTTCATGATGGTGACGAATAATTTCCATTTCCCGATCCCACAGTCCCAGCTTACTAATAATATCCGCACCAATCACAGGATGTTCTTTAATTTTTTCAAATTCCTCATCGGTCAACTGGCCGGGTTTTAAAAGAATATCATCCCGGATACCAATTTTCCCAATATCATGCAGGCTCCCTGCAAAACTGATAATATCAAGTTCTTCTTCAGTACACTTCATTTCTCCTGCAATCATGTGTGCATATTTTGCCACCCGGGTGGAATGCTTTCGGGTATACAAATCTCTGACTTCAAGCGCTGCAACAAATGCATAAAGTGTTGAAAAAAGATTATCGTAAATATTTTCATATAAAGCGATATTCTCGATTGCAGAGGCTGCCTTCTGGGTAATAAAACTCATATAATAGATATCCTTTTCATTAAACAACTTGTTCTTATTAAACGAAAAGGCACTGGCGACTCCAAAAATTTTATCCCGGATCTTTAGCGGGACAACCATCATAGACTGCACCACATCATCCAAACGATCATTTTTCTCAGCACTTGAAATTAAACACGGATTATGGTCACTGCTCAACACATCAAGAATGAAGTCATTGGCAGATTTTGAGATATCTCTTCCAAACAAATCATGCACAGCATCATTTCCATTACCACTATCTGAATTTGCAACACGAACCAGGGATTTGTCTTCATCAGAATAAATATGGAAAAATACCTTATCCGCTTTTAATTCTTCCACACCCAGATCAACAACTCGATTAAAAATGCTGTAACTGGAATCTGTGTCTGCAAAATCTTCCATAACCCGGTTAAGGGTGTTGACTTCTTCAATCCGCTCAACCAGCTCATTATTTAATTTTTTTAATCGCTCCTGTCGCTCCACCTCTTCTTTTAGAATGAGATTCTCAATAAAGAGTCCCCGCTCTCTTAATATCCTTTTGAGGGTTAGCTCCATTTGTTCAAGGTTAACCGGCTTGATGAGATAATCCACCACACCATTTTTCAATGTCTGTATAGAATTTTCAAGGGATGGGTACCCAGTCATCACAACAACGGGAAGCGTATTTTCAATCAACCGGATATTTTCAGCCAGCTCCAGGCCATCCATCATCGGCATATTAATATCCGTAAATACACACCCAATTTTCACCCTCTTCAAGACTTCGAGAGCTTCAACTCCATTGGAGGCGGTATAAACCTCATAGCCTTTTCGCTGGAAATACCCTTCGGTAACATCAAGGATCCCTTCCTCATCATCAACCACTAAAATCTTGATCGGATCATCCATCATCGTTATGAATATCAACCTTTATCTTATATAGATTATAATGTTTAATATGTATCGCAAACATTATATTTTATCAACAAAAATCAAAAGTTTAGCACTACCCAGCAACCACGTGAATATAATTCGTAAATTTTATAGTTAATCGATATAATATTCTTGACAAGTCTCATCTCTAAGAATATTATGCTATATTATTGACTAAAAATACTATAAAAGATTTATCATGACCATAGACAATACAGACCTTCAAATATTGAAAATCCTGCAGGAAAAAGCGCGGATCCCAAACGTAGAGGTTGCCAGAAAGATTGGTATGGCTCCCTCTGCTGTGCTTGAGCGTATCAAGAAGTTAGAAGCTTCCGGTGTTGTGAAAGGATATGAAGTCCGCCTTGATCCAGAG
The DNA here is from genome assembly GCA_033852015.1 of Desulfobacula sp. Classification (GTDB taxonomy): domain Bacteria; phylum Desulfobacterota; class Desulfobacteria; order Desulfobacterales; family Desulfobacteraceae; genus Desulfobacula. The sequence goes on from JAWSVH010000230.1 coordinate 2,737, forward strand.
ATGTTTGAATGCTCCATGATCGCCTTCATCCAAATAAAACTCAACACCCCTTCCAGTCTGGCCAAAACCGGGAAACTACTTTCAGACCTTGAGTATGTCCAGGAAGTTCACCACCTGGCTGGGGATGATTGTTTGATGGTAAAATTACGCGTATCAAACAACACTCAGTTAGAAACTATTTTAAGGACTCAAATCACCAATTTAAAAAATGTAAAAGACACCAAAACTCTAATCGCACTTTCCTCGTACAAGGAAACTGCCCAAATAAAACTACCTGGATAAAGCTACCCAGTTAAAACTGCCCCAACCCCTTGAATAAGGAACTTTATAATTATGCCAATGTCAGAATCATACCAAAAAAGATTATCAGATATTTTACCTGAAATTGTCCGCACATTTAATACCCCTTTTCATATATACGATGAAAAAGGAATCAAACAAACCTGTCAAAAATTAAACACCGCTTTTAGCAATATCGATACGTTCAAAGAATTTTTTGCTGTTAAGGCGCTGCCAAATCCCTCTATTCTGAAAATCATGAAGACAATGGGCTTTGGATTTGATTGTAGTTCCATACCCGAGCTACACCTGGCAAGACAATTGGACAGCATCGATGAGGACATCATGTTCACTTCCAACAACACCAGTCCTGGGCAATTTAAGAGTGCAATGGGAAATGGTGGTTGCATTCTGAATCTGGACGATATTTCTCTGATCTCAAAACTGACGGACATCCCTGAACTCATTTGTTTCAGATACAACCCAGGCCCCAAACGAAAAGGCAATAAAATCATTGGGAATCCCGTGGAAGCAAAATATGGGGTCAGCCATGAGCAAATTATTGATGCCTATAAACAATCTTTAGATCTTGGGGTAAAAAAATTCGGCATCCACACCATGCTGGCTTCCAATGAATTAAATTACGAATATATGGTGGAAACGGCAAAGATGCTGATGGAAATGGTGGAACTGATCAGCGAAAAACTAAATATCACCTTTGAATTCATCAACATCGGTGGTGGACTTGGCATTCCCTATACACCAGATGCAAAACCCTTTAATCTGGATGCCATGGCAACTCAAATTACGGATTTGTTCAAAGAGTTTAAGACTCAAAATGGCTGGGTTCCAAAACTTTTCATGGAAAGCGGCCGTTATATAACAGGGCCACATGGTGCCTTAGTAACATCGGTTATTAACCATAAAAATATCTATCGAAAATATATCGGTGTTGATGCTTCTATGTCCGCCTTAATGCGCCCGGGAATGTATGATGCATATCATCATATCCATATCCATGGAAAAGACAATTCAACTGATTTACAAACCGTTGATGTAGCCGGTGCTTTATGCGAAAATATAGTTAAATTTGCAGTTCATAGACAATTTCCCCAGACCAAAGAAGACGATATTCTGGTCATCCACGACACCG
>JAWSVH010000008.1:0-53894 GCA_033852015.1 Desulfobacula sp.
AAACAACCACGCCCAGAGTAACTATAAAGATTGTGGTTCCAACTTCGAAAATGCTGGGGAAATACCGGTCAGCTGACGGCAGATGCCAATTGAATGCAATCAAAGAGACATTCAGGCGGTTCAGAACAATACCCAGTATGGTCCAGAAAGCCGCAATTTTGATCAGCAGTGTATTTTTCTCCCGTGACCCCACAGAGTAAAGAATTGCAGGAAAAAGGACGAAGCCGATCAGTTCAACCAAAAACCAGAGGCCCCAGCCAGTAGTCAGATAATGCCAGTTGTTGTCTACGGCAATGCCGATAACTTTAATACCGAAATATCCCATCATTACAAATGATGCTGCTTTTCCAAATCCAAGCACCACACCTTCAGCTTCTGACAGATGTGTCGCATCCATTTTATCATGGAGCCAACGATGGGCTAAGGTACCTTCAAAAATGACCATGGACATACCGGCAAACATACTGGATATGAAAAAATAGACATGCAGATAACCGGAGTACCACAATGGATGCAGCTTGGAAGGTGCAATTTGAAACAACGCCCCAAGTGATGATTGATGGAGGGTGGAAAGCACCACACCAAAGATGGTGAGTACCAAAGTCAGGCGAAGCACCCAGCCCCGGATTTTTTTAAATCCAAGCCACTCAAAGGCAGCAGGCGTAAATTCTATAAACAGTACATTCAGATAGAGAAACACACAGAGCCCTACTTCAAACAACAGAGATGAAGTCCCCTGTGAGACAAAAATCGGATAGGCCAGTTTCAAGGGGCGACCTAGATCATAGTGCAGCGCAAAAACCACCAGAGCATACCCTAAAAATGCGGTCAGAATTGCGGGACGCACAGCAGAATGATATTTTTTAAGTCCAAACACATAGCAGGCGGAAGATGTCATATACCCGCCGGCGGCCAGGGCAACACCGCACATCAGATCAAATCCGATCCACAAGCCCCAGGGGTTATTATTATCAAGATTTGTTACCGCTCCAAGACCCTTTGTAAATCTGATTATGGTAAGAATCAACCCAACGAAGAGGATGATACCGGCAACCACATTAAAAGGTGTGAACAGTTGCTTTTGAGCAATGGCTTTTTCGGATCCCATTTATTCCTCCTCTTTGGCGGCATTGTCTGCAGCCGGTTCGGCGTCTTTATCAACCGTATTTTTAGCAGCCAGTGATTCTTCTTCAGCCTTTTTTGCTGCTTCAGCTGCTGCTGTATCCAGAGCTTTTTTCACTTCATTTTTAACAGCAGTTTCTTTTTCTTTGGTCATTTTGGTCTGCAGCGCGGATAACTTTGTGTTCATCTCACCGGTCAACTGCTCGGTTGTTTGCGCAACCGCCTCGTTTTGCTCTTCTTTAGCAATTTTTTCTTTGCGTTTTGAAATGGCATACACACCGGTCAAAAGCACTGGCCAGAGTCCAACAACAATGGGGACAGTTCCAAGTGCACCAGAAGTAAACTGCGGTGCAGGAGTCACGCCCAGATCTTCTCGCATATCAATTTCGCTAAAGGATACCGGAGACAGATACAGCCAGTTGGTTCCACCCATCTCATGCTCACCATAGATATGTTCTTCATATTGGTCCGGATGTTTACCAATCCTTTTCCTGGCAATCTTTATAAGATCTTCACGTTTTCCAAATATCAACGCTTCTTTAGGACAGATATCTACACACCCGGGAAGCTTGCCTTCTTCAATTCGGGGAAGACACATGGTACATTTGGTCACTTTAGGTGTGAATGCATCATTATACGTGTATGCGGGAATATTAAACGGGCAGGCAACCATGCAATAGCGGCAGCCAACACAAAGGCTTTCGTCATAGACCACCGCCCCGCTTTTATCTTTTTTCAATGCTTTTACAAAACAGGCAGAAGCACATGCCGGTTCCTGGCAATGATTACACTGTTTTTTAACAAAAATATCCGTTTTGCCTTTAAACTTATTTACAACCGTATAGCTGGCCTCGTCTGTCCTTCTTTTTTGATCCAGAACACTGAGATCATCAAAGGGTTTTTCCGGTTTGTCCAGGGCATTAACCTCATTACAAGCCTGTTCACATTTCCTGCAACCGATACACTTGGTTGAGTCATGCAAAACGCCAAAGCTATCTGGATATCCCTTGAAATGTTTATTTGAGGCACCATAAGCTTTTGAAAGGGCACCTGATGTGCTGGCTCCGATAGCTGCTCCTATCGAGCCCAAAAACTTTCTACGCGAAATAGCCATAATTATACCTTTTTATTTATATCCTTTTGAATACTCTATTTCCTGGCTTCATGACATCTAACACAGTCTGTTGCCACAACGGATTTAACTTCCATTTTCTGATGGCAGCCAATACATTGACCATGATATGCTCCCTTTAATCCGGGCCTGTCATCCGATCCACTCACTGTGGAAGGACCATTTTTACTGTGACAGGATGCACATTTAGGTGGTTCAAGTGTTTTAGGGCTGTTGTGATGACATCCCATGCACAAACTCGCTTGATCTGAATGAAATGCTGTAGCCATATCACTGTTTTCAACCCGTTCAAATATTGCCTGAACTACTTTCCGATGTGGAAACTGACTGGGTTTATAGTCTTTGGCCAACACATCGATCGCGACCACTTCCGGAATCTTATCTAACGGCACCTTTTTGTAAGCCGCTTTTAAATCTGATAAAACCTTCTTCGCCAGTTGTCCGGGATCTGTGGTTTCAAGTTGTACCGGAGTCAGGCTGTGACAAGTTTTACATGATTCCGAATTGTCCTTTGCTGCCGGAACAACAGTATGACAGCCTGCACAATCTTTATTTTTAGTGGTCTCTTTATGACATCCCACACAGCTTTGCGCACTACTCGGGTTATGCATCGCCTGTTCAAGGCTTACAAATCCACCCTTGAGATCACCACCATCTGCGGTATGGCAGTCATTACATTTTTTCAACGTCTGATGATGACACTCTTTACAACTTTGTGCACTTTGCTCATGACTCTTATGATTAAATGCAACCGCACTCATATATGCTTTTTTATCCTTGCTTCCCTCTTTCCATCCGGTAATAACAACTTCGTCCGGCTGATTACGCTTCAGCCTTGGAATATCTGCAATTTTTTTGATCTTGAGTTGTTGTTCCTGGTCATGACAACCGTTACAGGCAACAGGTCCGGCTTCGATCTTCTGATCTTTAAAGCTCTGGTGACACGCCACACATGAATCATGGGATGCTTGTCTGATAGACTTGACTTCATCTATGTTTTCAGATTTATGACAATAAGAGCAGGCACTCTCCTGACCTTTTGTATAGAAAATCTCTTTTGTCTTCTCATTGGCCTGATGATGACAACGACTACAATTATCCTGTTCTAATGGATTTAGGCTTTTGATCTTTTCTGAGCTTTCATGGGCAAAATGCAAAGATCTATCAAAGGCAATTTCTTTCCATACAGATCCTTTGGCTTCTTTTTGAACATGACAGGAGCGACAATCCTCAGCCGTGGGACCAAAAACTTCTTTGGCCTCTTTTTTCTTTACATGACAGGCGATACACGCATCATGATAAAAATCCATGGTAGCTTTTTTATCAATTCGCTTAAATTTAAATACAAAGACATTCTCTTTTTTCTCATGACAGTCTGCACACTTTCCTTCCACAGCCTGCGTGTGAAGATCATGCATGAAACTGACCGCCGGCATTTCATTTTTGTTTTCGTCAGCCCCAAGTGTAATTTCAATGCGATCCGGTCCTTTGTCTTTATCCTTTATTTCACTACTGGCTTGCCCTATAAAGGGAAACATAATGAACAAGACAATCATCGCAAAAAATACCAGCTGAAATGATTTAACTTTTGACATGGTTCAATCCCCTGATTGATTTTTTAAACCTCATTCAACATACCCAACCAATTTAATCGGATTAATTCCTACTATTTTTCTATGATTAAGTCAAACAAAAATCCATATATTTTTACTATGATTAAAAGTATGTTAAAAACTGCTCTGCGAAGACAATAGATCTTTATCTGAAATTTTTAATTGAACTTTAACACATGAACAGATATCATACCATCCTTGGCAAAAATTTTCTTTTCTACTTGATTTTATTAAATTTTTCTGAGTATTGTTTACATTTTTTTTCAGGTAAGGTAGAAATTAAATAGAATTTTTCAGCGAAATGCTGATCAAATATCGTTCTTAATTGAGGAGGAAGTAATGGCAAAAATTGTAACCCGTGAGGAGATGGCTCAAGGGACCATCATTCTAAATGAGATCCTTGCCCCACGGATATCGCAAAAAGCAAAACCTGGTCAATTTGTGATCCTGCAAGCCGATGAAACCGGCGAACGCATCCCTTTAACAATGGCAGATACCAATCCTGAAAAGGGAACTATCACCATTATCTATATGGTCGTGGGAAAATCCACGGCTCGTTTTAAAGACCTGAACGTCGGTGATGAGTACTATGCTTTAATTGGTCCCCTGGGCAAGCCCACTCACATTGAAAATTTCGGCAAAGTGGTCTGTGTGGGTGGCGGAACAGGAATTGCAGTGCTGCATCCTATCACGCGAGCACTTAAAGAAGCCGGAAATGATGTCACCACTATCTTAGGCTCAAGGAGTTATGACCTTCTGATCATGGAAGAACAAATGACAGCAGCATCCAGCTCCCTGCATATCTGTACCGATGATGGTTCAAAAGGCCACCATGGTTTTGTCACAGATGTATTAAAAGAAACCCTTGAAAATAATGATATAGACCTTGTTGTTGCCATCGGCCCCATTCCCATGATGAAATTTTGCAGCCTGATCACCAAAGAAAAAAATGTAAAAACTTTTGTCAGCCTAAATCCCATCATGGTAGACGGTACCGGCATGTGTGGCTGCTGCCGTGTCTCTGTGGGCAATGAGACCAAATTTGCCTGTGTGGACGGACCTGAATTTGACGGACATAAAGTCGATTTTGATGAACTGGCCAAACGTCTGGCATCTTATCTGGATGATGAAAAAGACAGCCTTGCAGCTTTTGAAAAATGCAAAGTACAATAAATCAGACCCTATGGTCTTGTTATATGATGGAGTAATAAATGGCAGAGAATAAACCCAAAAAAATAAAAGTACCCCGGGCAAAAATGCCCGAGCAGGACCCAAATGTCCGAAGACGAAATTTCGAAGAAGTCCCCCGTGGACTCACACCGGAAATGGCAATGGCTGAGGCCACAAGATGTCTTCAATGTAAAAAACCTTTATGTATAGACGGATGCCCGGTATCCGTTAAAATACCAGAATTCATACAGCTCATCGCCCAGAATGATTTCATGGGTGCCGCCAAAAAACTATGGGAAACAAATGCGTTACCTGCGGTCTGCGGCCGGGTATGCCCCCAGGAAGAACAATGCGAAGGAAAATGCATTGTGGGCAAAAAAGGCCAACCTGTGGCCATCGGATATCTTGAACGATTTGCAGCGGACTATGCCCGCAAAGAAGGTTCAGGAGAGATACCCGCTGTTGCCCAAAAAACAAAGAAAAAAGTTGCGGTCATCGGTTCCGGCCCATCTGGACTGACCGTTGCAGGCGATCTGCTACTCAAAGGCCATGATGTAACTATCTTTGAAGCCTTTCATAAACCCGGCGGTGTTCTTGTCTACGGCATCCCTGAATTCAGGCTGCCAAAAGAGATTGTTGCCTCGGAAGTGGCCACCCTTGAAAAGATGGGCGCAAACATTGAATGCAACTCCGTTGTCGGTGCCTCTGTAACCATAGATGAGTTATTCGAAGAGGGCTATGATGCAGCTTACATAGGCGTGGGTGCGGGCTTACCCAGATTCATGAACCTGTCCGGCGAAAATCTGATTGGCATCTATTCTGCCAACGAATACCTTACCCGTACCAACTTAATGAAAGGATATCTATTCCCAGAATATGATACCCCCATCGCCCGCGGTAAAAACGTGGTTGTTCTTGGTGCCGGAAATGTAGCTATGGATTCTGCACGTACAGCCATGAGACTGGGTGCTTCTTCTGTAAAAGTGGTCTACAGAAGAAGCCGCGACGAAATGCCGGCAAGAGAAGAAGAACTTCATCATGCCCAGGAAGAACAAATCGAATTTGTTCTTCTGACCAACCCCACCCAGTTTTTCGGTGATGAGAATGGTCGCCTGACGGGCATGGAATGCCTGCGAATGGAACTTGGTGAACCCGATGATTCTGGCAGAAGACGTCCTGTCCCTATTGAAGGATCAGAATATAAGATTGACTGTGATCTGGTTGTGGTCTCTGTTGGATCAAATGCCAATCCCCTGCTGACCAACTCAACACCCGGTCTTAATCTGAACAGATGGGGAAATATTGTTGCAGATCCTGCAACGGGTAAAACCAGCAAAAAAGGAGTTTGGGCCGGAGGCGATATTGTCACCGGTGCCGCGACTGTTATTCTGGCCATGGGAGCCGGACGGACAGCGGCCGACTCCATGCATGACTATCTGACAATGGGCTGGTAAATCCACCTTTTTTGAAAAAACACCCAAAAGGTTAACTTCTCTTGCAAAAGAAAAGTTAACCTTTTTTTTATGGGAAAATCAGTGTTTTTCATCTGAATCTTGTGTTATATTGATCCTTTATTAATTAACATAAGAACAGGTGGTAAAATATGTGTCTGGCTGTTCCCTCAAAAATTATTCAAATCAACGATACCGTTGCCAAAGTAGATGTAGATGGCGTGATCCGGGAAACCAGCATCATGCTGTTAGATGATGCTAAAATTGGTGATTATGTTATTGTCCATGCCGGCTTTGCCATCAGCAAAGTTGATGAAGAGGCTGCACTTCAAACCCTTGAAGATATGCGCAATATTCTGGCAGCCGATACCCTGCCAATAAATAAATCGGAGAATTAAGCCATAAACCGATATGAAATCTCCAACCATAGCCAGGCAGCTTGAAATTGAAGGAGTGGTTCAGGGAGTTGGCTTCCGGCCCTTTTTATTCGTGCTGGCAAAAACCCATCATCTCAAAGGAGAAGTGTATAATTCTACTGATGGTGTGCGGGGGATTGTGGAAGGTACCCTGGAAAACATTGAAAATTTCACAAAAGATATTTTTCATAAACAACCCTTACTTGCGTCTGTAAAAAAAGTCCACGCAACGGACCATCCGCTTCAACATTTTTCTGAATTTAAAATTGTAATTAGCACCGATACCCACGGCAAACACACCTTGATCTCACCGGATGTTTCCATCTGTTCAGATTGCCTTATAGAAATGCAGGATCCAAGCGACCGTCGATTTGAATATCCATTTATCAACTGCACAAACTGCGGCCCCCGATTTACCATTATCGAAGATATCCCCTATGATCGACCCACAACATCCATGAAAAACTTTATCATGTGTGACCAATGTCAAAAAGAATATGACAATCCCATGGACAGAAGATTTCATGCCCAGCCCAATGCCTGTCCGGATTGTGGACCACGGGTTTTTTTAATGGACAATATCGGCAAAGAAATAGATTTGGAGACAAAAGAAACCATTTGTACTGCCGCCAAATATTTAAACCAGGGGAAAATCCTCGGCACAAAAGGACTTGGTGGCTTTCACATTGCCTGTGATGCGGCCAATATGGATGCGGTGAAACGGTTGCGGGAAAAAAAGTCCCGACCACATAAACCCTTTGCCCTAATGGCCAAATCCATTGATGCGATTAGCGCTTATGTCCATGTGAGTGACCAGGAAAAACAATTGCTTGAATCCTACCACCGGCCCATTGTCCTGCTCAAAAAAAGGAAAACAGACACAACTGATATCAAAGAACTGACAGTGGATATTGCCCCTTTGAATACCTGCTTAGGCGTGATGCTGCCGTACACCCCATTGCATTATCTGCTACTGGAAAAAGGACCTGCCATATTAGTGATGACCAGCGGCAACCGCCCAGGCGATCCCCTTTCCATAGAGAACCATGACGCCCTTAACTCTTTTAGTCATATCGCAGATTATTTTTTACTGCACAATCGAGATATCTATTTTCGAGCAGATGATTCTATTTTGAAGGTCCAAGCAGATAAAACGCGATTTATCCGTCGTTCAAGAGGATATGCACCATTACCAATAACATTGAAAAAAAAATTACCCAAAAAAATACTGGGGTGTGGCGCAGGACTTAAAAATACCATTTGCCTGGGTCGGAATAAAGATATTTTTTTAAGCCAACATATTGGAAATTTAGAAACCATTGCCAGTGATAACTATTTTCAAACCAGCATTGCACATTTAAAACAAATTTTTGATATCCAGCCAGATATAATTGCCCATGATCTGCATCCTGGATATATGAGCACCGCCTATGCCATGGCCCAACCCAAAATCAAAAAGGTGGCTGTCCAACACCATCATGCCCATGCCGTAGCCTGCATGGCAGAAAACAGCATCGATGAAAACGTCATTGCCATTACACTTGATGGCACAGGATATGGCACCGATGGCCATATATGGGGTGGAGAAATTCTTCTGTGCACCCAGAAAGGTTTTAAAAGAAAAGCGCATTTGTCCTACCTTCCGATGCCCGGCGGCGACCATGCAGTCATAGAACCGTGGCGTATGGCAGCATCCATATTGCATGCGGCATTCGGCAAAGATTTTTTAGATCTGGACATTGCGTATATAAAACAGATGAAAAAACAAAAACTTGCTGTTATATATCAGATGATCCAAAAACAACTGAACAGCCCTTTGACATCCAGTGCGGGAAGAATTTTTGATGCCATCGCATCCTTACTTTGCATTCGCCACAAAATTTCATATGAAAGCCAGGCCGCCATGGAGTTGGAGGCCGTCGCAACAATCGAAGAAAACGAACCCGATGAAACGTATGATTTTAAAATAACGTCCACTGAAGACACAGATGAAGAGACGAATGAAGACCGGCTTTTTGAAATGGATCTGATTCCGGGCATTCCGCAGATCGTAACAGATTTAAAAAAAGATGAACCCATCTCTAAAATCAGCTTAAAATTTCATCATACTCTGGTCGCACTGTTTGTAGATACCGTCGTCAAAATCAGCGAAGAAACCGGCATTCAAAAAATAGTGCTTTCAGGCGGAGTATTTAACAATGATATTATTTTTAAACAAATGATTGAAAAACTTGAAGTCCAAGGTTTTATGGTGTTCACACACACCCAGGTCCCCACAGGAGATGGTGGCATCTGTCTAGGCCAGGTGGTGGTTGCTGCGGCCCAAGAAAGAAGCTAAAAAGGGAAGGTATTAAATAGGAAAGAGACTAAATCCGAAACGATATTAAAACCTGAAACGAAGATAAGATTGTCAAGGAAACGGATCAATGACTTTAAAATATATTGAAGAGTTCAGGGATGGATCACTGGCCAAGGGAATTATAAAAAAAATTATGGCGGTCAGCAAAAAACCATTACGATTGATGGAAGTTTGCGGAACCCACACCACCTCAATTTTCCGACATGGCATTAGAAGTGTACTTCCAAAAAATATCACACTCCTTTCCGGTCCAGGTTGTCCTGTCTGTGTCACTGCACAAAAAGATATTGATGCCTTTGTAAAATTTTCAAAGATCAATGATGTTATTGTGACCACTTTTGGAGATCTGATACGGGTACCGGGATCCGGCTCCTCTCTTGGGAAAGAAAAAGCATCCGGTGCAGATGTCCGGGTGGTATATTCTCTTTTTGATGCCCTTCAGATTGCCAGGGAAAATAAAAACAAAGAAGTCGTATTTTGTGCAGTGGGGTTTGAAACTACCACCCCAACCATTGCTGCGGGCATCCTCACTGCGGCCAAAGAGAATATGGATAACTTCTCCATTCACAGCGCCAACAAACTCACCCCGCCGGCACTGGCAGCACTGATGCAAACAGACGGGGTGCGGATCGACGGATTTCTCCTACCGGGACATGTCTCAGTGATTACCGGGACCCACGCCTACAAAGATACCTTTGAAAAATATCATATCCCTTCTGTGATTTCCGGATTTGAGCCGGTGGATATTTTAAATGCCATTCTCATTTTAATCGAACAAAACGAGAAAGGATTGCCGGCCCTTGAAAATGCCTATCCCCGGGCTGTCTCAAATATGGGCAACACAAAGGCCCAAAAGATAACCCACCAGGTGTTTGAAATTTGTGATACCTCCTGGCGGGGAATTGGCAACATTCCTTCAAGCGGTATGACATTGAAAAAAGAATATGCAAAATTTAAGGCCACCCATAAATTCAACATACAAATACCAGAGGTGCCTGAGCCAGCAGGATGTGCCTGTGGTAAAATTCTAATGGGATTAAAAACACCCTTGGAATGCAAATTATATAAAAAAGCATGCACTCCCATGACACCGGTGGGACCCTGCATGGTCTCAAGTGAAGGATCTTGTGCCGCATTCTACAGATATAACTAAACTCTAAAAAAAACAGGAAAAAAATGAGCGAAGAAAAAATTTTATTAGACCATGGTTCCGGAGGAAAAATTTCCCATGCAATGTTTTCAGATCTAATTTTACCCTTGTTCAAAAATGAAGAATTATCCAAACAGGATGACGGGGCAATCTTGGATTTTGGTTTGAACTTTGGTTTAGATGCTGGCGGGAGTAAACTTGCCTTTTCTACGGATTCATACGTAGTGGACCCCATTTTTTTCCCCGGAGGAAACATCGGCGATCTTGCGGTTAATGGAACGATCAATGATGTTTCAATGTGTGGCGCTATTCCAAAGGTGATCAGTGTGGGACTGATCATAGAAGAAGGACTTTTAGTAAAAGAATTAAAAATTATTCTTGAAAGCATGGCCAATTGTGCGAAAAAGGCCGGAGTAAAGATTGTCACCGGTGATACCAAGGTGGTTCCCAAAGGAAAAGCCGATAAAATATTTATCAATACGTCGGGTATCGGCGTAATGATCCCTGGAGTGAACGTATCCGGCAGCAATGCAAGACCCGGAGATCAGATCATTATCAGTGGTACCATTGCCGATCATGGCATCGCTGTTTTAACCACCCGGGAAGGTCTATCATTTGATTCAGATATCCAAACAGATTCAGCCCCATTAAATGAAATGGTCCAGTCTATTGTTCAATCCGGTTGTAATGTTCATGTACTTCGTGATCCAACACGGGGTGGTCTTGGAACAACCCTAAACGAGATTGCAGTTCAGTCTGGAGTAGGCATTAAAATTCAAGAGACTGCATTGCCCGTCCGGGGTGCGGTTCAAGGATGCTGCGAACTTCTAGGGTTTGATCCTTTATATATTGCAAACGAAGGCAAATTAATTTGTTTTGTAGCGAAAGAAGATGCTCAAAAAGCACTCAAGATTATTCAAGCGAACGAGTTTGGCAAAGAGGCGGTCATCATAGGAGAAGTGGTTCAAAATTATCCTGGCAAAGTGTTGCTGGAAACCACCATTGGAGGTGAACGCCCAATTGATATGCTCATAGGAGATCAATTGCCAAGAATCTGTTAATCAATTAAATTTAGGTCAAAAGTTTGTGAATATGTTTTCTTGCCACGTTCATAAATGATGGAAAAACCTTGGCAATGGTCGGGGTCAATTCGGTTCCCCAGTCTATTTTTTCAGGTTCAATACCAATGATTTTGAGCAAAGGTGAATGTCCTCGCATCCGTGCCATACTCAAAGAATCTAAAAGATCAATATCATGGAGGGACAACACCTGTTTCTGATTTTTCACCAGGTCGTCTTCATCCAGACTGTAAATAGTTCCAGGTGGGTGATACGCCCTTACAACATCCAATACCAATATCTGCTGATATTGCTCAAACAGGTAAAACAAATCCTGAGTAAAAGTACCCCCGTCAATAAAATCTACCTGGGCATAATCAATTGGAATCCCATCAGAACTCTCTTTTTCTTTCCAAAATTCATGAACAGCATGAACGCCAATTCCTTCATCCATCATAAGAATATTACCAACACCCAGCACTAATAATTTTTTCATTGGGTTAAAAATCTCCAAATAATTAAAGAGGGGAAAAAAGACTAATTTTCCCCCTCTTTTGTCTGATTTGAAGGGGGGTTCAAATCAATCTGAATTATAACGGTAGCTCAACTTTAATTTCCTTACCTGTATCTGCGTCCAGCACGTGGACGGCACAGCCCAGTCAGGGGTCATAGGAACGAATTAACCGCCCCACATTCACCGGATTTTCAGGATCAGGAACAGGAACACCGATCAAAGCCTGTTCCATGGGGCCTCTTTGCCCCATGTCATCCATGGGGTTGGCATTCCAGATCGTAGCAGAGGTAATCTGGTAGTTCGCAATCTTTTGATCTTTAATGTCAATGTAATGGAGCAACGCCCCACGAGGAGCTTCTGTCAATCCAAGACCTTCTGCAGCATCCGGGATGGGTGATGATACAAAAGTTTCTTTGCCAGGCTGTGCCTGAGACAACCACAATTCTACAGCATCAGCAACAATAGCAGTCTCTTCGGCTCTAGCCACATGTCGACCCAGAATTGAGAAAGCAGCATCACCGATATCACGCATGCGTTTTACACCCAACTTATCCTGACCGGTTTTGGACAATTCTGGATTGGTAATCCACATTCTTGCCAATGGGCCGCCTTCATGGGGTTTCCCATTGTACCTTGGGGCCTTGATAAAACTATAAGCATTTTTCTTATCAGGATTTGGAATCGTTTGCCCTTGTTTAGGATTTAAGCCTGTGGTGGCATCATCGAAATAAGAATATTTTACATATTCTTTAATCAGATCGACGTTCACCTTGCCATCTTTCCCATCTGTAAAAACGCCTCTTTTCAAAAGGGTGTTCCCAGCATCATCCATAGGGAATACTCCCCATGATACAAGGTTCTTGTATCCTCCTCCAGTCTTGAGCAGATCTCCATATGGACCTGCAAGAAGATAAACGATAGGGATGTATTTTTCCATTATAAATTTTTTGACCACCTTGAACCGTTCAGCAAAAGCATTCAGAGCTTCGCGTGTGGGAATTTCTGTGGTACCCCCCACCATAATTCCTTGAACATGGGGCATCTTCCCACCAAGAAGCGCAACCATCTCATGGCATATTTTTCGGATTTCAAGTGCTTCAAGATATTGCTCAACGGCAGCGTCATTAATTGCTTTAGAAACGCGAATATCATTTTTTGCATACCGTGGAATAAACGGGGCAACATCCGGGCCGTTAACATAATCCAGAGCGGCCAGATGATAAAAATGAAGAATATGAGATTGAAGAAAATTGGCTCCCAGAATCAGATTTCTTGCAATTCTGCCGTTTGGAGTCAATTTCAACTTGAATGCATCATCCAGAGCAAGGGCGGAGGCTGTTGCATGTGCCGTTGGACATACGCCACAAATCCGCTGGGTTATCTGGGTTGCATCTCTGGGATCTCTACCAATTAATATTTGTTCAAAACCGCGAAACATACCGCCAAAAACCCTTGCATCGGCGACGACACCATCTTTGATTTCTACTTCTACCTTCAAATGCCCTTCGATCCGGGTTACAGGATCAATGGCCACCTTAATTTTTTTGTTACCCGACATAATTCCGGGCTTTAGTTTCCCTTTGGACAGAGACTTAGTTTCTGGTTTATTACCTGCCATAATATAACCTCCCTTTGGGTTAAATATTCTATATCATCTATTTATGCGGGTTCATAAAAAGGAGAGGTTAAATCTGGAAAACCAGGTTCAACACAACCAATACAAACTGAATTATCCACACACCAGTTCATGCCATTATTCCATTTGCGTTGAAAACAATCCGCATGAGTGTCCGGACCTTTACACCCAAGATCCATCCGGCAGCCCTGAGGGCTTGACATTTTTTCCGATAAATTATCATTATCAAATTGTTCCAAGCGCGGACAGTTCTCATGAATATTCTCACCAAAAAAAATAACCGGACGGCCATCGCTATCCAATTCAGGAATTCCCTTTGTTAACAGGTGAGAAATAGACCCCACTATCCAGTCTGGATGCGGTGGACAACCCGGGATATTCACCACCGGTGTTTGAATGCTATATTTCTTAAAAAATTCCATAACACCCATGGCGCCAGTCACATTCCCCTGGGCTGAAGGAATTCCACCATATGCGGCACAGGTACCCACAGCCAGAACACTTCCTGCTTTCGGACCCAGATCCTTCATGATATCAACCATGGTAAGTTCCTTATGATCATATTCACCAATCGTACAATATTTACCGTTTGCAGCGGTTGGGATTGCACCTTCTACTGCCAAAGAAAATTTGCCTTGGTATTTATCGGCAATATGATACAGATTTTCCATCGCCATCTTACCTTCGCTCGCCATTACAGTGGGAAGGAATTCAAGGCTAATGACTTTAAGCAACACATCTGCAATGGATGGGTCGATGGTATTTAACAAAGAAACAGAACACCCGGTGCAAGCCTGTCCCTGTATCCAGATGACAGGATGTTTTTTTAATTCCTCGGTTAAGGCTGACACAAAAGCAGGATTAAACATCTGAGAGATACCGATCCCAGCGGCTGTTCCCGTAAGAGATTTTAAGAAATTTCTCCTGGAAACTCCTGTTTTCATTTGTGCTTCATTCGGTAACTTTTTATTGTTTTTCACGGGCACCTCCTTAATGCTGTTAAAAACTGAAACCT
This sequence comes from Desulfobacula sp., assembly GCA_033852015.1. Lineage (GTDB taxonomy): Bacteria > Desulfobacterota > Desulfobacteria > Desulfobacterales > Desulfobacteraceae > Desulfobacula. The sequence goes on from JAWSVH010000008.1 coordinate 14,637, forward strand.
TATTTTTTATATAACTAACTTTTTGTTTGTGCCAAATGTGCCAACTTTACTTTGTGCCAAGTTCAATATATAATCAATATAGTGTGTAAAAATACTTGTCAATAAAAATAAATGATAAATTTAATGATGGGGATTTATTTAATAAACCAATTAGAGCAAAGGCGCTGGTTTTAAGCTCATTAATTAGGAGAAAGACATTAGAGGATCGCCATTTGAACTTTCTTTTAAAGCACAATTGGTTGACGGGATGGAATCAAACATTGTAATGTATGAAAATTTTATTTTATTAAAAAAAAGATAATAAATGTATCTGGATTTATTCAAAAAGGATGTACTGATTATCGGCTGCGGGAATCCGCTTTTGGGAGATGACGGCTTCGGAGCAGCAGTGATTCAGGCACTGGAAACCCAATTTAATATACCCAATAACGTTGGTGTATTTGATGCTGGCACCAGTATTCGTGAAATTCTTTTTGATCTTTTACTTTCCGATGCAAGACCGGAAAAACTTTTTGTGATCGATGCGATTCAATACAAAAAGGCAATGCCCGGTGATATCTTTCATATTGATCCGGATAAAATTCCTCATAATAAAATAGCAGACTATTCACTGCACCAGTTCCCAACAACCAATATATTAAAAGAGTTAAAACAATCCTCTTCAATTGATATTCAAATATATGCGGTACAGGTTAAAATAATTCCAGAACTTGTAGATATCGGCCTGAGTACCCCTGTAAAGGATGCCGTTCTACCCTTGTGCAATAAAATTTATCATCAGCTAAATCTATCAACGCCCATATCTTCTGCCGGAGTCTCCTTACCATGCTGATATTTAAAATAAAAACCATTGCCAAACACTTAGGCGTTCACCGAAATACAGTAAGAAACTGGATTTTAAAAGGAAAGCTCAAAGCATCTCCGGCCCCTGCCAAACAATATGCAATTGAAAAAAAAGAATTCCAGGCGTTCTGTAAAAAAGAAAACATTTCAAAACAGATCATAGACATAGTTTTAATATCAGGATTTGAACCCCAAGAAGAGACATCCGCCAACAAACCCCTTGTTAAGATACCAAACGAAAAACCTCTAATTGGAGCCGTGCTGGTCGTTGGTGGCGGCATCGCAGGTATCCACGCAGCCTTAGAACTGGCAGATGCCGGTTTCTATGTTTATATTGTTGAAAAAACTGCCGGCATCGGTGGCACAATGGCTCAATTAGATAAAACCTTTCCCACGGATGACTGTGCATCTTGCATCATTCTGCCAAAGCTTGTGGAGTGCGGCAGAAACCGAAATATCGAATTATTAACACTTTCACAAGTAGAGAGTGTCAGTGGATCTGCCGGACACTTTAAGGTTAAAGTCAAACAAAAACCGCGTTATATTGACACAGACAAATGCATTGCCTGCGGTATCTGTTCACAGAAATGCCCTATCAGCATGGATGATGAATTCAATCTCAATATCAGTAAGAAAAAAGCTGTTTATATAAAATACGACCAATCTGTCCCTTTAAAATATGCAATAGATCCTGGGGCCTGCATCTATTTTTCCCTTGGGAAATGCAAAGCATGTGAGAAATTTTGTCCCACCGGAGCGGTCAATTTCTTACAGACGGATACGAACCTTGAAATCAAGGTTGGAGCGGTCATCTTAGCTCCTGGATTTAAACCCTTCGATCCGTCTGCCCACGATTTTTATGGCTATCCAAAAATCCGTGACGCTGTGACCAGCATGGAATATGAACGCCTCTTATCCGTCAGCGGCCCAAACAGAGGATCATTAATGCGGCCGTCTGACAATACAGAACCCAAAAAAATTGCCTGGATATTATGTGTGGGTTCTCGAAACCATAATGGATGCGGAAATTCATATTGTTCCAGCATCTGCTGTATGGCTTCCGTTAAACAAAGCATGGCCTCCATAGATCATATTCACGGACACATCCTTGACCGCACGATTTTCTTCATGGACTTACGAAGCCATGGGAAAGAATCTGAAAAATATTTTGAAAAAGCCAAACAAGAGGATATTAATTTTGTCAGGGCCATGCCCCATACCATTGAAGCTGCAAAGAATGGAATGGGTGTCCGTCTAAGATATATGACCCGGCAGGGACAACTGATAAACGAAACTTTTGATATGGTCATCTTGTCCATTGGATTTGAAGCCCCAAAAAATATTGGAACACTGGCTAAAAAATTCAACATACAACTGGACACTCACAATTTTGCACAAAGTTCATGCTTTGAACCCGTAACATGTAATCAAAAAGGCATCTATGCCATCGGTGCATTCCAATCTCCAAAAGCCATCTCAAGATCAGTTGTACAGGCCTCTGCCGCAGCAGCTTCTGCAGCGACGCTCTTGGCAACAAAAAGGAATACTATAGTAAAAACAAGCATCTATCCTGCAGAAAGAGACATTACCGATGAAAAAGCCTCTGTTGGCGTTTTTGTCTGTTCCTGCGGAGTAAATATTGCCGGAACTGTTGATGTGGCAAAAGTTGTCGAGTATACCGCACAGTTGCCGGATGTAACATATGTAGAAAACAATCTTTTTTCATGTTCAGCCGATGCCCAGGAAAGCATTATTGAAAAAATAAAAGACTTTAATCTAAACCGAGTTGTTATTGCCGCCTGTACACCAAGAACCCATGAACCTTTATTTCAGGAAACCCTGAAAAATGCACAACTCAATGGTTTTATGGTTGAAATGGCCAATATCAGAAACCAAAATTCCTGGGTACATCAAGAAGACACCGTCAGTGCCACCTACAAAGCAAAAGATCAAGTGAGAATGGCAGTGGCAAAAGTTGTTCACAATTACCCTTTGCGCCAGGAGAATATCCGGGTCATCCAAAGAGCACTGGTTATCGGCGGTGGCGTAACAGGCATGAACAGTGCGTTAACACTTTCTGACCTGGGTATAGAAACTATTTTAGTTGAAAAGGGTAATTTTTTGGGAGGCAACGCCTTAAAACTTGAAACGTGTTTTAGAGGAGAGGCTGTTGGCCCCATGGTAGGAGAACTTATCCATCGGGTGAGCCAGGATAAAAATATTACGGTATATATGGACACAACCTTAACATCCGTATCCGGGTCTATGGGACATTTTGAAGGGCAGTTTGATCTTTCAGGAGATGTCAAGAGTCTTCAGTTTGGTGCGGCCATTATGGCCACAGGTGCCAAAGAAGCCACACCCCAGGAATATTTATATGGTCAAAATCCCCGGGTAATGACCCAAATGGAATTTGACAATAATATCCTGTATTCTCCGGATCAATTGCCCATGGGAAAAATATTTGTTTTCATCCAGTGCGTAGGATCAAGAGAGCCTGACCGTCCTTATTGCAGCAGGATTTGCTGTGTACATTCAGTAAAAACTGCAATTTCATTAAAAAAAGAAGACTCAACTGCCCAAGTCTATATCCTGTTTCGGGATATCAGGACCTATGGAGAATGGGAAGAATATTATAAAGAAGCCAGAGATCTGGGTGTTATGTTTATTCAGTATGAAGTGGATAAGAAACCCCAGGTTAATAAAACAGCAAGCCACCTTAAAATTAGTACATATGATCCCATTGTCCGAAGGTCTGTGAATATCCATGCAGATTTTTTAATCCTGGCATCCGGTGTGATTGCCAATGAAAATAAAAATCTTGCCGACCTATTCAAATTTACCGTCAATACCGATGGTTTTTTCAATGGCGTCCACCCCAAACTCAAACCGGTGGATCTTTCTGTTGCCGGTCTATTTCTTGCCGGGATCTGTAATTACCCTAAACCATTAGATGAATCCATTGAAGAAGCAAGAGCCGCTGCCCACAGAGCCTTTGTTCTGTTATCCCAAAATCAGATTAAGTCTGAAGCCATAAAATCTTTCGTAACAGATCAATGTGATGGTTGTGCCCTATGCATCAATGTCTGCCCCTTTCATGCCCTGTCAATATCAAAGAAAAACAAATCAAACCCAGAATCAAAAACAGTGGTAACAACTGATCCTGCCCTATGCCAGGGATGCGGCCTGTGCGCTGCGACCTGCCCCAAAGATGGTATTATGGTCCATGGATTTACAAAAAAACAATTAATTGCCCAGGTGCGTGCAGCCATTAACCCATATGCCAGGTAAAAAATATGCATACAAAAATAATTAACATTATTTGGAGTATCTGTCATGACCCACCGTTTTAACCCGGTTATCATCGGCTTTTTATGCAATTGGTGCTCTTATACCGGAGCAGATCTGGCTGGCGTGGCTCGACTTCAATACCCTCCCAATCTTCGCCCGATACGAGTCATGTGCTCGGGCATGGTTCACCCAGATCTGGTTATGGAGGCATTTTCCAATGGAGCCGATGGTGTCATAATTATGGGATGTCATCCCGGAGAATGTCATTACCTTGAAGGAAATACCAAAGCCATTGTCAGGGCAGAAGTAATATCAACGGTTCTAAAAGATACCGGGGTCAACCCGCAACGATTTGACCTTGCATGGATTTCATCAGCAGAAGCTTCGGTTTTTGCGCAAAAGATAACGGCATTTACAAATAAAATAATCAAGATTGGCCCGCACAACCCGGCTGGCAAAACATGGACCCAAAAAGCATAAAACAATGGATAACCAACAAGACATTAACCCAAAAAATAAGACAGCTTCAGACAAACCTATAGAGATTGGAGCATCGAACACCCATCCATTAAAGGATCTGGCCATGTCTATCTTGCCAGATGGAGGCAACCTGAATGCGTGTTACACTTGCGGCATCTGCGCTTCTGGATGTCCTGCCAGCGGTCTTGCAGACATGGACCCAAGGCGTTTTGTCCGGATGCTGTCCATGGGTATGGATGAAGAAATTCTAAACAATGACTGGGTATGGATGTGCACCACCTGCAACCGGTGTGTTCATGTCTGCCCCATGCAGATTGATATCCCGCAACTGGTATTTCTAGTCCGAAAACACTGGCCAAAAGAAAAGCAACCTGCTTCCATTAAAGAATATTGCACAAGAGCCTTGGAAACAGACTCCTGTGCCACAACCGGAATTGATTCTGAAGATTTTAAGTTTATTGTTGAAGATGTTGCAGATGATGTCCGCCAAACCCAGAAAGGGTTTGAACAAATTTCTGTGCCCATGGATAAAAAGGGAGCTGTATTCTTCTTGAACCAGAGTTCTCGAATGCCTACCACCGAACCCCAGGAGATGGCACCTCTATGGAAAATTCTTCATATTGCCGGTGCAGACTGGACATATGGATCAAAAGGATGGGCAGCAGAAAATTATTGTATGTTTCTAGCCAAAGATGACGCCTGGGAAAAACTGGTTTTAAAAAAAGCAAACATCATTGAGAAATTAGCATGTAAAACCCTTTTAAATACTGAATGCGGCCATGATTTTTTTGCCGTAAAACAAGGTCTTGAAAAATTTAAGATCCCTCATACCTTTGAAGTAAAAAATATTATTGAATATTATGCCGACTGGATAAGAAACGGTCGTCTCAAAGTTTCCTCGGACTGGAACCTGGATTTAAAAATCAAATTCACCGTACAGGACCCCTGTCAACTGGTAAGAAAAAGTTATGGAGATTTCATAGCAGATGAGCTCAGATTTGTGGTTAAAGAAGCGGTGGGCGAAGAAAATTTTATAGATATGTCCCCCAGCCATTCCAATAATTATTGCTGCGGTGGCGGCGGCGGTGCTATGAAAACAGACTTTATCGAAGAACGCCTCAATTATGGCAAAACAAAGTTAGATCAGATTTTAGAAACCGAGGCTGCCTATTGCATTACACCCTGCAATAATTGTCACAGCCAGATCCTGAGTTTAAGCCACCATTTTAATGCTGGTTTTAACACCATCCATTTATGGACAATTTTATGTCTATCAATGGGAATCTTAGGTAAGGACGAAAGAAAATATCTTGGAGATGACTTGGCAAACGTTGGACTAAACTAAAGAAACGCCTTATAGGAATCAAGATCATGAAAACTTTTTTCAACCTTATTCAGGAAGTCCAGAAACCCGGACTATGTTCCCGGTGCGGAGGGTGCACTACTTTCTGTACTGCCATCAATTACGGCGCTTTAGAAATAAACAAAGATGGCAAACCCGTTTATCAGGACATAGAAAAATGCATTGAATGTGGACTCTGTTATTCCATTTGTCCTGAAATTAACGATCTGGACGAAGCAACAAAACGTCAGGCAGCTTGGAGTGAGCCCATGGGACGGGTAATCGAGACCACTGTGGTCCGGGCAACGGATGAGACCATAAGACACCGGGGTTCAGATGGTGGCGCCCTCACCGCTCTTTTGCTGCACTTATTTGACCGCAATCGAATTGATGGCGCAATTGTCACCCGTGCGGTGGGAAGATTTCAGCGTCAGCCTTTTTTAGCCACTTCTGCTCAGGAAATAATAGAGTCAGCTGGGTTTTCCATGGATATCTCACATGGAATGCATCGTTTCAGTGAAGAATACATGACCTATTCAACCATTGAAAAATTTGAAACTATCATAAAAAGAAATTTAAAACGAGTGGCTCTGGTTGGAACTCCCTGCCAGATCAAATCTCTTCGTAAAATGCAAGTGCTCAATCTGGTTCCCTCGGATACCATCGCTTTTTGTTTCGGGCTTTTTTGTTCAGGCAATTTCACATTTGGAGAAAAAGAACAGCAACAATTGGCCCAAAAAGCGGGAATCGACTGGAATGATGTACTTAAAATTAACTTAAAAGACAACCTTATTTTCACCTTAAAATCCGGGGAAAGAAAAACCATACCACTTGAAGATATGGAATTCATGAGACGCTATGCCTGCAGCTATTGCTCAGATTATTCCAATGAATTTGCAGATATCTCTTTTGGCGGGATCGGAGCTGAAGACAACTGGACCACCGTTATTTCCAGGACACCGCTTGGCCGTGCAATCTTAGCTGACTGTCGCAGTCAAAAACGAATTGAACAATTCAATATTAAAGATGACCCTGAATTTGCAAGTAAAGCACTCCAGAAGGTTCGAATGGCTTCTGCTGCCAAAAAAAAACAGGCCCGATATAAAAGAAGAGACCTTCAAATAAAGCCGGTACAGGTACAAGTTTAAACAAAGGAGCACCATGCCAATAAACATTGCCGGAGAAAGCCTGAATGCGTGTTCAGGATGTGAAATAGCCCTTCTGGATATGGGAGATAACTTTCTAAAGCTACTTGAATTTGCAGATATTATTCATATGCCTCTTTTGATGGACAATAAATATAATGCTCTGAAAAGTAATCTAACATCAATTGAACTCCCCAAGGCCGATGTCGGTCTGATCAGCGGTGGGATCAAAACCCAAGAACATCTTGAAGTTGCAAAAGCCATGCGAAAAGCATGTGATTTGGTAATTGCCTTCGGAACTTGCGCCACCCACGGAGGAATTCCTTCCCTTGCAAACAGCTACTCAAATGATGACCTTTTAAAAGGATGCTTTAACACCTTAAAAACAAATGAGACAAAAAGTCTTCCTACGGAAGTTCCTGGACTTATGGATACCTGCTATGCAATTGATGAACACATCAATGTGGACATTTTCCTGCCAGGCTGCCCGCCCCACCCAGATCATATTTTTGATGCACTACAGTCCATTGAAAAGAAAACACCATTCATTCTTCCTGAAAAATCAGTCTGCGACAATTGTCCGGCGCTTCGGGACGGAAAAGACCCAATAAAAAAGATGAAATCCGCATTGGAACTACCCACTTGGAAGGCCCATAAAAATATTAGGCATGAAGAAAAATGCTTTCTGGAACAAGGTTTTTTATGCATGGGGCCCGTCACCCGGGACGGATGCGGTGGACACTCTGATCAACCCAGATGTATCATGGCCCAGGTGCCATGCAGGGGATGTTATGGACCTATAAACCCCGATGGCAATCAACGCCTTGCAATGCTCAATGCCCTTGCCTCCAATGAGATTGATTTTTCCTCTTTAAAAGAAACCACATCAATGTTACGATTTTCCGGCGGACACGGCTTATTACGCCCGCCTTTTAAGATAAAGGAATCAGACAAACATGACCCGAACGATTAACATCAAACCCATCACCCGGATCGAAGGCCATGCCGCCATAAAAATCCAGTTGGATGACAACGGGAATGTTCACAAGAGTCACGTGGCATTTAAATCTTTAAGGGGATTCGAAAAATTTGTTGAGGGCAAACCCGCCGAGGAGCTGCCCAGAATCGTCAGCCGAATTTGTGGAATCTGTCCCTGGATGCATCATATTGCCTCCAACAAAGCTGTGGATGCTTGTTTTGGAGCAACACCTCCCCGGGTCGGAGATCTTTTGCGGGAATTGATGCTAACCATTGCCCATATCGAGGATAAATTACTTCATTTTTTCTTCCTTGCCGGGGCTGATTTTTTTATGGATGCAGAATACGATTACAGTGTCCGCAATATAATGGGCATGGCAAAAGCACATCCCAAATTAGCTAAAGATGTCATCCGGATGCGACATAAGACCAAAATGATTCTGGATAAGTTTTCAAGGAAGACCATTCATCCAGTTGCCGCCGTGCCCGGCGGATTTATGAAACCACTGTCAAAGGAAGATTGCCAACTCTTTTGTGATCATCTGGCCGATCTGATGGAGTTTGTCCTTTCGACAGTAAAGCATGCCAAAAAAGAGATTTTCCCAAAGTTTGATACCTTATATGCCGGTCTTGGAGAAATTACCACAGGTTTTATCGGAACCGTAGACAAAAAAGGGGCATTAAATCTGTACAATGGGGATCTTCGCCTGATGAAGCCAGATGGTACCTTCACCGATTTTTCTCCAGATCAGTACTTAGAGCATATCGCAGAAAAAGTGGTACCGTTCTCCTATGGTAAATTTCCCTATGCAAAATCCTGGAAAGAAGGATTCTCTTTGGATTTAGATTCTCCCAAAGGGATTTATCGCTCCAACACCCTTGCCCGAATCAATGTAGCAGACTATATTCCCACTCCCAAAGCCCAGGAACTGCTTGAAGAATTTAGAGAAAAATTTGGCCGCCCGGCACAATCCACCCTGTTATATCATTATGCAAGACTCATTGAAGCGGTGTATACCTGCGAACGGGCCATTGAAATCTTAAATGATCCTGACATCACCAGCTTTGACACTCGAGTGACAGTAGAACCGCGTGCGGGAAGAGGAATAGGATGTGTTGAAGCACCCAGGGGGACTCTAATCCACGATTATACCACCGATGAAAATGGATTGATCACCAAGGCCAATCTCATTGTAGGTACGACCCATAATCTTGCCCCCATCAATCTGAGTGTTCACAGGGCAGCCAAGGATCTGATCAAAAACGGGGTATATGATGAAGCGATTCAAAATCGAATAGAAATGGCGGTAAGAGCCTATGACCCCTGAATTTCTTGCGCCACCCACCGCCTGGACGGCGGTACCGGAATCAGCATTGAAATAGTAGATAAAAACAATCGAATTCTTAATTCACCTATTGTTTGATGAAGACCTTGTGATCTACCAGTGATAATGAATGGATACCACCCTTGACAAATTTTTGCTCTCCAAAAATGGATATCAAACGGATCCCGTCTTCATCGGGTTCTACTCTATCAACCGCTTCCATTAGAAGCGTTTCTTTGTCATCCTCAAGTAAATATGCATTTGCTTCACACATCAGTTTTATTACTCCTCATATATTATAAAAAAGATAATTGTTTTTCTAAAAGTTCATCCACCATCTGGGGCAGTGGCAAATTGCTGGTTCCAACGATTTCCAGATTCTCCTGACTCAAAGGCAGCAATATTTTTTTTGCATCTGCCAGACTCACCGCTTCTGCCATTTCAAGGGTGACCTCCCCCATCATTGAATGTGGAATAATAATTCCCACGGGCCCGATAATCACGTCAGCTTTTTTAACCGTCTGAACAATTGCATTGGTCCCGGAAGCACCTTTATTGGCTCTGGCTTTAAGCATCTGAGCCGTGGCAATGGCGTTTGTACCAAGGGCGATCACCACTATTTTTTCCCCATAGCGCTCTTTTAATTTTTTAATAATCACAGAGCCGATACCGCCCCCCTGGCCATCTATGACACAAATTGTTTGTAGATTATTTTTTTTCATATAGATTCAGCCTTGTCTCTATTGTCTGTAAAATGGCATCCTCAACATCCTGCATGCCACAATTACCATCAACCACAGCAACCTGTTCGACGTCCTTTAGTTTTTCAAAAGCACTAAAATAATTATCCCGGACCTGTTTCATGATATCTATCTTCTCATACATCTCAAAATTACCGCGATTATCTTTAATCCTTTGAAAACACACATCCGGATCAACATCAATAAAAACAGTTAAGTCCGGCCTTAAAATTTGGGCATTCAACGAATTGGAATGAATCACCCAATCCATATCAATATGCTGGGCATGATAGGCATAGGATGAAAAATAATACCGATCGCACAAAACCACGCCACCCTGGTCCACTATTTTTCGTATCCCGTTCTTTGCATTCATCAGATGGTCTGTTCTATCGGCTGCAAATAAAGATGCAATCGTCCTTTGATCTGTCGGCACTTTTCCTGTAAGCATCTGACGGATCAATGTTCCCACAGGTCCGTCAGTGGGTTCAAATGTTGAATACACATCATACCCCTTTCTTTTCAAACACTCAGCAATCTTCTTTATCTGGGTACTTTTACCAGAACCGTCAATCCCTTCAAAAACAACAAACTTACCCAACTTTTGATCATCCAAATGATTCAACCCCACGCATTAAAAATTTTAATTTATTCAAGATATTCTGTATATCAAGACCATAATGTCTTGGCAAGGATAACAAACCCATCACAGATACTATCCAATATAAAAACTGACTTAACCATGAATAATACTTGAATAAACTGCCCTCCCATGTAAGGTAAGCTTAATACTTTATAAACTCACATCAACAACTATTTTAAGGATGATTTACAATGGGGATTTTATCTTGGATTCTAATGGGATTGATCGTAGGTTTGCTCGCTAAATTCATCATGCCAGGAAAAGATCCTGGAGGACTTATCGTTACCATCTTGATAGGCATAGCGGGTGCTTTTGTAGGCGGATTTATTGGATCTTTTTTCGGACTTGGAGCTGTTACAGGATTTAACATACAGAGTCTCTTACTGGCTATTGGCGGTTCAGTCCTCCTATTAATTGGCTATCGAATGATAAAAAAATAATTCCTTCAAATTCTAAGAGAATAAGCTCCTGATAATATTTACCCCGGTAATATTATCAGGAGCTTATTGATTTAATAAAATCTTATCGAGCTCATTGGCAAATGACTGCCTATCTTTGGGACCCATGGGTGGGGGCCCCTTGGTTTCTATTCCACTTGATCGCATGTTGTCCATAAGATCCCGGACATATAATCTTGATGTGATATTTTCCAGTGTGTAAAGCTCACCCCGTGGATTGAGTGCCACGCCCCCTTTTCCGACAACTTCAGCAGCCAGGGGGATATCATTGGTAATAATCAGATCTCCGGATTTCATCTGTTTGACGATCTCATTATCAGCGACGTCAAAACCAGAACCCACTTGAATGAACTTAATGAATGGTGACTCTGGGATCTGTAAGCGTTGGTTGGCAACCAGTGTTAATAGGGTGGATGTCCTTTGTGCCGCACGATATAAAATTTCCTTAATTACCACAGGACAAGCATCTGCATCCACCCATATTTGCATCCATGCTTTTTCAGACTTTTTATCGATCATCAATTTTACCCGCACATAAAACACAAAATGGTGCTTCCGGCATAATCAGAAGTCTTTTGTATGGAATGGGTTCTTCACAATTACTGCAATATCCGAAATCCGAACGCTTAATTCTTTCAAGTGATTTTACAAGCTGGGTCAGCGTTTGTTTTGACTTTGCAAAAGATGCTTCGTTGATTGCTTTACTGTTAATGGCTTCCATCCGCGTTAACCTGCCGATCGCATTATCTGGGCAAACAGGTTGTGACAAATCTTTAAACACAACCAGACTCTTTTTCAAAGCTTCAATTTTTTTGATAATCACCTTTTTAAGGTGCTCTTTTTCTTCCGGCTTCATACTTTCACATAGTTTTCTTGTTAAATTTAACTTGCAATGAGAGTAACAAGCATACCTGCAAAATCAAGGTTAATTTTCAATACCGCTTATTTTATTATCAAACAAAGGGCTTTGAATCATTTTAAAAATCCGATATTAAACAAAGATAACCTTTGTATGATAATCGATAATTTTTTATACGAATTACATTTATCCTTTGACAAACAATTTTATGAAATACAAAATCAAGACAATAATCAAGTTAGTGGGAAAACAAAAATGATTCAATTAATAATAGTCCTTACTGGGATTGCCTGTTTTGTTGCAGCCGCAGTCATTATTGCGAAAATACAAGCTGCACTTAAACTTCAAAAAAATAAAAAAAGAGAAGCGCGCAAACACTCCATTAAACCCTCTGTCTCTTTTTATCTTAAAAAAGACAAAATCTACCTGAAAAACAGTGGCCTCGGGAGAGCTATAAATATATCTATTAGTGATTTTTATCATCCTGAAGAAAAAGAGTGGCGCTTCAAATTTCAAGGAATTAATCTGCTTGATCCGGGCGAAGAAAAGGCGATTGAATTTAATTTTTTGGTCAGCACCTATGAAGCTTCAAACAAAACCGATCAACTATGGATATTTGACCCGGATCATGATCATGATTTCGCTGCCCGGGTCATCATTTCTTATTGCGATATAGACAAAAACAGCTTCAAACAAACAATTATAATTGGAGAAGAGAAGAAAAAACAAAACTCCAAAATACGCAATCTCCAATTGATCCAAAAAGCAATGTCTCGCAAGTAGAAATAGCCAACCCAAATGACTTTATTGACATAAACAAAAATTCATGTTTCTCTAACAGCTGTTTCTCAAAATGATGGTCTGCACAAAAAACAGATGGGAATCATCCTAAAAAAATAATAACAAATGACGCAAAGGTATCTATATGAAAAAGTGGCTGAGTGAGCACATGATCTGCCCTGAATGTTTAGAATCACAAACCCCCCTGGACTTAAAAATTGAACAGCAAATTGATGAAGATATTTTGCAGGGGGAATTATGCTGCAAAACATGCAATGCAACCTATGACATACAAGAAGGCATTGCTGTTGTGGTACCTAAAAAGACACTGCCGATCGTTAATGAGCAAAGTGGTTATAATTCGAACACCATGCTATCTGCCTACCTGTGGAGCCACTACTCTGAATTTTTTAACGGTCCTGATGCCACAGACGCTTATAAAAAGTGGGCTTCTCATCTGACGGAGAAAATAGAAAAGAAAGATTGGGCATTGGATATCGGCTGCTCTGTAGGGCGGTTATCTTTTGAACTCAGCAAATCACATACAAATGTTGTGGGGCTTGATACCTCTTATTCCTTTGTTAAAAAGGCACGAGAGCTGCTCTCCCAAAGAGCACTTGAATTTGACATGATTATTGAAGGGCAGATTACTGAAAGAAAGACCTGTAAACTGGATAGCAAATATCAATTTGAAGGGGTTGAGTTTATTGTGGCAGATGCCATGGCCTTACCATTTGCATCTCATATGTTCGATAGTGCAGCATCTGTGAATATACTTGAAAAAGTACCAAACCCTGTACAGCATTTAAAAGAGATTAACAGAATATTACAAAAAGCAGATTCAAGTTTCTTATTCTCTGATCCTTTCTCATGGGATGAAAATGTTTTGGACCCCAAATTGTGGTTAAGTGGTCTTAATGAAGGTGAATTCAAAGGGCGGGGGGTTGAGAATATTTCTCGATTGATGAGTGGAGAAAAAAACATCTTTGAGCCGGGTTTTGAAATTCTGGACAAAGGAGATGTGCTGTGGAAAATAAGAAAAACCCGCAATTTATGGGAATATATTACCTCCCAGTTTATCATTGGTAAAAGAAGATAAAAAAGGATCACAAAAAAGGAGTGTGGCGTTTTGGGTAGAAAACAAGAAGGTATCTGTGGCTTGTGCTTTCATAGTCCTGGCTGTGGAGTCATTATACATTTTGATGAAAACGATAAAATTGATCGACTCACACCAGACCCTGATGCCCCTCTTGGCAAAGTGCTATGTCCCATAGCCGGAAGTGCCAAACAGATTATCTATTCTGATAAACGAATCAAACAACCGCTAAAACGTGTCGGGCCCAAAGGGAAATTGGATTTTGAACCCATCACCTGGGATGAGGCCTTTGATATTATAGTCGAAAAACTCAACACCCTTAAAGAAAAGCATGGCCCCCAGACGGTGGGAATTTATTCGGGAACTGGATCTTACGAACGATCATTTAAAGACAATTATCAACTCAAGGGTTCACAAATTTACCTTGCTTCAAATATCCTGTTTCCGTTTGGTTCTCCCAATACGTTTGGGGTAGGAGCTCCTTGCTATACATCCCTTGGTGTATTGGCTCCCCAATTAACCATGGGGTGTCTGCATACGGATATGTTTTCCGATGTTGATAACTCTGATCTTATTATCGTATGGGGAACAGATCCATCTACATCCACACCGCCAGAGATGTTTGTTCGACTTGTGACGGCCGCCAATGAAGGGGCGAATATTATTGTTATTGATCCAAGAAAAACCAGAGCCGCACAATTACCAAATAGTGAGTGGTTACCCATCAGACCGGGTTCAGATGGTGCCCTTGCACTTGGACTTTGTCATATCCTGATAAGAGATGACTGGGTAGATATTGAATTCGTTGAAGACTGGACACTTGGGTATGACGAATTTAAAACGTATGTGCAGACCTTTACACCGGAGTACGTATCTGATCTAACCGGTATTTCCGAAGACCGGATTGAGCAACTGGCCGAGGAGATCGCAGATTCAGAGGGTGCCTCATATATTATGTACACCGGACTTGAATATACCAAAAGCGGCGTTCAAAACATTCGAGCTGTCATGGTATTATGGGCATTGGCCGGCCAAATGGATGTAGAAGGAGGCCGATGCTTTGCCAGACATGAAAATTTAATTTCCTTGGATAAAAGCCATCAGATTGAAACCCCCGGGTTTGATGCTTCAATCGGAAAAGATCATTTTCCTGTGTACTCCTATTATTGCGGTGGTGAACCCCACGCCAACTTGCTGCCAAAAGCGATACTTGAATCAGATCCGTATAAAATAAGGGCCATGTTCATTCTTGGGGCCTCCATTTTGACCTCCTGGCCAGATCCAGAATTATGGCAAAAAGCATTTGATGAGCTGGATTTTATGGTTTCGATAGACCTTCAACTCACCCGGGATGCCGCATGGGCAGATATTGTCTTACCTGCCACCACAGCATTCGAGCAAGAATCCTATTGCTATTATGGTAATGCATTACGATGGCGAGAAAAGATAATTGAACCTATTGCAGATGCAAAATCCAACTATGATATTCTAGCGCAATTGGCTCAACGCCTGGGATATGGGAATCTTTATCCACAGGATAGCGAGACGCTTTTAAAACAGGTCATGAAAGGAACCGGTTTTTCAGTTGAAGATTTAAAAGAAGCACCAAAGCATACTGTCAGAGGGAAAAAAGAGCCGATGGTCTATCGCAAATGGGAAAAAGGGCTGTTGAGAAAAGATGGTAAGCCTGGGTTTGAAACACCATCGGGTAAATTTGAAATCAAATCAACCATACTCGAACAATTCGGATATGACGGATTGCCCAAATATGAAGAATCATTTGAGACACCCGTCAGCAAACCCCGTATGCTTAAACGATACCCTTTGATTTTGGGAACAGGTCCACTTAAACCAGACATGAAATCCTGCCTGCGCGCCATTCCAGATTTTATAAAAAAATATCCATATCCCATGGTTCAGATGAACCCAAAAGATGCCCAAACAAGAAAAATTAAAAATGAGGACCCTGTAATGATCAAAACTGCACGAGGGTCTGTAATGATGCGGGCATTTGTAACCCAAGATATTATGGAAGGATTTGTATATGCAGCGGTTGGAGGTGGCGGCCCCCAGGGAACAGATGAATGGAAAAAGGCAAATGCAAATATTTTAACAGATCTTGAACAATTTGACCCAATTTCAGGATTTCCAGTATATAAAACCCTGCTGTGCCAGGTTAAAAAGAAAAAACGTCAACGAAGAGGAATCGCTGTCCAGGACCCCAGCCTCGGATGTGTGGGGTGATCATTATTCTGACCATCCACCATATGAAAACCGGGACAGGCTATATCCCGAATGCTGAAGGCAATGCTCCCAATCCAAAGGTACCCCATCTGCGCCCACCCACATGGACCGGCATATACATCGCTACAACGGACTGACCGGTCGGAACCACATAGGTGCCCATACTAATCACACCGCAGTTGCGTACATTCTCTTTTTCAGTTTCATTGTCCACCGTAAAATACATATAACGGCTCTGGGTAAAATCAACTTTTGGATCGCCCGTCTCGGGCTTGGATAATTCACTTTTATTTACAGCCATATAAAAGTGATCATCCGATGGAATCCAGTACAACACACCTTTATGTTTCTTGTCACTGTGCCACTCATCTATTATAGGCTGCAGTTTCTTGCGGAATGCATCCCCATAACTGACGCTGTATTTGCCCATTGTCGAACTTTCGATTTTTGTATAATTTCTATCAAAGATATCAACGCCATCCGCTAAAAGTTCTTCAAGCTTTTTCTCAAAGATGTCCTTTCGTTCGACCAGGGTTTCAACAATAGAATCGATAACGCTATCCTGCACACGGTAATGAGATAATTGCTGAAGACTAATATTGGCTGTATTACGCAGAACATCCGCATAATCAAAGGACTCTAACATGTTTTTTCGAATTTCTTCACCAAGCTCTAAGATTCCCTGTGAATGCTTCAAGCCTTCACCATTTGTATATGTAAGCTCCTCAACAGTGGAACTGACCATTGACAACTCTTCATTCGAACTTTCAAAGTTTTGAACCATATTCTTAAATTCATCAACTGTTGAACCGATTGCATTTTTGGCTTCACCTGTACTATTTGCCGCCGATTGCGTACTTTTAGACGTTTCTGTCACAACAGAACCAATTTCTTCTACAATATCGCTAATTTCACCCGCTGCATTGGCAACTTTACCGGCTAAAGATCTCACCTCATCAGCAACCACGGCAAAACCCCGGCCATGTTCTCCGGCTCTTGCAGCCTCTATGGTGGCATTAAGTGCAAGCAAGTTGGTTTGAGACGCAAACGCTTGAACGGTATCAAGAATGGCACTAATATTTCTAGAACTGTTCACCAAACGAGATGTCGTTGCATCAAATTCGCCCATAACTTCTGCTGAAGTCTCCACGTGTCCCATCGCAGCCGTTAAATCAGCCAGACTTTTCTTTGCAGATCCAAGATTGATATTATTTGCTTCAGTAATATCACTGGTGCGTTTTGACAGATCTGTTAATGCTTTATTGGTCTCATCATTTGACTGAAATATCAGATCTGACAGTTCTGCCTGACGTTCTGCTTTTTTTTGAGATTTAATTGAAAGCTGTCTTGCATCCGCAGATACCAAGGCAACCTTCAGACTGGCTATCAGCAGCGGGTTTAATAAGGAACCAATCCGGGAAAGAAATGAATTAAATTGGGGGGCTATAGAATCAGGTATTTTTTGATCCTCTACCATCCGGCATCGCAAATCTGCATGTTCTGAATTAATTAACTGAAAAAATTCATCATGACGTTCATGATCATTCATTTTTTTAGGGTGTTTCTTGCTAAAAACATTGATAACTACTCCTGCAGCCAAAACCAGCAAGGTAATTACCAGCAAAAAGCCTTTAACAGAAAACATCAGTACAATTGAAATAAACAACAGACAACTTACGCTAACAATTCCAGTCAGCGACAGTTTGCTCTTACATTGCTGCCAAGTTCCAGGTAAAGACTTAAGATCTGCATCCATAGATTGCCACCATTTTAAAAGTTACAGGCCATTAACTGATCAAAAAGCAAAGAAATATGTAAAAGCAATGATAGGTCAGGAAAACAATTCTTGTCAAGTGATGCCTGAAAATTCATTCTCTGGCTGCAATGACTTCCTTTATAACACGCAACATTTCCCTATATTTATAAGGTTTCCCTATAAACCCCTTGGCTCGGGTCAGGGTTTTATCTTTTTTAGGATCATCCATGGTATATCCACTGGAAATCAATATTTTCACTTTAGGGTCTAATGTCAGGATCTGGGCCATGCATTGTTTTCCGCCCATGCCAGGCATAATAAGATCCAATATAATAAGGGCTATTGTTTTTTTATTCTCGCTATAAACACGAAACCCTTCTTCCCCACTGTCAGCGGTAAGGACGTTGTACCCATTCTCCGAAAGCATTTCTGTGACAAATTCCCTAAGGTATGGTTCGTCTTCAACAACCAGAATGGTTTCGTTATTTCCCTTTTGGATCGCTTCATCAGGTGGACTAACTGCTTCTTGGGTTGAAGTGGCATCAATGGCAGGCAGATAGATGTCAAATGTGGTTCCAGAATTAATCTTGCTTGAACAAGCCAGATGGCCCTGGTGGTTTTTAATAATCCCATAAGCAATAGCCAAACCCAGCCCAGTACCTTCTCCTGCCTGCTTGGTCGTGAAAAAGGGTTCAAAAATACGCTCCAAAGTCTCTTCAGTCATCCCCTGACCCGTGTCTGTAATCGACATGAGAACATAGGGTCCAGTATCATTATTGAGATTAATCTTACGAAACAGTTCATCCGGGTTGACATTGGATGTCTCAAAAATGAGTTTTCCACCGTCCGGCATGGTATCTTTGGCGTTGATACCAATATTAAGCAGCACCTGTTCCAGTTGTCCGGCATCGGCATTCACCGTGTGGATTGATTTTGTTAAGCGCAAGTCAATGGCAATCATTTTTGGAATCGTCCGTTTAAGAAGAGCTTCCACCTGTTTAACCGCATAGTTAACATCCAATGGTCTTGGATTTATCTCAACTTTACGACTAAAGGTCAACAACTGCCGGGTAAGATCGGCCGCTCGCATGGCAGCGGTTTCAATTCCTTTTATTTTCTTATAATCCGGGTGGTCCAATTCCCTATCACCCAGCAATATTTGAGTATACCCCAACACCGCCTGAAGCAGATTGTTAAAGTCGTGGGAAACGCCACCGGCAAGAATTCCAATAGCTTCCATTTTTTGAGCTTGCAACAGCTGTGCTTCCAACTGTTTGGTTGCTGTCAGGTCACGCCCAAAGCCACACAAACCAGAAGTTGTACCTGACCCGGCATCCAGAGGAACTTTAATACTGTGAAACGTCCTCTTTTTGCCATCAATCCAACGCTGATCTTCTTCTTCAATAATTTCACCTTTCAATACACGCAGCTCTGAATCTTTGGCCGTAGCACTAAAATTCTCTCCAAATATCTGTTCATCAGTCTGGCCAATAAACTTGTCTGCTTTAAATCCATAGAGCCGCTCCATAACGGGATTCACCAGGGTATAATTCAAGTTGCTATCTTTTATATAAATGGCATCCTGTGCACTTTCAAATATAGTCCGAAAACGCTTCTCGCTCGCCTTAAGGCGCTCTTCAGCTTCTTGTTTTTCCTCTCTAATTTGAATCGTTTCAAAAATACGCTGGAGTAAATTGATAAGTTCCACTGGTCTTACCGGTTTTTGCAAATAATGAAAGGCCCCTTTTTCAAGCGCCGTCACAGCCGAATCCACATCAGCAAAGGCCGTCATTAACGCACAAATACAGTCAGGTTGACTCTGTTTCAACTTGGCCAGCAAATTAATACCCGTATCATCCGGGAGTTTAAGATCAAGCAGTGCCACTTTGGGATGATGTTGTTCAGCTATAATCAATGCTTCAGCACAGGTAACAGCAGAGATTAAATCATACCCCTCATCTTCAAGAATATCTGCTAAATTGTCTGCCAAAGCAGCATCATCGTCAACAATGAGTATCGTTTTCAGCATTACAATGCTCCATTTTTCTTGTCTTTGATTACTTGGGTTACCAATTTAAGCAGTTGGTTCATATCGATGGGTTTTTGCAACAGAGTATATACATTTTCCTGAAGCGCCTGGTTGATGAATTCTTTCATCTCATCTGCATATCCGGTCATCAAAATGGTAATGAGCGATGGACACAATGATTTGATTCTACCGTATACTTCCAAACCATTCAATTCCGGCATTTTCAGATCCAAAAGCATCACGTCAAAGTTATGCGTTTTTGCTTTACTGATCGCACTTTGTCCATCATGCACCGTTGCAACCCTATAGCCATGCTCTGTCAGAACATCATAGAGATTTTCACAAAGGGCTTGATCATCATCTGCGATGAGCACACAACCATCCGTGGTCCGTTTTTTTGCTTCTTTAATTGTCTGAATCAAAAGATTCAGATCCAATGGTTTCTTAAACACTTCAATAACACCATTGTCCCGGGCTTTTTGAATCAGTTCCTCCAACGCATACGCTGTGAAAAGCACCACCTTAATGTCTGGATCTTTTTTTTTCATCTGCAAAAAGCACTCTACCCCATCCATTCCCGGCATTTTGATATCCATGAGTACCAGATCAAATAGTTTTTTTTCAGCAAGAGAACAGGCTTCCTCTCCGCTATGAGCCGTGAATACATCATAATCTTCGTCTTCCAAAAGATCTTTAATATTGTCTATAAATTCTTTGTTGTCATCAACAAGCAGTATGGTTGCTAGCATTTGGTATTTCCTTTCATTCAGGACAAGGTAGTTTAATGGTTACGATTGTTCCTTCACCAGGCACTGAGTTTAACACAATACTACCGTTGTGCTCAGTGATAATCTTTCTTACATTGGCCAATCCAATACCTGTGCCTCTTGCCCGGGTAGTGAACAACGGCTCAAAGGCATGTTGTTGAGTCTCATCTTTCATACCAATCCCATTATCACTTACTGCTATAATCACATATTTCCCCTCCTGTCTGGTGACCACACGAACCAAAGGATAATAAGAAGGCTGTTCTCCGGCCAGAGCCACTTGTCGATCCTTAACAGCCAACACTGCATTGTCTATCAAATTAATAAGAACCCGACGCATTTTTTCACGATCATGGGCTATCGCTGGCAGTTTATCAGATAAATCACGCTCAATGCGAAAAAATCCCGTCTCTTCTTCCTGATCCAGCAACTCTTCAATCCAGGGGTTCAATTCACTTATAGTGACAGAAACATTTCTTCCCCGGGTATATTCAAGCAGATCTCCTACGATGGTATCGCAAAGCGCCACTTGTTCTTCAATACGCCGAAAATGTTTCTCAACCTTTTCATCCTGCTGTATAACTTTGCGGTGCAGGTAAAAATTAGATGAACGGATTACGCCCAAAGGATTACGAAGCTCATGACTGACGGTTGCTGTAAGCTGCCCTAATACAGCCAATTTCTCTTTTTTGACTAACTTGGCCTGGGCACTTTCCAATGCATTGGTGCGCTCGGATACCATCTCTTCTAATTGGTACCGATATTTTTCCAGCTCTTTTTCAGCACTTCTTTTTTCAGTGACATCCCTTGATATACCAAAAAAACCAATGGGTTTACCGTCTACATCTTTAAGCAAAGATGCAGACACCTCGACATCGGCAATACTACCGTCGTCTCTTTGTATTTCATAATCAAATACTTTTACAGGAATTCCAGTCTCATAAATTTGGCCAAAGACTTCATAAATCTCTTTGGTTTTTTCCGGTCGGGTAAATTCTTTATTGTTTTGTCCAATAAGGTCTTGGGGTTCACACTGGTGTATTCGCGCCTCTGCTTCATTGACAAAAGTAAATGTACCTCTCAGATCAACCTCCCAATATCCTTCTTCAATGTTTGCCAGGATATTACGATATTTCTGTTCACTTTCGCGCAGTGCTTGCTGGGTCTTTTTTAACTCTTCCATGCCCACTGTTATAGACAGCACGCAATCTTCACCATTATAGGTGATGGGTGTTGAAGAATAAAGATTGTCCAGTATTTTCCCATCCTTACCTCGGAATTTTACCTCCAGACCATTTACTTGTCCTTTCTGAAAAAATATTTCCCGTATCTGTTTTTGATCATCAGGATTGACAAAAATACCCAGTTCCTGAGGAGTGTGGCCAATCGCCTCTTCTCGGCTAAATCCGGTCCGTTTACAAAAGGCTTCATTTACCTGCAGATACTGCGAATCGGAGGTCCGTGTGATAACAATCGAATAAGGGGCAGACTCTAAAATAGCGCGGTGGCTTAGTTCTCTTTCTTCCGATGCTCTCTGGGCTGCTTTCAAATCAGTGACATCGGCCGAGATAACCAGTAGGCAATCTTCACCTTGAAACCGTACACGCCTTGCTGAAAGCAATGATTGAATAAGACTGCCATCTTTGTTTTTAAATTGAGCCTCCATTCCATCAACCCGTCCATGAAGACGAAAAGCTTTAAGAAATCGATCCCGGTCTTTAAAATCAGCATATAATCCCAATTCAACCGTACTGCGCCCAATGACCTCTTCCCTTTCATATCCGACTCGCTTACAGAAGCTGTTATTCACCTGGACATATGTCATATCCGAAAGTCTTGTGAGAGTGATTGAAAAGGGAGCGGACTCCAATACCGTCCGATAGCTTTCTTCACTATCTTTAAGGGCTTCCCTGCTTTTTTTCAGCTCACTGATATCCTTAGAAACTACTACCAGGTGGGGCTCATCATTGAACTGTACGACTCGGCATGACCAAAGTTCTGTCGCAATCGTGCCATCTTTTGAGTGAACCGGCATTTCAATGCCGTCTGCCCGACCCGATTTCTTTATTTCGGCAATCAGTTTTTCCCGGTTTGCCGGCTCAACATAAAGATTGATTTCAGAAGATGTGTGACCAATCACTTCGTCCGGGGTCAAACCACTTTTCTGGTAAAAAGCATTATTGACTTCTACATATTTCCCGTCACTCAACCGTGTCAGAGAAATAGGATCCAAGGCAGCGTCTATGATCGCACTATAGCGCGCCTCGCTTGCCTCTCGGGCCTTTTGAGCCTCGTTAACTGGGGTGATATCAATCGCGATACTTAAATAACATGCCTTACCATTAAAGCGAATAGGCCTAGTAGATGTAAGCGTATCAATGACACGGCCACTCTTAGTGCGATAGGCCATCTCAAGACTATCCAGTTTATGATCCTGTCCTAGGAGTTGGGCAACACTTAGTTCATCTTTTTCGCTCAGATGAAGTTTAAGCTCTTTAGCGGTATGGCCAATGGCCTCTTCAGAACTGTAACCCGTATAACTGCAAAATCCATTACTCACTTGCACATAGCGTCCATCTGACGCACTAAATATACTAATGGAGTAAGGGGCCGATTCCAGAATATTCTGATATTTTTCTTCGCTCTCTTCCAAAGCGGTTTTCAGTGCCAACTTCTCTGTCACATCTTTGGCTATGCCACTAAATCCTGCAGGCTGATCTGTTGAATCCAAGATCAGGCTAAGGGCTATTTCAACTACTATTGAAGATTCTTTCGACGTATCAATAATACAATTGAATTTGGGTGAAGTCTTTTTGGTTTTCAGGACTTTCGTACAGGCATCAGCAATTTTTTTTGTGTCGTCAGAAGAAAAACAAGCCGAAAGGGAGGCAGCTTTAAGCTTTTTTAACGGACGGGCCAGCAACTCACAAAATGATTTCGTAAAAAAGACAAGTTCTCCCTCAAGATCTGTCTCAAAATAGGCATCTTCCATTAGTTTAAGGAGTCGGTGATAGCGTTTCCCATCCTCGCAAGCACAGTCCTTATCCATGATTTCACTTGGTGCCTGTTTAAGAGACGCTGCTCTGACTTGGTGTTGACTCTTTTGACAAGTTCCTTTAGTTTTCATAGGATGATTTTTTTATCTCCTTGATTTCACAAAATGGTAGTTTAGGAACTTGTCTTTTGTCAACCGAAATATATAAAATGATATATAAATCAAACCCAAACAACTCCACCCAAAAAGGTGTCATTTGCCAACATAAAAAATATAGACAATTAAAAATTTAAAAGCTACGGTGTGTCCAACTAAAACTTCCAAACAAACAAGCGGTAGTAATGGTTGATTGCTTGTTTTAAAAGAATCCATTCTAATTAATATTAACTGGCACGGTCATTTGGAGAAACCATATGAAAAAATTTGTATTGATAATCATAATAGTCGGGGCTCTCAGCTTTAGTTTTCTGAATTATCATTTCATCCTTCTTGATAAAGATTTTAAGATCTTGAAAAAAGCAGATCTAACTCTTGAATATACCTTCATAGATGCCAGAGGTGCTACTGGTAAAGCAAAATTATTTTTAACACCCGCCCTTGTAAAAGCAGGCATTAAAAATGCGTTTAAGGAAGCTGGCAAATTTTAATGTTTCCTCAATAATACAAATTTATAAATCAAACTAAAGGATTTTAAAGTGGACGGGAAGAAACGATCAAATATCAAAAAAGGACTCTGCGTTAACATTGAACTAAAACAAGATCAACGAAGCGGAAAACTCACCAAAGGAGAAGTCAAAGACATTCTTACAAATTCTGCTCAACATTCTCATGGGATTAAAGTCCGACTGACAGACGGCCAGGTGGGAAGAGTGAAAGAAATCTGTGATTAAAATCCAATGTTAAGTTGGACTTTCAGACCTGAAGGAAAACATATAACAGGAGTACCATGAGAAAAAGACTTCTTCCACTTTTTATAATTCTATTATTATGCCTGATTTTCATTTCCACAAAGAAGGTTGTGGCATCCGAGAACAAAACAACCTTTACGCCTGATGAACTGGCATGGATCAAGGCACACCCTGAGATCAACCTGGTTATTAATATTGGCCCAGCACCGATCAACTTCTGGGAGGGAGCAGAAGCTTTAAATGCAAAAGGCCCAAGACCCGGAGAAAGATTCAGGCCACCACCCGGAGAAAGATTTGTTCCACCACCACAAAAAGGATTCAGGCCACCACCTGAACAAAGATTTGGTCCCCCGGGCAGGGGCAGTAACAAACCCTTAGTTAAAATTGAGAAAGAACAAGCAAATAAATTTAAAGGTGTTGCTTCTGAATATCTAAAAGAAATTGAAAAGATCACCGGACTTCACTTTGTCCCGGTGTTGCTTTCATATCAAAATTTTAGAGCCGCCTTTAAAGCAATCGAGGATGGAGAGGCCGACCTGATTCCCATGATGCAAACAGCGGAGCCACTACCCCGAGGTTTGATTCTAACTGAACCCTATATCCAGATACCGGTGGTGGTGGTGATGTCAGAAAAATCGAGTGGTTATACAAATTTTGAACAGCTTTCAACTCTTCAACTGGCTGGTGTATTACCTATTCAGCACAAATTAAACCAAATGGGACTTAAAACAAGCCTCATCCACACATCACCTACTCGAGGTTTAATCGGTGTTTCCACAGGAGAATTTGATGCTTTCATCGGTGAGTTGTCCGCCATCTCCCATGTATTGACAACAACACCAGTTACACAGATTAAAATTGTAGGAGAACTGCCCCTGCCCTCCAATATCGCCATGGGTGTTTCGTCAAGGATTAAAGAATTGGTCCCAATTTTCAATAAGGCATTAACCATTGTGTCCAGCAATCGAAAAGCGGCCATCCATGAGAAATGGTTTAAAATGACCTATGAAAAAAAAATAAAATATGGCCCTTGGGTCTGGTTTGCAATGATCATCGGCTCGTTTATATTGATATCTGGTTTGTTGTACCTTGTACACTATAAAAGAAGGCTCAAACAAATTCAGACTGCGGTTGACGCACTGGACCCACATCTATTGAGCGCGAATATCGACCGAAATATTATTATTACTCAAGTCACTGAAGCATTGTGTAAAATCACAGGATTTAAAACCCAGGATCTTATTGGAAAACCCCTATTGGCATTGGGCAGTCCTGCAGATGACCACCCAAATGCCATGGATGTCTTATGGCAAACCATAAAAGAAGGAGATTCCTGGAAAGGAGAGGTTAAAATTCAGAAAAAAGACGGTTCAACTCTCTGGACCGAAGCGATTGTCTCTCCTTTGAGACGTGAAAGTGAAAACAGTGACGGATATACCGTAATATATCAGGATGTATCCCAACAAAAACATTATGAAAACCTGGCCATAAGAGATGAATTAACAAAACTCTACAACCGGCGTCATTTCAACACATTGGCTCCTGAATTATTGAAGCGATCTAAGGAAGAGAAAAAGATTCTGACATTGATTCTTATGGATGTTGATAATTTTAAAAAATACAACGACACCTATGGGCACCCTGAAGGAGATAAGGTCCTTACAGCTATTGGTGAATCTTTGAATTTAATTTTCAAAAGGCGTTCTGATCTTGCATTTAGATTGGGTGGAGAAGAATTTGGTGCTTTGGCTCTTGTTTCTAGTCCTGAAGAGGCAAAAACGATAACCCAAACAACACGGCAACACATTCAGGATTTGGCCGTTATCCATGAACTCAACCCGCCGGGTGTGGTCACCATCTCCATGGGACTAATAACATTAAATCCGGAAGAAGATTCTGACATAGATACTTTATATAAAAAAGCAGATGAAGCACTATACAAAGCCAAACAAAATGGGAGGAATCAATATGTTTATTCAAATTAAAAAAACAAATCAATTTATAGCTTCGATTGTTTTGATTATACTAATAATATTCATATTCTATAACTTTAGTGGTGCAACCACGCAGGTTTCCCAACCCATGACAGATACGGGTCAAACAAGTTGTTACAACAATAACGGGCAAATAACCTACCCAAAAGATGAGAGTCCCTATTATGGACAAGATGCCCAGTACAAAAGCAACTTAATGGCATATAACGATAATGGCAATGGAACGATTACCGACCTTGTTACTGGATTAATATGGTCAAAAGCTGTAGACCCGACAAAAACAAGCCTTATTGAAGCACACAAAATTGCAGAAAAGATGACATTGGGAGGATATTCAGACTGGCGGGTACCCAATATAAAAGAGTTATATTCACTGATAAACTTTAGCGGGAACACCGGTTTTAACGGTCGAGACCTTACAAGCATCCCTACAAATGCCATTCCCTATATCAATACAGATTATTTTGAATTTCAATTTGGAAATATTGCAGGTGGAGAACGATATATTGATGCCCAATGGTTAAGTTCAACAAAATATGTCAGTACAACCATGAACGGGTCACTTACATTATTTGGTGTCAATTTTGCCGATGGCCGGATCAAAGGATATGGATATTCAAGCAATCGTGGCAACCGCCCTGAAAAGAAATTTTATGCACGGTATGTCAGGGGAAATGCTTATGGAAATAACAATTTTAAGAACAACAATAATGGAACCATTACAGACACTGCCACAGGTTTGATGTGGATGAAAACAGACAGTGGCAAAGGCATGGATTGGAAAGATGCTTTAAGTTATGCCCAAATTTTTAAACATGCCGAGTATGATGATTGGCGGCTACCCAATGCCAAGGAACTTCAATATATTGTTAACTATACCCGATCTCCGGATACTACAAACTCAGCTGCTATTGATCCTCTGTTTAATATCTCAACCATACAAAATGAAAAAGGACAAAGGGATTATCCATATTTCTGGACATCAACCACACATCTTGACGGACCCAAACCTGGCAACCATGCAGTTTACATATCTTTTGGAAGAGCCATGGGTAAAATGCATAATACCAGTATGGATGTCCATGGTGCAGGTGCCCAGAGAAGTGATCCGAAATCAGGCCAAGGTAATATTTCAAGAGGGCCCCAAGGAGACTGGGTTCGGATAAATAATTATGTCCGTCTGGTTCGTGGCGGATCAGCAATTAAAATATCAACTGCTCCCAAAATAGATGAAAATGCATATCCGTTTACGATAAAAATAGCAGGCAGTAGCAAAAGTTCCCAACCCATGAACCAGATACAGAACATGCCACCGCAAAAACAGCAATCCGGCTTTAGCGATCAAAGCCAATCCTCTTCAAAAGGAAAAAGATTTATCAATCATTTGGATCGCAATGGTGATGGTAAAGTTTCCAAATCAGAATTTGATGGACCTCCCCAACATTTTAAACAATTTGATAAAAATCAAGACAACTATATTTCTGAAGATGAGGCTCCGACCGGTCCACCACCAGCAAGAGGCATGAAGCGCCAATAAAGAATATCGACTGAATAGGGCCGCAAGCTTGAAGGGCAAAAGAGAATCCCTTTGCTGTAAAAACCCACATCTCATTAAACTTATCAAAAAATTTCAGCATTGTATTTGATTTAGATCAAGGACTTTTACCCTTGACACAGATAGCATTGATACCAAGCTTTATGTCAGATGCTTTAATAAAGAGCTTAACAAGTTCTCAACCCAAAAGTTTATGGAGGGGTATGAAAACAAAAAGCAAAGAAACTTTAATCATAGAAGCCGGTCACTTAAATGAGAAATTGCACACTCAAAATGAGATAGTTAACCAATTGCGACTAAAACTAAATTTTTTGAATCTGCTTTTCGAAACACTTCCCAACCCAATATTCTATAAAGATGAAAACGGGGTATATTTAGGATGCAATGAAGCATTTGTTCAGCTTTTAGGTCAGAATCGAAGTGATATTGTTGGGAAAACTGTTTACGATCTGGGCCCCAAGGAGATTGCGGACAAATACCATAAAATGGATGTTCAGCTTCTCGAAAAGCGCGGTACGCAACACTATGAATGGAAAGCAAAAAACAACAACGATCAAATGCTGGATGTTATTTTTGACAAGGCAGCTCTTGTTGACAATGATGGCAATGTTGCCGGCCTGGTTGGTATTATTACCGATATAACAAAACGCAAACAAACTGAAGAAGCTGTGAAAATCAATGAGGAGCGATTTGAAAAAATAAGTTCTTCTGCCAATGATGCCATTATTCAAATGAATCATAAAGGAGAGATTGTTTTTTGGAACTTAGCCGCCCAGAAAATATTCGGGTATACCTGGGAAGAGGTTGAAGGAAAAGATCTTCACCAGCTTCTGGTTCCATCTAAATACCTGCATGATTTTAAGAAAGGATTTATAAATTTCAAGGATGATGGTCAAGGCGCTGTCATTGGAAAAACAGTGGAATTATCCGCCCTAAGAAAAGATGGCAGTGAATTTGAGATTGAACTGTCTATATCTTCTTTTAAGGCGCATGACGTATGGAATACTGTTGGAATCATCCGGGATATTTCAGAACGCAAGGCTATTGAAAAAGAAAAAGAGCAATTAATTATTGATTTAAAAAATGCCCTAGACGAGATAAAAACATTAAAGGGAATCGTACCCATTTGTGCCAGCTGTAAAAAAATAAGAGATGACCAAGGGTATTGGAATCATCTTGAAACATATATCCAAAAACATTCAGAAGCACAGTTCAGCCATGGCATTTGCCCGGATTGCACAGAAGAGCTATATCCTGAATATTTTAAAAAAAAACAAAAAAAACTTGAACAATCTAAGTTACCTCCCAAGCGATAACAAGCGGAGCATTTATGAAAAAACAAAAAAATATTCCAAATATGTAATTATGGTAAAGGCAGAGAAAAGCTGAACCATTTACACAACCCTTCAGATAAAAAAGTGCATTTTAAGAACGATTGGTGTATTGTATTTTAATACAAGGTTTTAACCATGGTAATTTAAGGTTTTACAATAAAGAAAGTATGACGGATTTTGAACAACTTTTAGAGGGTTCTGCCAAAGAACATGGGCACCTTTGTCCGGGTCAGGTCATCGGTGTTCGCATGGCCATGCTCGGATTGGATTTGATAGGACTTAAAAATCCAAAAGGCACCCAGGACATCAAAAAACTTATTGTTTATGTGGAAATTGATCGCTGTGCCACCGATGCTATTTCTTTTGTCACCGGAGTAAAATTAGGTAGACGATCATTAAAGTTTAAAGATTACGGCATCATGGCAGCAACTTTTGTCAACCTTGAAACCCATAAAGCATTCAGAATTTTATCAACGGAAAGTTCTCGTGAAACTGCAAAAAAATACGCTCCCGACATTGAAAACCCCCATTCCCAACAGCTTGAAGCCTATAAAATCATGCCTCTTTCTGAGCTCTTTGAAGTTACCCAGGTCCAAACAACGATAAAAAAATCAGACATGCCAGGACCGGCAAATTATAAAACCGCCTGTGAAGAATGCGGAATTATTATCAGAGATGCCAAAGAAATCATTTCAAATGGCACGCCCCTTTGCCATGCATGTGCAGGTGTAGCATATTACAACAAAATAAAAACCATACAAATTTAATATAGAACTTAAATCCATGTAACAAGTGTAACAGAATCGCAACATCTTTAATATATATTTTGTTTTTTGAATTCAGAGGGTTATGGTAAGAAAATGAAAGATTTTTTTTCGCAGAATACGTATTGCGTTAAACTGCTCTTTTGTGGTACCGATAAACAACTATTATAAAGTAAAATCTTTAAATAAAGTAAAATCTTTAAATAAAGTAAAATCTTTAAATAAAGTAAAATCTTTAAATAAAGTAAAATCTTTAAATAAAGGAAAACCTGTGCCGATATTTAGTTTTTTAGTCTACCCTGAAAAGAGCATGAAAGACCAATTGATTAAAGACCTTTCCACAATGGAATATTGTGAAGTTAAACCATCTCAGAACGAGGAAGTATTAATTCTCCTGACCGACACCCCGGATGAGGAAACCAATAAAACCCTTATGGATACCATCAAGGAATTGGATTCTCTAGAATCTTTAAGCATGACTTTTGGACATACAGATTAATAAAATATAATGATATTATCAATAATAAGGAGCGGCACATGACGATTACCAGAAGAGATTTTATTAGATCCATGGCTCTGAATAGTGCAGCGATCGCTGCGACAACCATGTTTCCGGGAATCATTTTCGCTGGCTGGAAACCCAGTGAACTTCCTGCAGGTTCCATTCAATGGAGCAAAACCCCTTGCCGTTTCTGTGGAACTGGGTGTGGACTTCTTGTCGGTGTATCTGGAGAAAGAGCCGTTGCTGTAAAAGGTGACCCCAATTGTTCGGTCAACAAAGGGCTTTGTTGCGTAAAAGGCTATCATTCTGTGCAGGTCCTGTATGGTAAAGACCGATTTAAAACCGCCTATGTAAGAAGAAATGGTGAACTGGTCCCCACACCCATTGAAGAGGCGCTGGATATTGTGGCCAGCCAGATGAAATCATCCATAAAAGAAAAAGGCAAAGATTCTGTGTCAATTTATGGATCAGGCCAATGGTCTATTCCAGATGGTTATGCTGCTTCCAAGTTTTTCAAAGGATGTATCGGAACCAATAATGTTGAAGCCAATGCAAGGCTCTGCATGGCCAGCGCTGTTACCGGCTGCCTGACCTCTTTTGGTCTTGATGAACCCATGGGATGCTATGAAGATATTGACAATGCCGATGTCTTTATCACCTGGGGAAACAATATGGCAGAAATGCATCCGGTATTATTTTCCAGAATGCTGGCCAATCGGAAATCCAAGGGTCATGTTGAAATCATTGACCTAACCACCCGATCCACTCGATCCAGCCTTGCTGCTGATAAATCCATTCTTTTCAACCCTCAATCTGATTTGGCCATTGCCAATGCCATTTGTTATGAAATCATAAAAAACAACTGGGTCAATCAGGATTTTGTTTCCAAACATGTTTCCTTCCACAAAGGCAAAACAAATATCGGATATGGGACTGAAGACCATTTTAAATTTAAAGACAAACAAGAAAATGTCGATTTTGAAGCATTCAAAACATTTCTTGAAGATTATACACCTGAAATGGCAGAAAAGATATCCGGAGTATCTGCTGAAAATATTAAGTATCTGGCTGCGCTCTATGGAGACCCTCAAAAAAAAGTAACATCCTTCTGGACCATGGGTATGAACCAGCATACAAGGGGCACCTGGATAAATAACCTGGTCTATAATATCCATCTGTTAACGGGTAAGATTTCTTCTCCAGGGAACAGTCCCTTCTCCTTGACCGGTCAGCCCAGTGCCTGCGGCACAGTAAGAGAAGTTGGAACGTTAACCCATAAATTGCCACACGGCGTGGTAATGAAAGAAAGCTCCCGGAAAATGGCCGCAAAAATCTGGGGCGTTCCGGAAACCAATATCGACCCCAAACCGACCTACCATACCGTAGAAATGTTCCGAGCCCTTGATCGGGGGGATATTAATTTCATGTGGATTCAAGTTACTAATCCTATGGTAACCATGCCAAATTTAAAACGCTATCGTGATGGCGCCAAAAAAGATGGCCGGTTTATCGTGGTATCTGAAATCTATCCAACCCCAACCTCAGACATTGCTGATGTTATTTTACCGTCTGCCCTCTGGATTGAAAGGGAAGGTTTCTTTGGAAACTCAGAAAGACGAACCCAGCACAACAACCAATTGGTACCAAAACCGGGACAAGCCATGTGCAATACCTGGCAGCTTATACAGGTCGCCCGACGCATGGGATTTGAAAAACAATTCCCATGGAGCCAGGAAACCTATATCGAAGATATCTGGAACGAATATACCCAATTCCATGACACCCCAAAACACCGCATGGCACCCTATAAAGTTTTAAGGGAACGTTCAGGTGTTCAGTGGCCATACGTTGAGGGAAAAGAGACCCGCTGGCGGTATAATGGCAAGTATGACCCTGCCTGTAAGGATAAAGATTTTGATTTTTATGGAAAACCTGATCACAAAGCTTGGATCTGGCTGAGACCCTACGAGCCACCAGCTGAATCACCCGATAGAGAATACCCGTTCTGGTTAAATACCGGCAGGGTTTTAGAGCATTGGCATACCGGATCGATGACCAGAAGAATTCCTATTCTTCATAAAGCAGTTCCGGAATCTTATGTAGAAATAAATCCAAGTGATGCCAAGACCTTAGGCGTTGTTAATAATTCCAAGGTCAAGATTTCTTCAAGGAGAGGATCTATTGTCATGAAGGCCCTCATCAATGGCCGTGGGAACCCACCAGAAGGAATGGTCTTTGTTCCATTCTTTGATGAAAGTTATCTGATCAATGAAGTCACCTTGGATGCTTTTTGCCCGATATCCAAACAACCGGATTATAAAAAATGTGCGGTCAAACTGGAGAAAGTCTAATGGAAACATCAGATCAAAAGCCAGGCCCTAAACCAGACCTTAAACCAGGGAAATTATTTTTTTTGTTCGCAATATTAGGGGTGATTTCTTTGCCCATTATTGTTTTTCTTGCATTCTCTGTTAACACCACTCAAGTGCTGGCAAAAGTTAACAAACTGCCTGCTTCAGATTTTGATCACAACGCCAAACAATTCTATTCGACCTACTCTCAAACAACACCGGCCTATATGGAAGGAAATTCTACCGCCCGAACTTTAAATTATTATTATTCTCTGCGGCAATATCCGGGTTCTCCACCAGTGATTCCCCATGATATGGTCGTTGAAAAGGGTGCTGAGCAAACCTGTATTTCATGCCATGAACGGGGTGGATTCACCCAAAGTATGAATCGTTTTACACCGGTGACACCCCACCCCCAACATACGTATTGTGGACAATGTCATATGAAAACGATCACAACCAAACTTTTCGAGGACATCGACTGGGTAAGTGTTCAACCACCAAAATTGGGAAGATCTGCATTGGCAGGATCACCCCCACCGATTGCACATCCACTTCAGATGAGAGAAAACTGCATTGCGTGCCATGTGGGCCCGGGAACTGTCGTTTCCATTCGGGTAGAACATCCCATGCGGGGCAATTGCCGACAATGTCATGTGCCAGAGGAAATAAAAACACTCTTTACCCGAACTCAACCCGATAAAAAATAAAGAGGTGGTATGAAAAACCCAATATGTAAAAAGAGCCTTTTTTGTATTTTTTCGGGACTTCTCCTCTTTTTTTATGTTTCTCCTGTTTTTTCAAATCAACAAGAGGATGTGACATCTAAATTTAAAAAAGCTGTCACAAAAATTGACAAGTCAAAACAAGTTGATAATACCATACCTGTCCCTAAAAATATCATAAAGGCAACCATGGAATATCAGGGGGGACTCTTTTATACAGAGGCTCGCAAAAATCAGATCAAACGCTTCAAATGTAGTACTTGCCACAATAACAAAAAAGTACTCATCTCTAATGCCGCTGATATCTCCCATGCCGATATAAAAGTTGTTCATGGAGATAAAAAAAATCCACTTACCTGCAACACCTGTCACAATGAGAATGATCGAGATTTTCTGGTAACAGGCAAAGGAACCAAAATTGATTTAGATCACGCCTATAATATGTGCGGACAATGTCATTTCAGGCAGAAAAAAGACTGGATCGGTGGTGCCCATGGTAAGCGCGTAACTTATTGGGCTGGAGAAAGGGTGGTTAAAAATTGCACCTCTTGTCACAACCCGCACTCTCCACGGTTTGAGAAAAGATGGCCTACAACATATTCTGTTCCGCTTAAATAATAGGACGATCTTATGGATTCTGATAAAAAGAAAAAAATAGACCGAAGAACCTTTCTCAAAGGGGCAGCATCTGCAGCTATCGTTGGTGGTACTGCTGTAACCGTTGGCTGTGAAGGCAAGGGTCTATTGGGAAGTTCTGAAGCCTTTGCGATGGAATTTACCGAGTATTTCAAAAAACATTATCGCTTAATGACTCAAGCTGAAAGGGATCAAACCGTTTCCCGACTGGAAAAGCTTGCAAAGCTCAAACAGAATATTACGGTAAATATTGATACAACCCAACCTGCCGAAAATGTCCTGTATGGATATGCGTTTAATGTTACCCGATGTGAAGGCTATATGGAATGTGTTCAAGCCTGTGTTAAAGAGAACAACATAGATCGCAAATCCAACACTCAATATATTCGAATTTTTGAAATGGAACATGGCCAGATGTCACCAGACCAAGGTGAAGGTAAATATTTTCATATGGTCCCCAAAGAAGGCCATTTTTACATGGGTGTCCAATGTTTTCAATGTGAAAATCCTCCCTGTGTAAAAGCATGTCCCACCAAAGCCACATGGAAAGAGCCGGATGGTATTGTGGTCGTGGACTATGACTGGTGCATTGGGTGCCGATACTGCATGGCCGCCTGCCCATATTGGGGGCGACGGTTTAATTGGAACCAGCCCCAGATCCCAAAAGATGAAATAACAAAAGAACAACACTACCTGGGGAATCGAAGTCGTGTCAGAGGCATGATGGAAAAGTGCACCTTTTGCATACAGAGAAGCCGAAAAGGTAAAGTAACCGCCTGCGTAGAGGCCTGTCCTACTGGAGCCAGGGTCTTTGGTAATCTCCTGGACCCAGACAGTGAAATCAGGTTTGTTCTGGAAAATAAAAAAGTATACCGGCTTAAAGAAGACCTGGGTACAGATCCCAAGTTCTGGTATTTTATTGATTAATTACTCCTTAAGGATATCAATATGAAAAAAGATACAACTTCAAAAGGATTGTTTTCATTTGCCAAAGATGCCCTTTTGTGGAATCTGTCCGGTTCTGTTGGATATCAGATCTACTTATGCATACTGGTATGCCTGATGTTAATCGGCGTTTACGGATATTTTCTCCAATTTAAACTTGGGCTTTCAGCCACAAACATGTCAAATATAGTATCCTGGGGATTTTATATCTCCAATTTTACTTTTTTGGTAGGGGTTGCTGCGGCGGCTGTAATGTTGATTTTACCATCCTACGTTTTTAATGACAAAGATCTTCACAAAGTTGTCATTATCGGTGAAGTGGTCGCAGTCGGTGCACTTGTCATGTGCATGAGTTTTGTTTTTGTTGATTTAGGAAGACCCATGCAGGCCTGGCACCTGATACCCGGTATCGGCCAATTAAATTTTCCATCTTCTCTTCTTGCCTGGGATATCCTTGTTCTTAATGGATACCTTGCACTGAATGCCTTGATTCCGGCTTATATTGTCTATTGTCATTACAAAGGCAAAGAACCTGTGGGGAAATACTATAAACCTTTTGTTTTTCTTTCAATTGGATGGGCTGTGGCCATTCATATGGTCACAGCGTTCCTTTACCAGGGGCTTCCTGCACGACCATTCTGGAACAATCCTTTAATGGGGCCCAGATTTTTAGCCTCTGCATTTGCTGCAGGACCTGCAATTATTTCACTGGTTCTTCATATCGTAAATTCTACAACCGACTATAAAATTGAAAACAAAATATTTAATAAACTTCGGATCATCATTGTATCTGCCGCAATTATAAACCTTTTAATGCTTTTTTCTGAAATCTTTAAAGAATTTTATTTCCCTACCCACCACAGCCAATCCGCCATGTACTTATTTTTTGGACTTGATGGACATAATTCACTGGTCCCATGGATTTGGACAGCGATCTCGATTAACCTGATCGGAACACTCATTTTAGCGTTTAATCCTTTTAAAGAGAGGCAGATTTTTTTATTACCTGCACTGATTCTATTAATCGTGGGTATCTGGATTGAAAAAGGGATAGGACTTATTGTACCCGGATTGGTTCCTTCTCCCATGGGTGAAATTGTCAGCTACTCACCTAGCAGTGTTGAATTATTTATCACTGTCGGAATCGTGGGACTGGGTATGTTTGTTATAACAATGCTGCTAAAACCTGCTTTAATTATTGAAAAAAATTATGAAGATGCTTATAGTGAGCATCGTTAAAATTTGTTAATATCGGAGAATTAATGTCCAAACACGATCATGCATATAAAAAAATCAGGGTTGAAGATGCCGTTGGCTTGAGCCTGGCCCATGATATCACCGAGATAAGAAAAGATGAATTCAAGGGTGTTGCATTCCCAAAGGGACATACCGTCAAACAAAAAGATATTTGTCATCTAATGAAGCTTGGCAAACGGCATTTATATATCCTCGACTTGGATGAAACCAAAGCCCATGAAGATGAAGCAGTACTAGAATTGGTTAAAGCACTTGCCGGCGATGGTATTATTCACAAAGACATTCCCAAAGAAGGCAAACTTGAACTTCTTGCTGCCCATGACGGACTTTTAAAAATTAATGTAGATGCACTTGTTGAATTTAATATGATCCCGGATGTCATGTGCGCTTCCATTCACACCAACACTCCGGTAAAAAAAGGCGGAAAACTTGCTGGAACCAGAGCAATCCCTCTAGTAATCGACCGGTCTGTTCTAAGCGAAGCTGTTCAAATTGCAAAAATTAATGCCCCTATTTTTGAAGTTAAAAAGTTCAGAAAAATGAAAGCCAGACTGATTGTGACTGGCAGTGAGGTCTACAATGGTCTGATTAAAGATAAGTTTGAGCCCATTGTTAGAAAAAAAATGCTCTCCTATGGATCTGAACTGGTCGAATGTACCATCCTTCCTGATGATCGAGATGTGATTTCAAAAGTTCTTAAAGAATATTTAACAAAAGATACCGACCTTATCATTACCACCGGTGGAATGTCTGTGGACCCAGATGATATTACCCGATTTGCCATCAAAGATGCCGGAGTAGATAAGTTATTTTACAGTGCCGCTGTTTTGCCCGGTGCTATGTTTCAACTGGCCTACAAAGCAGATATTCCTATTGTTGGTATCCCCGCATGTGGTCTTTACCATGAAATTACGGTCTTTGATCTTGTACTACCCCGACTATTAGCTGGCGAACAACCTGATGATAGAGATATGGCCAAGCTATCTCATGGTGGGCTATGCCAGGATTGTGATACGTGTACATATCCCGTTTGTTCTTTTGGAAAATCATTTTAGTTTGATAAAAAAAAGCCTGAACCGCAATAACGATTCAGGCCTTCTTTATTTTTGTAAACTGATAATTACCAAATAAAAATACTACCGAATAAAAATATTACCTGATAAAAAGCATTTCCTGATATTTAGGAAGAGTCCAAAGATCATCAGCAATAATACCTTCCAGTTTATCAGCAGATTCACGAACCTTAAGCATTGCAGGAAGAATTTTATCGCAACACATTTTTGCTTGTGCAAGCTCATCACTTTCTTCTTGGGCAATAAGCGTTTCGAGTTCGCTAATACCAGTTTTAAGATCTATTATAAGCCCTGCTGTCTCTTTTAAGGTTGAATCATCATAATCCACCTCAAGTTCTTTCATGCTAAGGCAACTATCAGCAAGCTCAGTCTGATAACGAACTGCGGCAGGATAAATAATCGATTTAGCCATTTCAGCAGTGGTTTTAGATTCAACGTCAATTTTTAGAATATACTGTTCAAGGTAAATTTCATAACGACTTTCCATTTCATCATTGGAAAGCACTTCATATTTGCTGAAAATTTCAAGAACATCCGCGTCAACAAGGGCAGGCAAAGCATCAGGTGTTGTTTTAAGATTTGGAAGCCCTCTTTTTTCAGCCTCTTGATGCCATGCATCAGCATAATTATCACCATTAAAAATGATAGCACCATGTTCATCAATAATTTGTTTAATTACATCCTGAACTGCAGCATTGAGTTTTGAGGGGTCACCACCTGTTGCATTTTCAATTTTCGTTGCAACATAATCAATGGAATCAGCAAAAATGGTGTTCATTGCCACAAGAGGACCGGAAACAGACTGATCAGAACCCACCGCCCTGAATTCAAAACGATTTCCTGTAAAAGCAAAAGGACTTGTACGGTTACGGTCACCCGCATCTTTTGGAAGATCAGGAAGCGCATCAACACCAATGTTCATAACACCTGCTTCTTTAGAAGAGGTTGCCCCGCCTTTTTGGATCTGTTCAAAAACATCCGCAAGCTGCTCACCAAGAAAGATTGAAATAATAGCAGGAGGTGCTTCGTTTGCGCCAAGGCGATGATCATTGGATGCAGAAGCAATCACTGCGCGCAAGACCTTTGCATACTTATGAACACCCCGAATAATAGCAGCACAAAACACAAGAAACTGAGCATTTTCATGGGGTGTGGCACCCGGATCAAGAAGATTACCCTGGCTTACATTTCCAAAGGAATAGTTACAATGTTTACCAGAACCATTAACCCCTGCAAACGGTTTTTCGTGCATAAGACATTCCATGCCATGTCTTTTAGCAAATTTCTTAAGTGTTACCATAACAAGCTGCTGATGATCGGTGGCAAGATTGGCTGTCTCAAAAACAGGTGCAATCTCAAATTGTCCGGGAGCAACTTCGTTATGTCGGGTTTTTGCTGGAATTCCAAGTTTATAAAGCTCGCGTTCCACATCAAACATAAACG
>JAWSVH010000231.1:0-6049 GCA_033852015.1 Desulfobacula sp.
TTGATTGACATGAATGGCTTTGAAACTTTAAGATTGGAATCGAATAGACCATATGCGGCAAGGCCAGTAAAAACGAATACCACGAAAATAATATAATAAATATATTTCACTCTTTTTCCATCTCCCCATAGCTTTAGGTCAGCTTAAATTTGGCTGAGCATCTATTAGTCTTTTATCCCTGAAAAATTATTTATCGCTAATCAAACGACCGGTATTTCTTTCTACCTGGATACATCTGTCATCATAAAGTCTTTGCATATTATAATTTTTAACATTTGTTATCTCAAGCTCAGGCAAATCATTTTTTTTAAGCCATTTTCGAATCATGACCAATTGTTTTGGATCCTGAGCCCTTGCCGTAAAAATTTTAACCCGAATATCGTTATTGACCATTTTTTTAACCAACGCCAGCATCGCAGGTATCGGATTGCCAATTTTATCAACAGAACTGGTTGAATTCCAATACGCTAATGTACCATCCAAATCCACACCCGTCCATATTTTGGGCCGTCGAACCGACGCTATACCGCTGATGCCGATACCCTGAACCGAAACAGACCCTGGCGAATAAATAGAAGATTCTTCCGATGTCTCTTCTTTTACCTTTTTAAAATATTTTTTTATTGAATTTAACATGGTGATTTATATAATATAATAATTCACATGAAAACAAACAAAAAAGGGAGTCCTTTTGAAAAAAATATTATTTTTTGCCGTATTGTTCATCTGCTTTTCTACTGTATTATGTGCACAATCGGAAAAAGAACTTTTTGATTCAGGCATTCAATATTTCAAACAAGGTCAACACCAGAAGGCCCTCGACACATTCACAAAGCTAATTGAACTTGACCCAAAAAATGCGGATGCATATAAAAATCGTGGTGTTACCTATATGAAATTAGAAAAATTTGATTCGGCC
The DNA here is from genome assembly GCA_033852015.1 of Desulfobacula sp. GTDB lineage: Bacteria > Desulfobacterota > Desulfobacteria > Desulfobacterales > Desulfobacteraceae > Desulfobacula. Next base: position 920 of record JAWSVH010000231.1, read on the forward strand.
ATCAAGGATTTCGGCAAAGCCGAAGAGTTATTCCCCGAACTTAAAGGACTTTACAGCAATCTAGGTGTGGCCTGGTATTATAAAAAGGAGTATGTAAAAGCCATCAAAAGTTATGATATTGAAATTGAAATGTCTCCGGAAAACCACATCGCATATTTTAACCGGGCACTTTGTCTCACGGAACTTGGACAAAACCAAAAAGCGCTTGATGATCTTTCAAAAACTTTGGAAATCAAACCGGACTTTTATTGGGCAATCTGTTACAAGGCCGACATTCTAAGTGATGAGGGAAATGACATCGAGGCCATTGAAACCTATGAAGAGGCCATCCAAAAATTCCCGAAGAATATCTATGCCGTCGATAAACTATCACAGCTCCGAAAAAAGATAACCAACAATACCCAAGACGTTAAACGACCAGATCAAGCTTCAAAACAAACGGCCAAACAGACCCAAAATGATTCAATTGATCTATCTAATGCACCCGTCAAAATCGACACACCCCCAACCCAGAGAAAAGAATCTCTGCAAAAACCGGCGCAAGACCCCGGACAAAAGAAGGGACATGCGCTTCAATTGGGAGCCTTTTTAAGCTCGGATAATGCACAAAGGATGAAAAGAAAACTCATTTCAAATGGATTTGATTCACGAGTATTAGTTTTAAAAGATGCACAAAACCGGATCTGGCATATGGTAAGATCCGGCAACTATCCCAATAAAAAAGCGACCCAAAATACTGCCGCTTCATTAAAACAAAAACTGGGCCTTTCATCTATTGTACGCCCATATGGTACCTGGTAAAAAGATCGATCTTTTGTTAAACTGAAAAACGAATATTTAAAATATCTCCGTCGGCCACAATATATTCTTTACCTTCAACATAAATTTTACCCGCCTTTTTAAGATCTGCTTCAGTTCCTTCTTCTATCAGATCGTCATACTTAAACAATTCTGCACGGATAAACCCCCGTTCAAGATCAGAATGAATTACACCCGCAGCTTCAGGAGCATTAGATCCCTTTCTTACGAGCCATTGGCGAACTTCATCCTTTCCCACAGTAAAATAAGAAATCAAATCCAGTGATTTCAGGCATAATTTTGTCAGACTTTCAAGGGCGGTTTCTTTTATGCCCAGATCTTCAAGGAACTCATCCTTTTCTTCCTGGGTATCCAGCAAAGCAATTTCTGCTTCTACCTTTGCAGATACCAGCATGACTTCCATATCCAGGATTTCACAACTTTTCTGAAACTTGGATAAAAGTGTGTCATTCCCCAGATCATCTTCCGAAACATTTACCCCGATGACCAATTTTTTTCGTGTAATAAACGGATAACTTCGAATGAGTTTTTCTTCATCTTCAGAAAGCTCAATCAATCTGAGCGGTTTTTCCTCTTCAAGAAAGCTTTTTAGCTTATTCATCAAAACCAGCTCTTTTTGCTGATCTTCATCTTTAATTTTCTTGACCATAACTTCAAGACGCTCAATTCTTTTTTCAACAAATATCTGATCATGCATAAGCAACTCAGAATTCACCATCTCAAAATCCCTGAGTGCATCCACAGATCCCTGTGCATGATAAATTGCATCATCTTCAAAAGCCCGAACCACATGACAGATAGCATCCATGTCAGCAATGTCCTTGAAAATTTCACCCTTAGCTATGGTTTCGGGTTCCATTTTTGGTAACAGAACAAGATCAATTCTTGCCCGAACATTTTTTTTGGGTTCATACATATCCACCAGCTGGTTAAATCGAGAGTCCAGGATATCAGCTGCTCCGGGAACAGGTTTAAATGCTTTAGACGGCTCAGTAATCTCATTTCCCGTCAAAATCTGAAACAATGTTTTTTTGCCTGTCTGGGGCAATCCGACAATTCCAACTTTCATGAGCGTTACTATATCCTTATTAAAATTTAAATTTTACAATATGAAAAAAATAATATATCAAATTTGTTAACAATTAAACAGTGTAAAATAAGGAGTGTCTTCGTGCCGGATAATTTATATACCCCACCCTTTTTTTTAAAAAATGGCCATCTCCAGACAATTTTCCCTGTCCTCTTTCGCCGAATAAACAGTGTTCACTATACACGGGAAAGAATTATTACCTTTGACAATGACTTTCTTGATCTTGACTGGTCAACCCAAAACAGATCAAGGCTTGCGATCATATCTCACGGCCTTGAGGGAAGCACAGACAGAGCATACGTAAAGGGAATGGTAAAGGCTTTAAATAACAACGGGTGGGATGTGTTGGCCTGGAATTACAGGTCATGCAGTGGGCAGCCCAATCGAACGCTTCGCTTATATCATAACGGGGTGACAGATGACCTGGCCTGGGTCATTGATCATGCGAAAAATAAATCCCCATATACAGAAATTGCCCTTGTCGGTTTCAGCCTTGGTGGAAATCTGACTCTTTTACATCTTGGAAAAGATCAACCAGATCCCATCATCAAAAGAGCCATCGTTTTCTCAGTTCCCTGCGACTTAACAGAGGGTTCCAAAAGCCTTGCCAAACTATCAAACAAGCTCTATATGAAACGATTTTTAGTGCTGCTGCACCAAAAGATTAAAGCAAAGATGGAACTTATGCCCGGTTTAATCGATGATAAAAACTACCATAAGATAAAAGACTTTAAAGGATTTGATGATGCCTACACCGCTCCCATCCATGGGTTTAAGAACGCGCTCGACTATTGGGAAAAATGCTCCAGCAAACCCCACCTCCCCAATATTGATATTCCCACACTGATTATCAATGCTAAAAATGATCCCTTTTTACCCAACGCCTGCTTTCCATATAAAGAAGCAGATGAAAACCCGAATATAACACTGCAAGTCCCAAAATCGGGTGGCCATGTAGGATTTATTTCCTTTAATGAGAATAATCTGTACTGGTCAGAAAAAAGAGCGGTGGAATTTTTAAGGTAGCTTAATGTGCTGCTTTTGTTCATCCTTATTCTGGCGATATAGAATCAACACATGTCCTATCATGCCAGCAATATGAGATTGAGTCTCTTTTGTAATCTGCTGACTCAGTTCCTCTTTTTGATTTTTTCCCTTGAAATCAATAAATTTGACCTTAATCAGTTCACTGGCATTAAGTGCCAGATCAATTTCTTCTATTAGTGTCGAGGTTATCCCCTTTTGACCCACTAAAGCAGATGGGTTTAAATTATGAGCAAGCCCTCTCAAATATTTTTTTTGTGACCCTTTTAATTCTTTCAAGTTATACATCCTTTTAAAATTTCATTTGAATTTAATATCATATCACACACATAGTTAAATTTATAGCTACCAAAAAAGAATAACTCAAATCAGCACCTTTTTTAAATGATACTTTACCATTTGTCTTAGGTTTAATATAAAGCCTGGATATCTTTTCTTAACAAATACCAACAAAAAGGATTCAAAATATAATGAACTTTAAAATACAAATGAGCCCTGAAGAAGTATCAAAACGGATCGACCTTGTCCTGAACTTGCCTTTTCATAAGTTCTTAGGGTTAACGCTATTAGAAAACGGGCCTGGCTTTTCTAAAGCAACCTTTGGCCCTTCAGAAAACACCATCAATGTTGCCAATGTTGTGCACGGAGGAATTATATACGCTGTGCTTGATTTTGCAGCCTATGTTGCCTTACTCCCCATGATTCAAGACAATCAGAATGCTGCCACCCATGATATCCATGTTTCTATGTTACGAGCGGCCCCCATTGATGAACCCCTGATACTGACTGGAACTGTTCGCAAAATCGGTAAGCGCCTGGCATTTTGTGATGCCGAGGCTTTTTGTGGTGATCAGCTCATTGCAACAGGACGGGTCACAAAATCCATTCTTGAATATAGCGGATACCCCTTAAAAGATAGTGTCTCTTCCTGATGCAACTAAAATAAAGGTGTCTTCCATTTTCTGACGAAGCGCCTTTATTTCTTTCAGATGATCATCAATGGCCATCTTCACTCTTATATCATTGTCACACAAATATGTTGTCTGGGCCGGACAAAAATACCAGGTGCAGACAAAGGGGCGTTCCATTCTTAAAAGTTTACACCCTTTTTTTGATAAACAATTGCAAGCGCTAAAAGTTGCAGACCTTTTTTTAATAATCTGAGCCGCAGGAAAAGTATCGAGACCAAAATAGACATAAAGCAAATCTTTAAAATCAAACCAAATGGTTGCCCGGATACAGCAAATATCCGTACAATTTGGACAGGTCTGCAAACATACTTTTTCTATTGATTCTGATATCTGATCATAATGACATCGAATCTGTTTTGCCATCTTACGTATGGTTTTCATCTTATGGCTGTACAGGTTATCGATCCTTTTGATAGACTCAAAAACCTGCTTCCAATCTTGACTCTTTTGCCAGGGGATGTTGTCTTGTTTTATTATTTTTAATTTGTTTGTCGATTTCATTCTACACCACTGTCTTAACTATAGTTCGTATTGACGAATATTTTTTGATCATTATTATACCCCTATACATGATGATTCAATAATATTTAAATAAATAAAAAGGAGAATAGCATGACATCACAAAATGTAACACTCAATGTAGAAGGAATGAGTTGCGGGCATTGCTCTGGCATGGTTCAACGAACATTAGAAGAAATAGAAGGTATCAGTGATGTGTCTGTAGATCTTGAAGGTAAAAAAGCAACCTTTAAGACAGACAATGATGCCCTGATCGAAACAGCAATAAAAGAAGTGACGGATGCGGGATACAAAACATCCAAATAGTAACGGACCAAATAACAACAAACCAAATAGCTGCAAATAGGATCGACTTTAAAAAACCAGGTCTTCGCATTTTTTATAAGAAAAATATTTTAGTTGACACGTTCGCATGTGTGCTTTATCGTTAATAGGCGATGAACGATTACAAGCAACAACTCAATACTGAACAAATCTCAAAAATCTTTAAAGCCCTGGGACATCCCACACGGGTGAAGATTGTTGAACACCTCATTGAAATCAACACATGTGTCTGCGGACAAATCGTTGATATTTTCCCCTATTCTCAATCCACCATCAGTCAACACCTGAAACTGTTAAAAGAATCCGGCATTGTTTGTGGCGATGTAGAAGGACCTAAAACCTATTTTTGTGTGGATAAACAGA
>JAWSVH010000232.1:0-2143 GCA_033852015.1 Desulfobacula sp.
AAATTTCTTATTTAGAAACTCGCCCAGTTCCTTTTCGATTTTCTTTTGATCTTGAAATTCTGTGTTCTTTATTTTCTTCATAATAGAGTAATATAAACAAGATTGAGAATAATTCAAGATTGATCAGGTGTCTTGGGTGTTTTTTTCTTTATATATTTGACAGGGTTTTCCTGAAGACCGGAACACAAGAACACTTGGCAATTGTTTGGTTTTAAAGCCCATAGCTTTACATCCATTTGGGTGTTGGGGGTCCCATGTAATATAAAAGAATTTGCATTTGAAACAATTTCTTTTGTTATCTTTTGGCATTGAGCACCTGACATTTTGATAAAATTAAAAAAAGCCGCGAACAATTTCTGCCCGCAGCTTTTTTGATATTTTATGGTGCCGAAGGGGAGATTTGAACTCCCACGGGTCGCCCCACACGCCCCTCAAGCGTGCGTGTCTACCAATTCCACCACTTCGGCATTGAAATTTTATTCCAAAAAAAGCTTTATTCGGTTGTCTGTTCGACGGGTGTTGTTGTCGTATTCATAATCGATGTCTCGGCCTTGTGTTTTGAAACATATGCCAGAGTCAAGGAGGTCACCATGAAAATGATCGCAACAGCGGTGGTGACTTTTGTCAAAATTGATGCGGGACCACCGGCTCCAAATAGGGTTTGGCCTGAACCACCACCCATGGAAATACCCATTTCTGCGCCTTTTCCACTTTGAAGCAATACGATAAGGATTAACAAGATGCAAACAGTAACATGTAGCGCTAATATAAAAGTTGTCATAATCTTCTATTCATTATATTTTATAATGTTAATAAATTTATCTGCATCAAGGCTTGCTCCTCCAACAAGAGCACCATCAACATCCTCAATACCCATTAAAACAGATGCATTCTCTGGTTTTACCGATCCGCCATATAGAATTCTCTTTTGGTCGGCAAAGTTCTTTGAAAATAAATTTTCAAGTAAAGAACGCAGGTACTGGTGAACTTCATTTACTTGGTCTTTGTTGGCACTTTTTCCTGTGCCAATTGCCCAAACTGGCTCGTAAGCCAAGACCAAGTCTTTGAGTTCATCAGGACCAAAGCCTTTTAACCCATCTGACACCTGCTTGTCAAGTACCGGAAACGTTTTTTCCTGGTCTCTTTGGGTTTCTGTTTCACCAATGCATAAGACGGGTTTTAAGCCGGCCAGGATGGCAGATTTTATCTTTTTGTTGACAGATGTATTTGTTTCTCCAAAGAGCTGACGCCGCTCAGAATGGCCGATGATCACATATTCTGCCCCGGCAGATTTTATCATATCGGCACTGACTTCTCCGGTAAAGGCGCCCTGATTTTCAAAGTAAAGATTTTGTGCCCCTGTTTTGATTGGTGTTCCTGTAAGGGAATCTGTCACCTGCTGTAATGCAAGGAAATGGGGGGCTATCATTACTTCCACTTCTGAAATATTCGTGCAAAGTTGGGCCAATTCTTTTGCGGTTTTTACCGCTTGGGAACCGGTTTTGTACATTTTCCAGTTACCGGCAATTAAAGGAGTCCTGCTCATTTTTCCTCCAGCTAAATTATAAAGATGTTCCAACCAGGATGGCAAGGTCAATCATCCTGTTAGAATACCCTGCTTCATTATCATACCAAGAGTATATTTTTACCATGTTGCCATTGATGACATCCGTACACTGGGCATCAACGATTGAGGATAAAGGGTTTGAATTAAAATCAATGGATACCAGTGGAATTTCGCAAAATCCTAAGATATCTTTTAGATTTGTCTGAGATGCGGTTTTTAATGCATCATTTACATCCTCTGCCGATAAACCGCTTTTTTCGGTTATTACGACAAAATCCACCATGGACACGTTGGGCGTGGGGACTCTCACCGATAAACCATTGAGCTTACCCTCAAGTTCTGGCAAAACCAAGGCAACCGCTTTTGCGGCACCTGTCGTTGTTGGAATCATGGATAATCCGGCAGCTCTGGCTCGTCGCAAATCTTTGTGAGGAAAATCAAGGATACGCTGATCTCCGGTGTATGCATGAATGGTGGTCATCATTCCAGACACAATTCCAAAATTATCCAATAATACTTTGGCCACTGGTGCAAGGCAGTTGGTGGTGCATGAGGCATTGGAAATAATATTGTGAG